>NZ_MOME01000071.1:0-14282 GCF_001983005.1 Protofrankia sp. BMG5.30 | reverse complement strand
ATGGGCCGGACAGCGACAAGTTGTCCCCGGACAACATCGCCCCCATCGCGGCCTGGCTGGCTTCGGAACAGTCGGCATGGTGCAACGGTCACGTCATTCACGCGCGAGGTCTTGAGGTGTCCCTGTACAGCGACCCACGGCCACTGGTCACCGTACGCGCAGAGGGCGAGGCCTGGGATCTGTCCACGATCGGCAAGCAGGTGGAACAGGCGTTCCGACCGATCAYGGACGCCGCGCCGGCGAATCCCTTCGTCTGACCGGCTGTGACCATCCGACGCAAGGCCTTTATCGCTGGGGCCTACGAGCATCCTGGACGAGAGCTGCCCGACAGGTCCATCGCGCAGATCCATGCGGAGGTGGCTCTCGGGGCACTGGCTGACGCCGGTCTGACGCTGGCCGACGTCGACGGCTACTTCACCGGAGGGGACGCGCCAGGACTGGGCGGCCTTGCCATGGCGGACTACCTCGGTCTCGCGGTGCGCTACATGGACTCCTCCGACATGGGTGGCTCGGTCTACCTCAGTCACGTCGGGCATGCTGCCGCCGCGATCGCCACCGGGAAGTGCAGCGTCGCCCTCATCACCCTTGGCGGCCGACCGCGCACCACGGCGTTGCGCGCACCCGGTCAGCTGATGGGTGCTCCGCCCGAGGCGGCCTTCGAACCTGTCTTCGGTATGAACGTCAGCGCGGTCTACGCGCTTGCCGCGGCGCGCCACATCCACGAGTACGGTACGACCAGCGAGCAGCTGGCCGAGATCAAAGTGGCCGCCTCATTGCATGCGCAGCACAACGAGCGTGCACTGCTACGCAAGGTCGTCACCGTCGAGGACGTCGTGAACAGCCCGATGGTGAGCAGCCCGCTGCACCGGCTCGACTGCTGCGTCGTCACCGACGGGGGCGGCGCCCTCGTTCTCGTCAACGAGGACATCGCGAAGAGCCTGGACCGGCACTGCGTCGCTGTTCTGGGGCATGGGGAGGCCATCGAGCACACGAAGGGCGGCTGGCAGGACGTGACGGTTACCGGAGGAGTCCGTTCCGGTCGCGATGCCTTCGAAGAGGCCGGCGTCAGCCGCAGTAACATCGACTACGTCGGGCTGTACGACTCGTTCACGATCACAGTCCTGCTGGCGCTCGAGGACCTCGGTTTCTGCGACAAGGGCGAAGGCGGCAAGTTTGTGCTCGGCGGAACCCTGCAGGCGCCGTTCGGCAAACTGCCCTTCAATACCGATGGTGGTTCGCTCTRCAATAATCACCCCGCCAACCGAGGCGGCATGACGAAGATGATCGAAGCGGTCCGCCAGTTGCGCGGAGAGGCACATTCCGCCGTGCAGGTGCCTGACTGCGAAATCGCCTTGGCGCACGGTACGGGCGGCTGGCTGTCCACGCGCATGGGCAATGCCACCGTCATTCTCGGCAGGGAGGATGCATGACAACAGGCGCGGAGCTGCCAGCTCCGGTACCGGAAGTGCAGCCGGAGACAGCAGCGTTCTGGGAGGCGACCTCTCGTGGTGTGCTGCTCGTCCAGCRCTGCACGGCCTGCGGCACGTCCGTGTGGTACCCGCGTTTCCTGTGCTCGAACTGYCACAGTAGCGAGCTGAAACAGGTCGAGGCTTCCGGTCGGGCAACGGTGTACAGCTTCACGCTGACGACCCGGGGGATTCTCGAGTACAAGGATTGCGGTCCCTACGTGCTCGCCCTCGTCGAGCTCGAGGAGGGCCCGAAGATGCTCACCAACATCGTGGAGTGCGACCCTGAGACCCTCAGCATCGGGCAGTCCGTACAGGTGGTGTTTCACGACACGGGAGCTGGTTCGGCGTTGCYGCGTTTTCGTCCGGCGGCTTGACGATGGGGCAGCGCTTCCCAGTGGAGGAAGGCCATGTCATGGCCTTCGCCCGTGCGGTTGGAGAACCGATGCCCTCGCCTGGACGGGTCGTTCCTCCCACTTTCACGGCGACCTCGATCCAGCATGATCCCGAGCATATGCGAGGCATGCGTCCCACGGGTGCGCTGGCTGTCGCTCCTGTGGGCGGCGGTAAGCTTCTCCACGCCGAGCAGCATTTCGAGTACTTGCTGCCAGTTCATCTTGGCGATGTTCTCGAGGTGACAGAGGAGTACGGCAGGCGTTGGACCAGGAGCAGCAAGCGTGGAGGCGAGCTGTTGTTCACCGAGCTCGTGAAGGAGTTGCGCAACCAGCACGGCGCGGTTGTCGTGCGGTCGCGGATGGTGCTGGTCGAAACCCCGCCGACGTCAGCGAGCGTTGATGAGCGTCCTGCCTGAGGTCGGCCAGATCCACAGCATGGTCGTGTGCGACGAAGTGACGAGAACGCAGATCGTGCAGTACGCCGGGGTGTCTGGCGATTTCAGCCCGTTGCACACTGACGAACCGGCGGCCAGGTCCGCGGGTAAAGCGTCGATCATGGGGCACGGGATGATGACGATGGCTTTGAGYAGCCGAGTTGTCACCTCGTGGTTTGGTATCGAGTCGCTGCGCACGTTCAGCGCCCGATTCACGGCGCCCGTGTGGCCGGGGGACCGGCTGACCACCACGGCCACCATCGCAGCGGTCGATATTCACGGTTCCTGCGCTCGGGTACAGATCACCCTGAAGACGACCAACGACGATGGCCGGCTGGTGCTRCACGGCGACGCTGCTGTGGCGATTGACTTCGGTTCAAAACCGAAGTAGAAAACAGAAATGGTCACACCATGGGAGCATCCGCACGCCACGGCAGTGCACAACCTCATGCGGGCCTTCACCGAACGCGACCGCCCTACGATCGAGGCGCTCCTGGCGCCTGGCTGTGTGTGGCGGGTCCCGGGACACAATGCGCTCGCCGGTGAGTATGCCGGACGGGCGGAAGTCATGGGCCTGTTCGGCATGATGCGGCGGATCCTGACCCAGCCGGCCACCTTCGAAGTGATTGACATCGCGATGAGTGGCGACCGAGTGATCGTTTTTCAGTAYGGCGTCATCACGATCGGTGATCGCGTCCTGCGCATGAAGGAGCGCCTCATCTACCGTTTCGAAGCGGACTTGATCGCCGAGGTGGACGAGTTCCAGTACGACCAAGCGGCCTTCGATGCCGTCTTCGCCGTCGGCCTGACCGCGGGGAGTGGTCCTACGTGAAGGCCCTGCCACACCGCACCCCCCGTGAGGCCCTTRCACGGGTGCCCAACGGGAGTCACCTGGTGTCGGCTCCTGRCATGGGCGCCCCGACGACGCTGCTCGACGCCTTGAGTGAGGTAGCGCCCGGACGCGACTGGACGCTGTCATCGGGACTGCTCCTCAGCGGTTACCCGTTCGTCGACGCCGTGACAGYGGGGGAGATGACCTATCGCACCTGGCACGTCATGCCTCCGATCCGCGATCTGGTCGCCGAAGGGGTCATCGGCTACGTCCCCRCTCGGGCCTCGCGTCTTGCGGCCCTGCTCGAGCGCTGGCGCGTCGGAGTTGCCCTCGTGCGGGTAAGCCCACCGGACGCTCGAGGTCATTGCTCGCTCGGGCCCTCTGTCAGCTATGGGCTGTCGGCGCTGCATACAGCACAGACCTTGATTGCTGAGGTCGATGCCAGCGTGCCCCGGACTCACGGTGAGTCACGTGTGCATGTGTCGATCTTCGATTCGCTCGTCGAGTCCGTAACGCCGTTGCCGACCTATACCTCCGCGAAGCCGGACGAAATCTCCACGGTGATCRCCAGAAACGTCCTGCAGCTGCTTCCCGGGAACCCCACGCTCCAGATCGGCATCGGCGCCATCCCCGAAACGCTCGTGCGTTCCCTGGCATCGGCTGATCTGGGCAGTGTGCGTTTCGTCGGCATGGCGACAGACGAAATGGTGGACCTCTTCGCGGCAGGGATGCTCAGCGCCGGTGATGTGGTGCCCACCCCCGCCGTGCTGAGCCCCGACATGATGGGCACGCAGAAGCTGCTCCGGTTCAGCGACGACAATCCTGCCATCGGGATGTATCCGTCGTCGGTCTCGYATGACGCCGCCCGGCTGGGAGAGATCGAGCGCTTCGTGTCCATCAACACGGCGGTCGAGGTGGACCTGGCCGGGAACGTCAACAGCGAGACCGTTAATGGTCGCCAGATCTCCGGCGCGGGAGGAAGCCTCGACTATGTGGACACCGCCACGCGGTCGCTCGGCGGCATGCGTATTATTGCCCTCCCATCCGCCTCTTCCGGAGGAAAGGTGTCGCGGATCGCGGCATCGGTTCGGACGGTCACCATCCCGCGCACGATGGTCGACGTGGTCGTGACCGAGTACGGGGTGGCTCGACTGGACGGCCGGACCACGCGCGAGCGGGGAGAGGCCCTCATCGCAATCGCGCACCCCGACCACCGTAGTGCACTCCGAGAGGCGGCCCGCTGGTGACCACCCACGTGCGGCGAGGCCGCTACCTCGACGAGCTTGTGGTCGGCGACGTGTATTCGCATCGTCCGGGACGCACCGTCACCGACACCGACAACGTACTCTTTACGACCCTCACTATGAATACTCAGAGCCTCCACCTGGACGCCGACTATGCTTCGCGCACCGAATTCGGCAGGGTCCTTGTGAACAGCCTCTTCACGATGTCCACCGTCGTCGGTCTGAGCGTCGGTGACCTCACGGAGGGTACGACAGTGGCCAACCTCGGCTTCAGCGAGATCGTCTTTCCGGCCCCGGTATTCATCGGAGACACACTGTTCGCGGAGACCGAGGTCGTCTCTGTCCGGGAGTCGTCCTCTCGTCGGGGGCAGGGTGTCGTCGAGTTCGAGCATCGGGGCCTCAACCAGAGGGGCAAACTCGTCTGCCGCGCCCGTCGCACGGCACTCATGCTGGCGGCGCCCACTGGGTGAGAACCACGGCCAGACGCGTTGACGTATTCGAATCTGAAGAAGATTATGTACGCGAGCGTCACCGAGACGTTGTTGGCCGCTCGCGGCCGAGACAGCAGGACGGGGAGCAGRCATGACGGACGAGACCTACGACTACGTTGTTGTCGGTGGTGGTTCTGCTGGCACCGTCGTCGCCAGTCGCCTTGCGGAAGGGGGCGCACACGTTCTGCTCCTCGAAGCCGGCAAGAACGATCGCCGTCGTCTGGAAATTCTGATCCCCGCTGGCGTCGCGGTTGCCTATGAAAAGCACAACTGGAAGTATCCCGCCGAGCCGGACCCTTCCCGAGGCAATCGCCCAGAGGCATGGATGGCGGGCAAGGTGATGGGCGGAGGCGGCTCGATCAACTCCTGCGTCTACGTCCGCGGCAACCGAGCCGATTACGACGGCTGGGCCGAGCTGGGCTGCAAGGGGTGGGACTACGCGTCCGTGCTGCCGGCCTTCAAGCGTATCGAGACCTGGGAAGGGGGCGAGAATTCCTTCCGCGGTGACAGCGGCCCTGTCTCCGTAATCACGCAATGCAACCGAGGTCAGGCCAACATGGCCTTCATCAAGGCGGCCAAACAGGCCGGGTACCCCGAGACCGCGGACTACAATGGCGAGAAGCAGGACGGTGTAGCTCTGGCTCAGGTCAACCACCGCCGGGGCACCCRCTCCTCGTCCTCGCGAGAGTACATCAAGCGTATCGCTCCGAAGGATCGGCTGACTGTGCGCACRCAGGCTACGGTGGCGCGCGTTCTGCTTGAGGGCAAGATTGCCGTCGGTGTGGAGTACAAGCACAAGGGCGAGGTAAGGCAGGCCCGCGCCCGACAGGAGGTCGTACTCAGCGCTGGCACCATGGCGACGCCGAAGTTACTTATGCTCTCAGGTATCGGACCCTCTGCGCACCTGCGTGAGCACCGCATCGACCTCGTGCGCAACCTCCCCGGCGTCGGCTCGAACCTGCACGAACATGCCTACCTCATGCAGCGTTACCACGCGAAGATCCATACTTTCAACAAGCCGAGGATCGGCGACATACTCGGAGGCCTTAAGGATTACGTTCTGCACGGCACCGGCGTGCTCGCGCTCACGATGGTCCAGGTCCAGGTCATGGCCAAGACAGACCCTTCGCTGCCGGCACCGGACGTGCAGCTGCAGTTCACTCCCATCGCTATCACGCGCAACGTCGACGAAAATGGCATGTTCAACGTTCAGCCTGCCAAGCAGGAGGGCTTTCTCGCCTCTTCGACCTTCACTCACACCCGGTACCGTGGTCGAGTCAGCCTGCGCAGCGCGGACCCGACGGAGCCGCCCCGGATCGAGATGCAGCTCCTCGGGCACCCTGACGATCTTCGTGACACGCTGAGGGGTCTGCGACTGGTTCAAGAGGTGATGGAGCAACCGGCTATGAAGGAGATCACCGCGGGACGCTTCGCTCCTGAGTCGGAGTGCCGGACGGATGCGGACTGGGAGGCGTACGCGCGTGGCAATGTCGTCYCGTCCTACCACCCGGTAGGCAGTTGCAAGATGGGTATTGACGACGACGCTGTGGTCGACCCCGAGCTGCGAGTGCACGGTATTGACAGGCTGYGCGTGATCGACGCCTCAGTCATGCCGAAGGTGACCACAGGCAATACCAACGCGCCATCCATGATGATTGGTGAGCGCGGGGCAGATTTCCTGCTCGGCCGTTCGTGACCCTTACTGCCTGACGCTGGTTCGAGCGATCCCAGTCTCCCGGCACGGCGCCGTGTCGGTACGGTTTCGTCGAGAGTTGTGCCGAGATGTCCGGACTGAGATGTCGCGGCTCGGGCGTGCCAACTGGCGACAGGGTCGTGTGCTGTAGACACCGATCAGTGAGTGACCGGCTGCGAGCCCCAGACCGCGAGCACACAGCCGGCCGACTCGGCCGCGCTTCGGCCGCTTCAGTCATTTCGGTCCGAAGCGCTGGGCTCCATCGATGCGGATGGTCTCGCCGTTGATGTAATCGTTGCCGACGAGGAATGACACCAGGTCCGCGTATTCGTCGGCGCGTCCCATACGCTTGGGGAAGGGAACGGACTTCCCCCAGGTCTCGTGCGCGGCCTCTTCGTCCAGCTGAAAGGCAGGCGTGAAGAAGGTGCCGGGAGCGATGGTCACCACCCGGATCCCCACAGCAGCGAGGTCGCGTGCCGCGACCAGCCCCAGCCCGACAACGCCACCCTTGGCCGCGCTGTAGTCGCTCTGCCCGATCTGGCCTTCGAATGCCGCGATGCTGGCCGTGTTGACGATGAGACCCCGCGCACCGGAGTCGAGCGGCTCGAGCGCCGCCATGGCCGCTGCGGCCTGCCGGAGAAGGTTGAATGTCCCTGACAGGTAGATGCGGATCGTCCGATCGAAAAGCTCCTGCGGTATGGGTGCGCCACTTCTGTCCAGGATGCGCTGCTGGGCAACGGGTCCGGCGTGCGCGCAAACGGAGACGCGCAGTTGCCCAAGCTCCGATGCAGCTGCGATGGCCTGCGCCACGGACTCTTCGTCCGTGACATCGGTTCGTACGAAGACAGCGGCCTCGTCAAGGTCCTGAGCGAGTGCCTTCCCTCGCTCTTCCGCGAGGTCGGCGATCACGACCCGCGCGCCGTCGGCTACCAGCCGACGTACCGTCGCCTCGCCGAGACCGCCGGCTCCCCCGGAAACGAGCGCTGCCTTGCCACGGATCTCCATTGATGTCCTCTCGTCGATGGTGGTCTAGCGGGCCAGCCAGATCGGCGAGCGCTTCTCTGCGAAGGCTCGTGGGCCCTCTTTGGCGTCTTCCGACAGCGCCAGTACCGCGAACTCCCGCTCGGTGAGCGCCCAGAGGCTGTCCTCATCGTGCCGGGCGCCGTCCTCGGCGCCGTAGGCGATCCTCTTGCTGGCCTGGACAGCGAGCGGGGCATTGGCGGCGATCTGCGCCGCTAGGTCCATCGCGGCATCAAGGGCCTTGCCGGCTGGCACTACGCGGTTGATCAGACCCCAGYGCGACGCGTCTGCGGCACTCATCGGTTCACCCGTGAGGAGCAGTTCGAGGGCGACGCGGTGAGGAAGCTGTCGGATCAGGCGGAACGCACCTCCCGCTCCGGCGACCAACCCYCGCTTCACTTCGGGGAGCCCGATCGTCGCCGTCTCGACGGCGACGACGAGGTCGCATGACAGCGCGAGTTCGGTCCCGCCACCGAGTGCGGCGCCGTTGACCGCGGCTATGGTGGGCTTGGACGTGAAGTGGTTGGCGAAACCGGCGATGCTCCAATGCTCCCTGCCGACCGGCAGGATGCGCTCGCCACGCATGATTGCCTTGAGGTCGGCGCCCGCGCTGAAGGCCTGGTCGCCCGCTCCGGTGAGCACGATCACGCGGATGCTCGGATCACTGTCTGCAGCCGCCACCGCGTTTCCCACCAGCAGGCAGACATCGTGGTCGACAGCGTTGCGAGCATCGGGGCGGTTGAGCGTGATTACGACGACATGATCGTGGCTGGAGACCAGCACTTTGCTGGGGTCGCTCACCTCGGGCATCGTGTGCTCCTCACAGCAGTTCGAAGATAGTCGCGTTGGCTTGACCGCCGCCCTCACACATGGTCTGCAAGCCGTAGCGGATGCGGTTGTCGCGCATGTGGTGCAGCAGTGTGGTCGCGATCCGGGCGCCGGACCCGCCGACCGGATGCCCGAGCGCGATCGCGCCTCCGCGGGGGTTCACGATCGCGCTGTCCGCTCCGATCTCGGCCAGCCAGGCCAACGGCACCGAAGCGAAAGCTTCGTTGACCTCGAAAGCACCGATGTCATCCACCTTGAGGTGCGCACGCTTCAGCGCCTTGCGGGTGGCCGGGATCGGCCCCGTCAACATGATGATCGGATCGTCACCGATCACGACTGACGTGTGAACGCGCGCCAGTGGTTCCCAGCCGTGGTGGCGAGCGATCTCGCTGGTGGTCACGAGCAGGGCGGCCGCACCGTCGGTGATCTGGGAAGCGTTGCCTGCTGTGACCGCGCCGTCATCCTTGAACGCCGTCTTGAGCGCTGCCAGGCTCTCAAGCGTTCCACCGCGGCGGATGCCCTCATCCCGCTCCAGACCATCTACCACCACGACCTCCCTGTCGAACGCCCCGGAATCCAGGGCAGCGGCGGCCCGGGCGTGGGACTCAAGCGCGTATCGGTCGAGGTCATTGCGACTGAATCCCCATCGCTCGGCGATGATCTCCGCTCCGAGGCCCTGATGCGGGGTGGTGCCGAAGCGTTTCTGCCAGCCCGCACCGCCGTACGGATCTCCTCCGACGGTGAACGCCAGACCCATGGGGATGCGCGACATGGACTCCACACCACCGGCAACGGCCACGTCGTAGTGGCCGGCGATCACCCCAGCGGCGGCAAAGCTGAGCGCTTGTTGCGAGCTCCCGCAGGCGCGGTCGACCGTCACGCCGGGCACGTGCTCGGGCCAACCTGCCGACAGCGCGGCTGTGCGGGCGATGTCTCCGGTTTGCTCGCCGACCTGCCCGACGCACCCCCAGACCACGTCATCGACGAGGGCGGGGTCTAGATCGGTGCGCCTGGCGAGTTCGCGCAGCACTGCAGCGCTGAGGTCTGCCGGATGCACATCGGCCAGTCCGCCTCCGCGCTTACCCAGCGGCGTACGGACAGCTTCGACGACGACGGCGTCTCGCATACGGCTCCTTGCGGCGTGGGCCTTCGACTGTGGGCTTGTACTGGAGACAAATCTAAACCATAGTTGAATCGAAGTTGCAAGATCTGCGGATGACCGAAAGGGGCGAGGTGATGGGCGAAGATCTCGGGGCCGTCGTCGCCGCAGGCCCTGTCGGCATCCACGCTGGGGACGCCCTCCTGTTCCGGTGGGGTGCGCCGGTCGAACTTGACTTCGTCGACCACCCGCTCACCCCCTCCGGCCTGCTGGCGACGTTCTTGTGCGCAGCGGTGATCGGAGTGATGGCGGTGGCATTCGTGACCGCGCTGGCACAACAGGTTCTTCATCCTCGGGCCGTGGGCCAAAGCTGGGAGTCTGCCGCGGTGTTCACCGTCGTCGCACGGCGCTGGGAGCCCTGGGAACCGGCGAGGTGCCGATGGGACAGATGCCGGGGCTTGCTGATGATCTGGACGGCGCGCTCGGCCTGCTCGTGTCGGCCGGACTCGGACCGGCCGGCACCACCGCACCGCGCTGGCGGTGCCGGCCGACCAGGCCCACCCGAATAACCACACCGATCAAAAATAACCATTCCAGCCGCCGCACCAGTCATTGGACTAACTCGGATTACATACCAATGAACGTATCGGGATAACGCCATCATCCTCACGGAGAAGGACTGTCATGACAACACAGGTACAAGAGCAGACCGCGAAGGGACCTGTACTGATCGAGGTCCGCTGCCCCGCGGACGGACGGCTTGTCGCATCGGTCCCGGACGAGGGTCCGGAAGGCGTCGCCGTGGCCGCAAAGAGATTACGAGAGGCGCAGCCGGCGTGGGAGGACCTGGGCCCTGATGGCCGCGCCAAGTACATGTTTCGCTTCCTCGACTGGATCCTCGACAACGAGAAGCACCTCGTCGGCCTCATGCAGGAGGAGACCGGCAAGTCCTGGGGCGACGCGGGTCTCGAGGTCGCTATGGCRGTGGACCTCATCAATTACTATGGCAAGCATGCCAAGAAATTTCTCGCCGACCGTAAGGTAAAATCCTGGGGTGCTGTCGGTATGACGAAGAATTTAAGGGTCTTCGCCCGTCCGTACCAGCTCGTCGGAATGCTCACCCCCTGGAACGGGCCCCTGGGCGGCCCCATGCTCGACGGTGTACCCGCGCTCATGGCCGGTTGCGCGGTCCTGTTCAAGCCATCGGAGTTCACGCCTCTGACCTGGGCGGAAGCAACCCGTGGTTGGCTTGAGGAGGTGAACGCCCCCCCAGTCCTCGCGAGCATCACAGGTGGGCCTGAGACCGGAGCGGCGGTCGTGGAGGCAGTCGACATGGTCGCCTTCACCGGCTCCACCAGGACCGGCCGCAAGATCGCGGCAAGGGCTGGGGACCGTCTCATACCCTGCAGCCTCGAGCTCGGCGGCAAGGATGCGATGATCGTGCTCTCCGACGCCGACCTTGAACGTGCCACCAGCGCGGCCRCTTGGGGCGCGATGTGGAACTCCGGTCAGATCTGTATCTCGGTCGAGCGCTGCTACGTCGAAGAGCCCGTGTACGACGTGTTCGTCGAAAAGGTGACACAGAAAGTCAAGGAGCTGCGTCAGGGCATGGACCCCGATGGTAGCTATCAGACCGATATCGGCTCGATGGAGAATGCCAACCAGTTGGCCATCGTTGAGAGCCATGTCGCTGAYGCCGTGCGCAAGGGAGCCAAAGTGCTCACGGGTGGCAAGCGTGCGGTTACCGGTTTGTTCTTCGAGCCGACCGTTCTCGTCGACGTCGACCACTCGATGCAGTGCATGCGGGACGAGACCTTTGGCCCAACCCTGCCGATCATGAAGGTGGCGAACGAAAAAGAGGCCATCCAGCTCGCGAATGACTCGCCTTACGGGCTGTCATCGAGCGTCTGGAGCAAGGACCGCAAGCACGCCGACCGCGTTGCGCGACAGATCGAGGCTGGCGCCGTCAATATCAACAATGTCATGATCAGTACGTTTCAGCTGCCTCTGCCTATGAGCGGTTGGAAAACCTCCGGTGTCGGAACACGTTCGGGTGGAGCTACTGGCATCCTCAAGTACTGCCGCCAACAATCCGTGGTCTCCGAGAAAATCCATCTGAAGTCGGAGCCGCACTGGTATCCCTATAGGCAGAAGAGTAGCGAGCTGCAGGCCAGGATGGTTCGCCTGCTCGGAGCCCACGACTGGCAGCGGCGACTAGGACGCACACCGAAGCGATGAGTCTTCTCAATAAGTGACTTGAAGTGCCAGTAGTATAGCGGTATGTGACAGTGGGCTCGTGGATGCCTCTGCGCTCACCTTCGCTGGCTAGCGTGACCGTGCAGTACGGTTCAGGACGGATTCCAAACCGTCGGTGGTTTTCTCCTCGGCAAAATGCTGCATCAAAGGCGGTTTCAGACGTGAATGCGTTGACTCAGAGAGTGTGTGCGTGGAGTGGCTTTCTGTTCGCCCTGCTGTTCTTTCTCGGATTTGGCGTCATAGCCAGATACATCCCACCACCGCTCCCGTCGAACGGCCCCGAGGCCGTCGCGACCATGTATCGTGATCATGCTAACCGCATCCGCTCAGGCATGATTCTAAGCATGTTCGGTCTCTGTTTCTGGGTACCCTTTGTTGCGGCTATYTCCGTTCAGCTCAAGCGGATCGAAGGTAGCCATACGCCGCTTACCTACGCGCAGCTTGGACTGGGTGCGACACTTCCTGTCGCGTTCTTTCCCCCGCTGTACTACTTCCTCTCTGCATCCTTCCGCCCTGAGCGCTCGCCCGAGTCGATCCAGATGCTCAATGACATGGGTTGGCTGCCGTTCACCGGGATCATCTATGCAATCTTCGTCCAGAATCTAGTCATCGGTATCGCTGTGCTCCGTGACAAGCGAGCTGAGCCGATCTTCCCCCGGTGGTATGGCTACTTCAACATCTGGTGCGCGCTGTTGTACTGCCCGGCAAGCCTGGACGTCTTCGCCAAAACCGGCCCGATCGCCTGGAACGGGTTGCTCACCTGGTGGCTTTCGCTGGTGGCTTTCTTCCTGTGGCTGGTCGTTACGATCGTGGTGATATTGAAGGCAATAACCAGCCAGCAGAAGGAGCATGCCTCACGGCGCACGGCCGACTTCGATCTTGAGCGGGCTGGTGCGTCGCCAAGTTTAATCATCTCCGCGGAGACGGTGGCTCTCAAGGACCAGGTACAGGTGCTCGCCGCTGAGCTCGCGGAGCTCCGTGAAAGCCTGTCGTCCCGGTACCCGTGAGCGGGGTCAACCATCCGGATGTGTGGGTGTTCAGCCGGCTGAGCCGGTGCCCCGATCATCCGACACGTCGAGACCACCATCGAGATCATCGACGAGTTCGCCGCCCGCGGATTCGACAGATCCGACCGGCTGATCTCGACGTTGGCGAACATCGCCGAGGCCAGCCGGRCACCGGCGAGCCCGACCAGCGTCAGCCGGCACTGCTCGATCTCGAGCCGTTCCAGCCGCCGGCCCGCCGCGTCGACCCCGTCGAACAGCCGGCCCTGGTAGTCGGCCCTGGTAGGCAGTGTCATCCTCCAGGGAGGAGATCGGGGCGARCTGGGCCGGGAACCTCGGCGCCCGCGGCCCCGGCCTGGCGACTCCCAGAGATCGCATAGGCACTTGAGCAGTTTAGACGAGTAAGTCCGAAGTCTGGGCTCGCGGTGACCGGGCATAGGGAGAGAGCTTCAAGGCCCTGCTCGACCACCACAGCGAGGCCCGATGGCTGCGCCACGCCCGGGCGCATCTGGTCGGGGGCCCCTGCCTGCCCGGCCGGCCCGGCTACAACAAGCGGCTGACGTCGGCGTTGCCGCTGGTCAAGACCTCGGCGCCTGGGGAGGGCCCCAGTCATCGGCGTCGTCGGTGAAATCGGCATGGGGCTCGAAGCCGAGGCTCCGGACGTATCCCACGGCGCCGAAGACAATGTCCGCGGAGAGTTCGATCGGCACGTCTTGCCATCCAGCGAGGTAGGCAGCGAAGTACGTGGGCAGGACTGGGATAACTCGACGTCGGTCCTGATATCAGGGCCGACATTCACCAGGTACCCGCACGCCGACACTCTGTTCCAGCGATGCTTGCGGGCGACCAGCACGCTAACGAGCAAACCAGCGTCAACGTCGTCGACCACCACGCACGCCAGTGGGCAGGAACAACGAGCAGAGGGCACGGTGGCGGGGCAGCCCATTCTCCTCGGCGGCAAGACGCTCCGCGGATCACGCGGTTGCGCGGCCGATRCATGGCACCTGCTCGCCACCCTCGACCACGACCGGGGTCCCGTGTTCGGCCAGGACGACGTGGAAGCCAAGACCAACGAGATACCCCAGCTCCTCGTCCTGCGCGTTCGGCGAGGGTGACGTCGTGGACCTTGTCATGATCTGCTGAACAGCAACTTACCAGAACGCTGCAGGCCGTCCGGCGGATTCTCCCGCATGCCGTTCCTTTGGCCATGCTTGACTCTAATTCGAATTAGGTATAGGAAAAGTAGAGGCAAAAAGTCTACTGCCAGAAGCGGCGCGGTACGGCCAACGAACGCCAACGCCGCAGGGTGCGGTCCAGTGGAACCTCGAGGGGAGCTGTCCGCATGACGAACCTTCCCGATGCCGTCGAGGCGATTCGTGCGTTCACCGCCGAACCGGCCCCCCTCTGTGTCAGTCTCGGGTGAGACATCCGCTGGGTGCGGGTTGGCTACAGAGGGCGTGATCGGAGATCCTCGTGTTCGTGGAGTCAGAGTCCCAGGAGCGTCCTGGCCGGTCCTCACC
>NZ_MOME01000008.1:0-316899 GCF_001983005.1 Protofrankia sp. BMG5.30 | reverse complement strand
CGGCACACCCGGCTACTCCGGCGACGGCGGACCGGCCACTGCCGCCCAACTGGCGAACCCGGGCAGTGTCGCGGTTACCGACGACGGGCGCGTCTACATCGCCGACACCGACAACAACCGGGTGCGCCGCGTCGACTCCGACGGCGTCATCACCACCGTCGCCGGTACCGACGAGGCCGGCTACTCCGGCGATGGCGGGCCGGCCACCGCGGCCCGTCTGTGCGAACCCAACGGCCTGGGCCTGGACGCCACCGAACGACTCCTCTACATCACCGACAACTGCAACGACCGAATACGCCGGGTGATGGCGGCCGGTTAGGCTGCCGGTTGCGGACGGTGCGGTCGCCATCCGCGACCATCTGTTCGGCACCTGATCCAGGCGCGTGTGTCGTCGGGCGCGCTTTCCGACTCGACGGATGTATCTGACGAAGCACTCACCGTGATAGTCGCCGACGGCAGGCGGCCGTCTACCCAGAGCAGCGTTTATCCAGGCGGTCACTTACACAGACCGCCACCTCCAGGGAGCACCGCCCATATGACTACGCACAGCTACGTGACTCATGTCTCGGTATCTTGTCCCCGGGAGCGCTTCGCCGTGGGTGGCAGCCGTATTCTTCCGGAGCGTGTCCTCCCCCACTGGATTCGGCCCCGCCGGCCGGGCCGCTGATTTCGTCCAGGTGCGCGACGGCGCGTTCCGGCTCGCCGGCAGACGCTTCCGCTTCTGCGGCACCAACAACTACTACCTGCACTACAAAAGCCAACGGATGACCGACAGCGTCCTGACCGATGCCGCCGCGCTCGGCCTGCGGGTGGTCCGCTGCTGGGGCTTCCTCGATGGAACTCCGGCGGACGGCGTGGTACTGCAACCGGAGCCGTTCCGCTACGACGAGGACGGTTTCGAGCCGCTGGACCACGCTGTCTTCCGGGCCGGGCAACTGGGGCTGCGGCTGGTGATCGCCCTGACGAACAACTGGAGCGACTTCGGGGGAATTCCCCGGTACGCCACGTGGTTCTCCGCCGAACACGACGACTTCTTCCACCGCCACGCCATCAGGGAATGCTACCGGGCCTGGGTGACACACGTGATCAGCCGGCGGAACCGGTATACCGGCGTGCCGTACAACCACGAACCGGCGGTGATGACCTGGGAGCTGGCGAACGAGCCCCGCTGCCCCTCCGACCCGTCCGGGGACACATTGGTCGCCTGGGCCGACGAAATGAGCAGATATGTCCGACAACTGGCCCCCCGCCAGCTGGTCGCGGTCGGCGACGAAGGTTTCCACGGCCGTGCCGACACGGCCGACTACCCCGCATCCAACCAGGAGGGGGTGGTCTGGCACCGGCTCCTCAGGCTGCCCGGGATCGATTACGGAACATTTCACCTGCATCCCCAGCAGTGGGGCGAAAAATCGCCGGGATGGGGTGTCCGCTGGATTCACGACCACTTCCGGGAGGCCGCCGTGGCGGGTGTACCGGCGGTGCTGGAGGAATTCTCCTGGCAGGACGACGGGATCGCCCGCGACACGGTCTACGCGGCCTGGACGGCCGCGGTCGAGGATGCTGACGGTGACGGTGACCAGTTCTGGCTTCTCACCGGACGCAATGACGACGGTTCCCACTACCCCGACTACGACGGCCGTCGCGTGATCCACCCATCGGCCACCGCCGCGCTTTTCGCCGGGCACGCCGGGCGGATGTCCCGTCCTGGCCGGGAGTTCCCGTCCCGGCCGGCGTAGAACTCACCGTCCCGGAGCGGAACCCGGCCGGACCGGAAATCCGGCCGGACGGCGAGACCGTCACTGCCCGACTCAGGGCACGTCGGCCTGCCGAACGGCCTGCCACAGCCGGCAACGGCCTACGCCGCCCCGGGTCCGGGCCGGTCGACCCAGGTCGGGACCGGGCGTCAGCGCTGACAACGGAATCACCACAAGACACCACCGCCTACCCGCGGCGATACGGCTGCGGGACCGCCGGTAAGCTACGGCAGCCGTCGTATCGCCGACGGTTTACACCTACTCCGGTCCGGCTGGCGTATTGTTTCAAGGACCGTGATCAGACTCCTGTGGGGGGAGCCGCGTGACCACGTCCGAGCATCTCATGCGTCGGGAATCCTTGGAGTGGGCCAACGCCGTCGCGCACGAGACGATGCCGTTGACCGAATCCCGGGAACGGTCGGTATGGCGACCCGGTTTCAGTTCGTTTCTGATCGGCTTCACGGTGTTCGGTGCCTTCGGATGGTGGGCCTGGGCCCGCGACCCCGATTTCGGCTTCATGGGCTGGATAGCGGCCGTGGTCTGGACGTTGCCCATCGTAAACACCGTCATCGGTATGTACGGAAGCGTGCGCACGGCCGTTCGGCTGCGCCGCGAGCGTAAACTACCGGTCACCGCGGCAATCGYCCGCGACCCGCTGATCGTGGTCGTCCCGACGGTGGGGCGTCACGACACCTACCCCGCCCTCGAACGGGTCGTCCGCTCCTTCTGCCGGTACCTGCCGGACTACTTCCCCCACCTGCGGGTGGACGTGGTCGTCGAGGAGGGCTGCGCCGCCTACGACCGTATCGTCGCGCTGGCGGCGTCGGACCACCTGATCCGCGTGGTGACCGTACCCCGCGGCTACCGCACCCCGAACGGCACCCGGTTCAAGGCCCGCGCGAACCACTACGCCCACGAGYTGCGTTACGCCGAGGGCGAGGCCAGGGGGGACGTGTGGGTGCTGCACATGGACGACGACACCGGCGTCAGCTCCGACACCGCCGAGGCCATGGCCCGTTTCCTCAACGCCCAGTGGCTCGCCGGTGAGAATGCCCGCCACCTCGCCCAGGGGGTGTTGAGCTACCCGCGGGAACACGCGGTGAACAAGCTGACCTGGCTGGCCGACGCGGTCCGCCCAGGCTGCGACATCAGCCTGTTCGCGGCCACCACCGGCCGTGGCGTGCCCCGCGCCGGGCTGCACGGGGAACTGCTGCTGGTCCGGGCATCGGTGGAGGCGGCCACCGGCTGGGACTTCGGGCCGCAGGCCATCGTCGAGGACGCCCAGTTCGCCCTGCTCTTCTGCGGCCGTCACCCCGGCGGCAGCGACTGGTTCCCCGGCCGCTCCTACGGCGCCTCCCCGGCCACCGTGGCCGACTTCATCCGGCAGCGGGAGCGTTGGTCCTGGGGGCTGTTCCGGCTGGCGTTCGACCGCGGCGTCCCGCTGCGCCACCGGCTGCTGCTGCTGCACAACGTGCTGATCTGGGCATGCGGGCCGATCCAGCACCTGGGGCTGATCCTCCTGGTCGGCTCGTTGCTCGGGGACACCGACACCACGCCGGTCAGCGCCCTGYTGCTGCCCGTCTGGGCGGCCAACATGGCCTACAGCATCTGGCTCTACTGGGAAGGCCTGAAGATCAACATATCGGCCTCGGCGGACCCGCGGCACCGCTGGTGGGAACCGCCCTGCCTGCTGCTGCTGATCCCATTCTTCTCCCTGCTGGAAGCGGTCGCGGTGTTCCGGGGGATGGTCCGCTTCCTGCGCAACGGCGAGTCCACCTTCAACGTGATCGCGAAACCGATGTGATCAGGCTGGGCACGGCCGGCGCGACGCTGGCCGCCGTGTTTGTCATGACCATCGCGGGCACGGGCTGCGCCGCCGCACCCCAGGACCGCACCCCCGCCTTCCACCCGGCCGCGCCACCGCCGGTCACCGCGACAGCCGGCCCGCAGACGCGGGCGGGGGCGGGGGCGGGCCCCACCGTCGCCTACCCCTGGCAGCCCGGCCGGCCCGAGCTCGGCGTCCAGGTCTACTGGGACGACAATCCCGACGAGCCTGTCGAGCTGGTCCGCGCCAAGGCCCGCCAGATCGTCGACTACGTCGTCGACCTTGAGGCCAACGCGCTGTGCGTCTCCTTCCCCTTCTTCACCGACACGGCCCGCTCCAACGCCGTCCACGGCGGCCGGACCACCCCCACGCCGGAGCGTCTCGGCATCCTCCTGGACGAGGCCAGACGCTCCGGCCTGCGCGTCACCCTGCGCCCGACGCTCGACGAGCGCACCCTGACCGCCGCCAACCCGCTGGACTGGCGCGGCACGATCAGGCCGGGTGACCGGGACGCCTGGTTCGCCTCCTACCGCCGCTTCCTCACGCCCTACCTGGCCCTTGCCGCACGCACCGGCGTCGCCACCGTGGTGATCGGCACGGAACTCAGCTCGCTGGAAGGCGACCCGCGCTGGGCGGAGCTGGCCGCGTACGCCCGGACCCTGTTCGGCGGCGAGACCGGGTACGCGTTCAACTGGGACGTGTTCGTGCACACCGCGGTCCGGATGCCGGTGGACCGGGTCGGGGTGGACGCCTACCCGGAGCTACCGCTGTCCGACGACGCCTCCGTGGCGGAGCTGGCCGCGGGCTGGCACTCCTGGCTGGACCGCCGGGCCCGTGGTCAGATGCCCAGCCTGCTGCTGTACGAGGTGGGCGCTCCCGCGCAGGACGGCATCTACCGGCATCCGGCCAACCCGAACAACGGCGGCCCGGTCAACGAGGTCGTCCAGCAACGGTGGTTCGCCGCCGCCTGCCAGATGGCGCGGGAGCGCTCCCTGGCCGGCCTGTACTGGTGGCGGGTGGACTTCCACGCCGGTCCCGCCACCGTCGACCCGCTGCGGGACCGGCACGAGTCGTTCGCCGGCAGGGCCGCCGAACAGACGATCCGGGACTGCTTCTCGGGCTGGAGGGCGGTACGCTGAGCTCTTCCCCATCACGTGCGGTAATCGGCGTGTTCGGTGTCGCGGTGCTCGCGGTGATGCTGCAGAGCACCGGGGGATTCCGCGCGGAACTGCTCGGGCCGGATCTTCTCCTGGCAGCCAGCGGCTACCTGACCGCCCGCGTCCTGCTGGCCGCCTGCTCCCGGGCCACGGCGGCGCGCGAACGGCACGGCCGCGAACACGGCTGCCCCGCCCCCGGCCTGGGCAGTGTCTACCGTGACCATGTCAGGGAGCACGTCAAGCAGCGGCTCCCGCTGCTGCTGTTCACCCTCGTCGCCACCGTCGGGCTCGCCGTGCTGCTCAGCCCGCCCGGCCAGGCGCGACAGCTCGGCCCGCAGGCGGTCGCCGGCCTGGCGCACGTGGGGAACTGGTTCGACCTGGTGTCGCGGAACTGGCTGGCCGGCGCTGGCGGCGACTGGTACGCCGACCGGCCCGCCCAGCTCGACCCGCTGGGCCTGCTGTGGCTGCTCGGCCTGATCGAACAGTTCGCCATCGCCGGGCCGCTGCTGCTGGTCGGCATCTGGTGGGCCGCCCGGCTGGTCGGCCGGCCGGGGCGTACCGGCCGGACGGCCGGGACGGTGGGGCTGGCCGCGGCCGGCACCGTGCTGCTCGCCGCCGGCGCCTGCCTGGTCGGCCCGGCCCGGGCCGCCGCCGGCGCGGGCCTGCCCGAACTGGCCCTGGGCAGCCACGTCCGGGCGGCCGAATGGCTGTTGGGCGCCGCGGCAGCCGCGGTGGTGGTGGCTGTGCGGCTCCGCCGCGCGGAGCGGGCCCGCGGCGCGCAGGCCCAGCACGATCAGTACGCGCGCGTCCAGCCGGTGGCGATGGCGGTGCCGGCGGCTTCCGGCGAGCCCGCCGACGGCCCTACCCAGGCACGGCGGTCCTGGTGGGCGGCGTCGGCCGGGACGATCGCGCTGGCCGTGCTGGTCACCGACGGGATCATCGCCACCACGCGTCCCGCCGACTGGCTGCGGGGAGGGGGGCCGGCCGTCGCCGCCGGCGCCGGCGCGCTGCTGCTGGCCAGCGTGGACCGCCCACCGCTGCCGGCCCGTCACAACCCGTTGCAGTGGCTGCTCGGCCGAGGCGTGCCGGTGGAGTTGGGCGGGCTGGGCTACCCGCTCCTGCTCCTGCACCTRCCGGTGTTCTGGGCGTTGGCGACCGCGTTCCCGCAGGTGCGGCCGCATGCCCTGCTGGTGGTCGGCGGTGGGCTGGCCGCGCTCCTCGGGCTGCTGCTGCAGGACGCGGTGGTCGGCCGGCTGCGGCCGCGCCGATGGTCGCTGCGGTGGGCCGCCCCGGTGCTGGCGGTCGCCTACACCGCCGTCGCGGTCGGTGGGGCATGGCTGCCCGACCTGGTCGAGCAGCGGTCACGGACGGGGAGGCAATCGGTGGTCCTGGTGCTGGGCGGGTCGTTCGCCGGTGATCTGGCCACCGCGGTCGGCCGGCGCGGCTCCGGCCGCTACCCGGTGGTGGACCGCTCGCTGCCCGGCTGCGGGCTGTTCCCGGCACCGCCGCCGGTGACACCGCGGGCCCACGTCAGCGCCGACGCCCAGCTGCCGGTATCGGCGCGGGCAGCGGCGGGGCCGGCGCGTAACTGCGCGCACTGGGACCGCTACTGGCGCTCCCAGATCGCCGCCAGCCGGCCCGACGTCCTGCTGGTCGACCTGAGCGGGGACGCGGCGGCGCGGCTGGTGGGCACCACGGTCGTCTCCCCCTGTGACGTCGGCTACCGGCAGGTCTACCGGGAGCGGCTGGCCGCGGCCGCGCGCCTGTGGGAGCAGGAGGCTCCCGGCCGGCCGGTGCTGCTGGCCAACAGCCGCCGCGCCACCGGGGACACCGACCCGGTGTCCAGCCGCTGCTACAACGCGCTGGTGGCCGAGGCCGCCGGCCGGTATCCGCAGATCCTGCCGCTCGACGTCGACGCGGCGCTGTGCCAGGGGGACCGCTGCTGGGACCGCACCGTCTCCGGCGGCCCGTTCTACGTCGACGCCGTCCATCTGACCACCGCCGGCATGCGCCAGCTCGCCCCGTGGCTGGAGACGACGATCAGCCGGGCGGCGCTGCCGGCCCCGACCGCGCCCGCCAGCGTCGCCGGGGGCACGGCCCCGGTGCGCGCAGGCCGTTGACCAGGCAGGACGATGACCACGTCTCCGTGGACGACGACCACCTCCAGGGAAGGGCCGACCGCCGCGGCCGGAGGAGACATCACGGTCGGAGGAGAATCGTGCGGACGACGACCCCACGGGGAACGATCACCTGGACGATCGCCCGGGCCACGGCGTCCAGCGGCACGGTGTCCCGGAGCGCGGGGCGCAGAGGCACGATGACGGCTGTGACAAACCGGTGGAGGCGGACGTGACGGGCACGAACAGCTCCTTCGAGAGCATGCGTGACGCCCTGATGCCGCAGGACCCGCGGACGATCGGCCCCTACCGCCTGCTCGGTGTGCTCGGCGGCGGCGGGATGGGCCGGGTGTACCTGGGCCAGTCCCGTTCGGGGCTGCTGGTCGCGGTCAAGACGGTGCGCGCCGACATGGTGGAGGAGCCCGGCTTCCGGGAGCGTTTCGCCCGGGAGGCCGCAGCCGCCCGGCAGGTCAGCGGTGTGTACACGGCGTCCCTGGTGGACGCCGATGCCGCCGCCGAGATGCCGTGGCTGGCCATCGCCTACGTCCCGGCGCCGTCGCTGTCCTGGCTGGTCCGCCGGGCCGGGCCGCTGCCGGTCGACGCGGTGCTGTGGCTGGCGGCCGGGATCGCCGAGGCGCTGGAGTCCATCCACCGGGTGGGCCTGATCCACCGGGATCTCAAGCCGTCGAACGTGCTGGTGACCCGGGAGAACCCGAAAGTGATCGACTTCGGGCTGGTCCGGTCGTCGGTCGGCAGCGCGCAGCTCACCCAGGCCGTGATCGGGACGCCGCACTACATGTCCCCGGAGCAGGCCCTGGACACCGCGTCGGTGACCCCGGCCACCGACGTGTACTCCCTCGGTGCCACCCTGCTGTACGCGGCGACCGGCCGCACCGCCTATTCCGGCGACACGCCGGTCAACGTGCTGGCTCAGCTGCTCTCCCGGCCACCGGACCTCTCCGGCATCCCGGCGGAGCTCACCGATCTGCTCCGCCGCTGCATGCAGCGCGACCCGGCGCGCCGGCCCACACCGAACCGTCTGCTGGAGGAGATCGACAGTCGCTGGCAGCAGGCGCCGACCGGTTTCGGCGCGCGGCACTGGCTGCCACCCACCGTCTACGATCTGGTGGACGCCTACGAACGGGGGCACCGCCCGGACTCCCGGGACAGATCCTCCGGCCCGTCCGGCTCCGGCGGGCGGTCGTTCAGCCCTGGCGGACAGCCGGCCGACCCCGGCGGGCAGCCACCTGTTCTCGGCGGAAAGCCATCGACTGCCGGCGAAAAGCCGCCCGTGGTACAGGCCGGAGCGGGGCAGGCCCGGGCCGGGCAGAGCGAGGCGGACCAGGCCCGGGGCCGCCGTCCACCGGCGGACGCGCCGGTGGACGCGGACGACCGGGACAGCACGACCCTGACCAGGACGCCACCAGGGCTGCCGGCGCCACCGGTGCGGCCCGGACCGCCGCCCACCCCCCGGGAGCCGGTCTCCGACCCGCCGGGGCGACGTTCCACCCCGCTCTCGCCGACACCGCCGTTGCCGTGGGAGCCGCTCCCACCGGACGACCGCACCGGCCAGGAACACGCGGGCCGTACCGGCTACGGATACGCGGGCCGTACCGACCGCGAGTACACGGGCCGTACCGAGCGCGCGGACTGGGAGCAGACCGGCGACCGGCCCGCACCCGCGCCCGCGCGGCCGCACCGGCGGACCCTGCTGCGGGCGGGCGGCGCCATCGCCGTGGCCGCGGCGGCCGGGGCGGGCACGTGGGGCGCGGTGCGCCTGCTCGGTTCCAGCGACGACGGCGACGGCCCGCGGCCGTGGGTCTTCACCACCGGCGAGGAGGTGTACTCCTCCCCCGCGGTCGAGGCGGGCGTGGTCTACATCGGCAGCAACGATCACTACCTGTATGCCATCGACGCGGTCACCGGCCGTGAACGCTGGCGGTATGCCGCCGGCGAGGCGATCACGTCCTCCCCGGCGGTCGCCGGTGGCACGGTCTACGTCGGCTGCAACGACACCTACCTGCACGCGGTGGACGCCGCGACCGGGAAGGCGCGCTGGCGGTTCCCTACCGGGGCGGCGATGCACTCCTCCCCGACGGCGGTGGACGGGGTGGTCTACATCGGCTGTCGCGATCACAACCTGTACGCCGTCAACGCGCTCACGGGCCGCGAGCGCTGGCACTTCACCGCCGGCGACTGGTTCAACTCGTCACCCACAGTGATCGGCGGCGGGGTGTACGTCGGCTGCCGCGACCGCAACATCTACGCGCTGGACGCGGTTACCGGCCGGAAACGCTGGCAGCGCACCACCGGCAGCAGCGTCGACTCCTCCCCCACCGTCTCCGGCGGCATGCTGTGGATCGGCGCCGACGACCACAGCGTCTACGCCCTGAAGACCACGGACGGGACACCCACCTGGCAGTTCACCGCGGACAACGGCGTGGTCTCGACACCCGCCCTGGTGGACAAGGTGCTGTACGTGGGCAGCGACGACGGCAACCTGTACGCGCTGGACGCGGACACCGGCCGGGCCCGCTGGCGGTTCCACACCGACAACGGCATCCGTTCCTCACCCACGGTGTCCGGCGAGCTGGTCTACGTGGGCAGTCGGGACCGCTACGTGTACGCGGTGGACATCGTCACCGGTGAGCAGCAGTGGAGGTTCGCCACCCGGGCGCCGGTGGACGACTCCTCGCCGGTGGTGGCGGACGGTCTGCTCTACATCGGCAGCCTGGACCACAACGTCTACGCGCTGGACGCAGCCACCGGCGTCGGCCCGTGACCACAACCTGTAACTACAGATCGCGAACACAGACTTGTCTCCGACAACCCGGATGCAACGGGGACGGACGGGGGTACCGTCAAGATAGTTGAACGCTCAACAGAACGCCGCTCGGTGGCTCGACGGAGCGTCACCCGACATGACAGAGCGGCGTTCGACGGCGGACAACGCCCGCGGTACCCGGTGCTACCCCGGCAGCGCCCAGGTGTCGAACGGCCCGAGGAGGAGATCATGGGCATCCACCGCCTCAACCACGTTGTCCTCTACGTCCGTGACGTCGCGCGTACCACCGCCTTCTACACCGACGTCCTGGACTTCCGGGTGACGATGGCGATCCCCGGCAGGGCCGCCTTCCTGCAGGCACCGGACTCCACCAACGACCATGACATCGGCCTGTTCGAGCTCGGCGCGGACGCCGCCGCCTCGCCGGCGGGCCGGTCGGCCGTGGGGATGTACCACATCGCCTGGGAGGTCGCCACCCTCACCGACCTGGAGAACGCGGCCCGCCGGCTCGTCGCGGCGGGGGCGCTGGTCGGCTCGTCCGACCACGGCACCACCAAGAGCCTGTACGCCCACGACCCGGACGGCCTGGAGTTCGAGGTCGTCTGGGTGGTCCCCGCGCACCTGCTCGACGACGCCGCGGTCGCCGCGAACCGCGCCGGTACCCGACCGCTGGACATCGCCAGGGAGAAGGCGCGCTACGGCGCGGACACCCGCGGCGGCCTCGGGATCTCCGTCCCGCTCGGCGTCACGGTCTGACGCGGGCCGGCCGCTTCAGGCCGCCACCGCGTCCGCCGCCTGGCGGGTCTCGGCGAGGATGAGGTCGGCGACGTCGGTGAGCCGCCCGCGCCGGGCGAAGGCCCGCCGCTGCCGGGCCGCGGCGCTGCCCCGGCCGACCGCGCGGCGGGCGAGGTCGTGGATCAGCTCCCAGTCGCCGGCGTGCTCGAGCTCGGCGCGCACCTCGTCCACCAGCCGGTACAGCAGATCCCGGGCCGGTACCGGCACCGCTGCGGCCACGTCGACGAGGTCGCCCTCGATCCCGGACCGGGCCGCCCGCCAGGTGGCCGCCCGCAGCAGTTCCGTCCGCCACGGCGGGGCTGGCGCGCCGGTCCCGACCGCCAGGGCGGCCCGGCGCACGAGCGCGCGGAACAGGCCGGCGACGAGGATGACGGTGTCGACGTCCGGGCACGCGTCACAGACCCGCAGCTCGACGGTGGGCAGGTGCGCGGAGGGACGGACGTCGAAGTAGACCATGCCCGGGTCGCTGATCACCCCGGATGTGATCAGGTCCGCGACGACCTGGTCGTATTCGGCCGCCGTGCGGAACGGTCCGGTGACGCCGGCAGTCGGCCACCGCTGCCAGACCAGGGTGCGCACGCTCGCGTAGCCGCTGTCCGCGCCCTGCCAGTACGGGGAGCTCGCCGACACCGCCAGCAGCGTCGGCAGCCACGGCGCGACCCGCGCGGCCACCGCGATCGCGAGCTCTCGGTCGGCGACCTCGACGTGCACCTGCGCGCCGCAGATCGCCTGTTCCCGGGCGAGGAGCTGGTAGTCGGCGAGCATCCGCTGGTAGCGCGGGTACCGGCTGATCCCGGGCGCGTCCCGGTCGACCAGGGGGACGGTCCCCGCGGACGCGGGGCCGAGCCCGAGCGGTTCGCCGGCCACCACCAGTTCGCGCCGCAGCTGGAGCAGGCTGCCGCGCAGATCGGCCAGATCGGTGCACGGGCGGCTGTTGGACTCCACCACCGACGTCAGCAGTTCGGCGGTGAAACACTCCTTCGCGACGCGCTCGAGGATCGCCGGAGCCCGCGGCACGAGCCGTCGGGAGGCGAGATCCAGGATGTGGAACTCCTCCTCGACGCCGACGGTCGCGATGCGCGCGTCGCCCATGAACGAAGACGCTACGACCATCCGGCGTCCCGGGCAGCACACGGCGCCGGCCGGCGTCCGCTGGCCGGCCGTCCACCAGGCCAGCCGGCCAGCGGATCAGCCGGCTACCCGGTCAGTTGTCCACGAGGGTGGCGGTGGAGACGATGTTGCCCCGGGTCGCCCTGGAGTACGGGCACAGGGCGTGAGCCTGCTCGACGAGCGTGGCGGCCACGTCCCGGTCGACCTGCTCGATCTCGGCCTCGATCGCGACGGCGAGGGCGAACCCGTCGTCGTCCGGGCCGATCTCGACCCGGACGGTGACCGCCGACGCGGAGACATCGACCTTCGCCCGCCGGGCGACCGCCTTGAGCGCGCTGTGAAAACATGCGGCGTAGCCGGTTGCGAACAACTGCTCCGGATTGGTGCCCGGGCCGTCGTCGCCGCCGAGCCCCTTGGGCAGGGACAGGCTCAGGTCCACCCGCCCGTCGCTGGACGCCACCCGTCCCTCACGCCCGCCCCACGCGGTGGCCTCAGCCGTGTACAGAGCCGTCATCACGATCTCCTCAGGTGTGGATCCGATGACCCGTGCGCCAGACGCGCACGATCCGGATCATCCGGGTGGAACACCGGCCGGCACCTTTTTCGTCCGGGTGGCTCACACAGCGCACCGGTCCGTTCGGGTCGCCGTATGGCGTTCACCACCGTCAAATGATGACAAAAAGACTTCGATTGATTACTTTTAGTAAAGATCTAATGAATATCGATTACAAATAGTCATTATTTGTAGCCATCATGGAACCCCTTGTAGGCAGCAGTGACCAGTAGTGTCACAATGCAACCTCGCCAGTACTTCTGGTGACATCGCCGGCAGCAACGATGTGATCTTCTGGACGAAGGAGCCGAACCAGCGCCAGCAGGCCACATACTGCCCGCCCGCAGCCGGATCTCTCCGAGGGGGACCATCATGGTGTTACTGAACGCAGCCAATATCGCAACAGACGGCCCGACGGGCATCGGGCGGCCCGGGGCTGTCAGAACGCCCGACCCGTCGGCCGGCACGCCCGCCGGCGGGTACGACAACGACGCCGGCCGGCACCCGGCCGGCGACAGCCACATCGGCCGGCGGGTGCGCGTCCCCAAGACCGCCGAACTGGTCGCCGCCCGCCTGCGGCGCCAGATCGTGCGGGGCGAACTGGTCGAGGGGGACGCCCTGCCCCCGGAAGCCGTGCTGATGGAGCAGTTCGGGGTCTCACGCCCGACCCTGCGGGAGGCCTTCCGCGTCCTGGAGTCCGAAGCGCTGATCAGCGTCCGGCGCGGGGCGCACGGAGGCGCCCGGGTCCACACACCCAACGGTGACGTCGCCGCCCGCTACGCCGCGCTCGTCCTGGAGTACCGCGGCACCACCATCGCCGACGTCCACCAGGCCAGGGCGCTGCTCGAGCCGCCCTGCGTCCGCCGGCTCGCGCAGCGGCACACCGAGGAGGACCTGGCCAGGCTGCGGGCGGCGCTCGCCGCCGTCGAGGCGGCCACGGCGGACGCTGACCGGCCGGCGGCCCGCACCCGGCCCGACCAGGCCACCACCGCGCTCACGGCGCCCGCCGGCGGGCCGGCCCGGGAGGYCCGGGCTCCCGCGGTGTCGCGGTCCGCGGTAGCGGACTTCCACGGCCTGCTGGTGGAACTCGCCGGCAACCAGACCCTGATCGTGCTCGTCGGGATGCTGCGCCACATCATCGACATGGCCCGAGAGGAGACATCGGGCACCGGTTCCAACGCCGGCACCAGCACCAGCACCACGGCACGGCCGGGCACACCGGTGGCCGGGGACGACGGCCGCCAGCCCTACCGGCAACTGGTGGCGCTGATCGAGGCCGGCGCGGCGGACGAGGCCGAGGCGCTGTGGCGGCGTCACCTGCTGGCGACGACGCCCACCCCCGAGCGCGCCCCGGCAACCGTTGCCGGCCCGCGGGCCGAAATCCCCGAGCCGGCCGAGGACCATCGACGGCCCGGCCATGCCTCCGCCGCGTCACGGGAAGCCGAAATCCCCGGAGCGCCGCTGTTCGATGAAGCGGCGCCACCGGATAGGTAATGTGGATCAGGTGACGCGCGCGGAGGCCGACTCCCTGGTCGAGGTCCTCGACCTCGACCGCATCGAAACCAACATCTTCCGCGGTTGGTCGTGGCACACGGCGCCGACCCGGGTGTTCGGGGGCCACGTCGCGGCGCAGGCGCTCATCGCCGCCGGCCGGACGGTCGCCCCTGATCGTCCGGTGCACTCGCTGCACGCCTACTTCCTGCTGCCGGGCGATCCCAGCTCGCCGATCATCTACGATGTGGATCTGATCCGCGACGGACGGTCGTTCACGACGCGACGGGTGGTCGCCATCCAGCACGGCCGGGCGATCTTCCACCTGTCCGCCTCCTTCCAGCGCGTCACCGACGGCCCGGAGCATCAGTCACCCGTGCCGCCGTCACCGCCGCCCGAGGAACTGCCCGCATCCCTGCCCGAAGAGCTGCCCGAGTGGTCCCTGCCGAACGGGGGGAGCATCGAGCCCTTCTTCTCCCGGTACCTCGACGTCCGGCTCGCGCCGACCGAAGGCGCGGACGGCTCCGTCCAACAGCCCGTGTGGTCCTCACACGGGGAGCCGCACAGCCCACACCAGCGGATGTGGTTCCGCGCCCGCGGGACGCTGCCCGCCGACCCGCTCTACCACGTCTGCGCGGTCACGTACGCGTCCGACCTGCGGCTGATCACGACGACTCTGCTCCCGCACCGGTCGACGGACGGCCGGACGATCTCGCTGGCCAGTCTCGATCACGCCATGTGGTTCCACCGTCCGTTCCGCGCGGACGAGTGGCTGCTCTACATCCAGGACAGCCCGTCGGCGGCGGGCTCCCGGGGCTTCGCCCGCGGCGAGATATACACCGCCGACGGCCGGCTCGTCGTCTCGGTCGCGCAGGAAGRCCTGATGCGCGTCCACTCCTGACAGTGAGGATGTAGGCGAGCCCCGCCGACCCACCGGCCCGGCGACCCACCGGCCCGGCGACCAGGGCAGACCTTGATCTGGCCATGACGGATCAGCTCATGGCGGTGGGGCCGCCACAGCAACCGGGTGACCGGGCAGCTTGCTCCCCCGCCTGAGCGCACGGTGGGCACCCGGCGTCGGCCAACGGCCAGTGGCTCCCCGGCCACGTTTTCCGTGCTCTTCCGTGCTCTTTCGTGCTCTTTCGTGCTCCTCCGTGCTCTGCCGTATTCGGCGTCACCAGGGCGTCAACGCCGCTGGTGGCCGGCTCCCGTGGGGTCGATGCTGCCGATGCGGCAATACGGCAATCGGCGCGATCCGGGGAGTTCATGGTGCCAGCGCTCGCGGGTGACAGCCCGGGTATCCGGCGTGTCGCGTCTGTTCCCGGGACATCCCGGTCAGGGCCTGCGGCGAAACCCGACGCCGGTGTCACCATCGGCACTCAGGCACCCGGGCACCCGGGGCACTCGGATTCCTGGGCACCGGGTATCCGGCATCCGGACGGCCGGGCGTGGTGGGGTTGCCGTCACCCGAGGGGAGCGCCGCAGCCCGGTCGGTCCCCCGCGGTGGCAGCGGGACGTGACAGAAGGAGCAGGCAGTGCGTGACCTGGTTTTCATCTTTCTGATCATCGTGATGTTCGCGGTGCTGGGGCTCGTCGTACGAGGGGTGGAACGGCTGTGACCGCCGAGAACCTGACCGGGCTCGTCCTGGTGACCGCTCTGGTGGTCTTCCTCGTGGTCGCCCTGCTTTTCCCGGAGAAGTTCTGACTTTCCCCGAAGAAATTCGGACCCGCCGGACCAGCGACGCGCCACGGCCCGCCCGGCCACGGACCGCGCGATCGTTGCCACGATTGTGTTTCCTCCGAGCCCGGGCTTCCGGTCGACAAGGGGTCACTGAATGAACACCACGACGGCGGGAGTCGTCTTCGCCGCCTCGCTCGCCGTCGCCCTCGGCCTGACCTACCGGCCGTTCGGCGACTACCTGGCCCGGGTGTACACCTCCGAGCGTCACCTGCGGGCCGAAAAAATGACTTATCGGCTGGTCGGCGTCGATCCGGACACGGACCAGCGATGGAGCATCCACCTGCGCGCTGTGCTCGCGTTCTCATGCGTGTCAGCGCTCTTCCTGTACGTTTTTCTCCGCCTACAGGGCCGGCTGCCGTTCAACCTCGGTTTCGACGGGATGGCGCCGGGACAGGCATTCAACACCGCGGCCAGCTTCGTCACGAACACCAACTGGCAGTCCTACGCCGGCGAGTCGACGCTCGGGTACCTCGCGCAGATGGCGGGTCTGGCGGTGCAGAACTTCGCCAGCGCCGCGGTCGGCATCTCGGTGGCGATCGCCCTGGTCCGCGGGTTCTCCCGCAGCCATACCGACCGGCTCGGCAACTTCTGGGTGGACCTGGTCCGCACCGTCGTCCGCGTTCTGCTGCCGATTTCCGTCATCGGCGCGGTCGTCCTGGTCGCCGGTGGTGTCGTGCAGAACTTCCACGGTGTCCGGACGGTGTCGACCATCGTCGGCGGCGGCCAGGCCATAACCGGCGGCCCGGTGGCCAGCCAGGAGATCATCAAGGAGCTCGGCACCAACGGCGGCGGTTTCTACAACGCCAACTCCGCCCATCCGTTCGAAAATCCGACGGTCTGGACAAACTGGCTACAGATATATCTTCTGCTGGCGATCCCGTTCGCTCTGCCGAGAGCTTTCGGAAAAATGGTCGGTGACACCCGCCAGGGTCTCGCGATCGTCTCCGTCATGGCCGTTCTGGYGATAACCGGGGTGTTTCTTGTCAACGGTTTCCAACTGGCCCACCWCGGTACGGTCCCGACCGCTGTCGGCGCCGCGACCGAAGGCGTCGAAACCCGTTTCGGGGTGTCGGGCTCGGCCACCTTCGCAGCCGCCACCACGCTGACGTCCACCGGCGCGGTGAACTCCGCACACGACTCTTACACCAGTCTCGGCGGCGCCGTCCTGCTGCTGAACATGATGCTCGGGGAGATCGCCCCGGGCGGCGCCGGGTCGGGGCTGTACGGAATGCTGGTCGTCGCCGTGCTCGCGGTGTTCGTCGGCGGTCTGATGATCGGGCGAACGCCCGAGTACCTGGGCAAGAAAATCGCCGCGCGGGAGGTGAAGTTCGCCGCGCTCTACATTCTCACCACGCCGGCGCTGGCCCTCGGCGTCACAGCGGTGGCCATGGCGCTGCCCGGCGAACGGGCGAACATGCTGAACTCCGGCGCGCACGGGCTGTCCGAGGTGCTGTACGCGGCCACCTCGGTGGCGAACAACAACGGCTCGGCGTTCGCCGGCCTCACGGCGAACACGGCCTGGTGGAACACGGTGCTGGGGATCTCCATGCTGCTCGCCCGGTTCCTGCCGGTGGTGTTCGTCCTGGGCCTGGCCGGCAGCCTCGCCCGGCAGAGGACGGCCCCCGTGTCGAGCGGGACGCTGCCCACCCACCGGCCGTTGTTCGTCGGCCTCGTCACCGGTGTCGCGTTCGTCGTCGTCGCCCTGACCTACTTCCCGGCCATCGCCCTCGGGCCGTTCGCGGAAGGCCTGCACTGACATGCCCACGACCGCCGCGCACGACAACCCCGCCGGCCCAGCGGGCAACCCCGGCTCCGGCCCCGGCTCCACCCACCCGCCCCGGCGGGCCTCCGGTGGCCTGCTCGACCCGCGGATGCTGCTGCGCTCCACCCCGCAGGCGCTGCGGAAACTGAACCCGGCCACGCTGTGGCGCAACCCGGTGATGCTCATCGTCGAGATCGGCGCCGCGTTCACCACTGTGCTCGCGGTTGCGGACCCCACCGTGTTCGCCTGGCTGATCGTCGGCTGGCTGTGGCTGACCGTGCTGTTCGCCAACCTCGCCGAGGCCGTCGCCGAAGGACGCGGGAAGGCGCAGGCCGCCGCGCTGCGCAGGGCCAAGACCGACACGATCGCCCGCCGGCTCGTCGACTGGGCACCCGGCCAGCCCGCCGAGACGGCCCGGACCGAGCGGGTACCCGCGCCGGACCTGCTGCGGGGCGATCGTGTGGTGGTGGAGGCCGGCGAGTTCATCCCCGGTGACGGCGACGTCGTCGAGGGCATCGCGAGCGTGGACGAGTCCGCCATCACCGGCGAGTCCGCGCCGGTGATCCGTGAGTCCGGGGGCGACCGGTCCGCGGTGACCGGCGGCACCCTGGTGCTGTCGGACCGGATCGTCGTCGAGATCACGCAGCGGCCCGGGGAGAGCTTCATCGACCGGATGATCGGCCTGGTGGAGGGCGCGAACCGGCAGAAGACCCCGAACGAGGTCGCGCTGAACATCCTGCTGGCCTCGCTGACCATCGTCTTCCTGCTCGCGGTCGTGAGCCTCCAGCCGCTGGCGATCTTCTCCCGGGCGCAGCAGCCCGGCATCCCCGACAACGCCGCCCTGGACGCCGACGGCGTCACCGGGATCGTGCTGGCGGCGCTGGTCGTCTGCCTGATTCCCACCACGATCGGCGCGCTGCTGTCGGCGATCGGCATCGCCGGCATGGACCGGCTGGTGCAGCGCAACGTGCTCGCGATGAGCGGCCGCGCGGTCGAGGCGGCCGGCGACGTCGACACCCTGCTGCTGGACAAGACCGGCACCATAACCCTTGGTAACCGGGAGGCGTGGGCGTTCATCCCGGTCGGAGGCGTGGACGAGCGTGCGCTCGCCGACGCCGCGCAGCTGTCCTCGCTCGCGGACGAGACGCCAGAGGGACGCTCGATCGTCGTCTTCGCCAAGACCACCTACGGCCTGCGGGAGCGGACCGCCGGCGAACTGCCCACCGCGACCTTTGTCCCGTTCACCGCGCAGACCCGGATGTCCGGTGTCGACCTGGCCACGCCCGGGCTCCGCGGCGGCGGCCGGCAGATCCGCAAGGGGTCGGCCAGCGCGGTGCTGGCCTGGGTCCGGGAGAGCGGCGGGAGCGCACCGCCCGACACCGACCACGTGGTGGACGGCATCTCCGCCTCCGGCGGGACGCCGCTGGTCGTCGCGGAGGTGCTCACCGCCGGCGCTGCGGACGGCGGCCGAACCGCCCGCGTCCTGGGCGTGGTCCAGCTCAGGGACATCGTGAAGGCGGGCATGCGGGAACGCTTCGACGAGATGCGCAGCATGGGCATCCGCACCATCATGATCACCGGCGACAACCCGCTGACCGCGCGGACCATCGCCGAGGAGGCCGGGGTGGACGACTTCCTCGCCGAGGCAACCCCCCAGGACAAGCTCGACCTGATCAGGCGCGAGCAGGCCGGCGGCAGGCTCGTCGCGATGACCGGGGACGGCACCAACGACGCCCCCGCGCTCGCCCAGGCCGACGTCGGCGTCGCCATGAACACCGRCACGTCGGCCGCGAAGGAGGCCGGCAACATGGTCGACCTGGACAGCAACCCGACGAAACTCATCGAGATCGTCGAGATCGGCAAGCAGCTGCTCATCACCCGCGGCGCCCTGACGACGTTCTCGATCGCCAACGACGTCGCCAAGTATTTCGCGATCATCCCGGCGCTGTTCGCCGCGGTGTATCCCGGGCTGGACACGTTCAACCTCATGCGGCTGCACAGCCCGCAGTCGGCGATCCTGTCCGCGGTCGTCTTCAACGCGCTGGTCATCATCGCGCTGATCCCGCTCGCCCTGCGCGGCGTCCGCTACACACCCGGCAACGCCATGGCGATGCTGCGGCGCAACCTCTGTGTCTACGGCCTCGGCGGCCTGGTCGTCCCGTTCGTCGGGATCAAACTCATCGATCTGGTCGTCCAGTTCCTCCCCGGAATCCGGTGATCGTCATGGCCTCCCCACGCCTGCCCGGCCCTGTCCGCCAGCTCCTCGCCGCACTGCGCATGCTGCTGGTGCTCACCGTGCTCGTCGGCGTCGCGTATCCCCTGGCCGTCACCGCGATCGCCCAGCTGCCCGGGCTGCGCCACCGGGCGGACGGCTCGCTCGTCCGGGCGGCCGACGGCACGGTCGTCGGCTCGTCAAGGATCGGCCAGCCGTTCACCGACGCCGCCGGCCGCCCGATCCCGACGTACTTCCAGCCCCGGCCGTCCGCCGCCGGTGCCGGCTACGACCCGACCGCGACCTCCGCGTCCAACCTGGGCCCCGAGGACGTCGTCGACATGTTCGACGATCCCGCCACACCCGGTGACGAGAGCCGGCGCAGCCTGCTCACCACCGTGTGCGGCCGCAGCAGGGCCGTCGGGCAGCTCGAAGGTGTCGACGGACGGCGCCCGTACTGCACCCCGGGCGGTGTCGGCGCCGTGCTGGCGGTATTCCACCGTGATCCGGGCTTCGCCGGGCCGGTCGTGCGGGTCGTCAGCGTGAACGAGCGGTGCCCGGCGCAACCGTTCGTCGCCACCTACGAAGGCGTGCGGGTCGAGTGCGCGACGCCCGGCGGCGACTACGCGGCGGGGCAACGCGTCCTCGTCCCCGGGCCGGGGCGCGGCCGGGACAATCCGGTGCCACCGGACGCGGTGACCGCCTCCGGCAGCGGCCTGGACCCGGACATCTCCCCCGCCTACGCCTACCTCCAGGTGAACAGGGTCGCAGGCGCCCGCGGGCTGACCCCGGCAACGGTCCGCCGACTGGTCGAGGATCATGTGCGCGGCCGTGCGCTCGGCTTCCTCGGTGAGCCCAGGGTCAACGTCGTCGAACTCAACCTCGCCCTGGACAGGCTCGGCACAGGCTGACCCGACCAGGCCTGCTGTTCCGCCGGTGCCTGCCGAGGCGAAACCCGCGGACCTCTCCTCACCCGTGCTGCCCCGCCTGAGACGGCCCGTGCCAGTCGTCCCGACTCGTTCCCGTAGCCCCGGCAGCCCTGACGAAGGGAGACTGCTCTGTGCTGGAGGCTGTATTTGCCAACGGAACCTCCGCGGAGGCGTCACCATGCTCCTGGCACCGGTCCTGGCACTGTCGCCGCTGTCGTTCCGGCCGCTGTGGGGTGCCTCGGCCGGCACCGGCGCGCGGGACGGTGCGGCATGACCCGCGTCCTGATCGTCGACGACGACACCCAGATTCTGCGCGCGTTGCGGATCACCCTGCACGCCCGAGGGTACGAAGTCATGACCGCGACATCGGGACGGCACGCGCTCGCCGCCACCACGTCCGGACGGCCCGACATCATCCTGCTCGACCTGGGCCTGCCCGACATGGACGGGGCCGAGGTCATCCACGCCCTGCGCAGCTGGACGACAACGCCCGTCATCGTCCTGTCCGGCCGTGCCGGCAGCACCGACAAGGTCGGCGCGCTCGACGCGGGCGCCGACGACTACGTCACCAAGCCTTTCCGCGTCGACGAACTCCTCGCCCGGCTACGCGCGGTGGCCAGGAGAACCTTGAGCGCAACAGAGGCTCCTCTGACAACGATCGGCGACTATACGATCGATCTGACCGCCCGACGGATCACCAGGCTGGCCGATCATCGGCGCGACCGTGCTTCCGCCGCGCCCGAGCCCGCTCCCCGTGCCACACGGCCGGCCGGGAAGGCCCGAGAGACCGCGGACCCCGAGCCACCGGCCAACCACGCCGACCGGCCTGAGGGTCTGGCCACCGTCCGCCTCAGCCCGACCGAATGGCACCTGCTCGAAGTACTGGTGCGCAACCCCGGAAAACTGCTCACCCACCGCCAACTCCTCCCTCGCACTGGCGGCCCCTCCCCGAAGGAACACAGCCACTACCTGCGCGAATACATGGGACGACTGCGCCGCAAGCTGGAGCCGAACCCGGCACGCCCCCGCCATTTCATCACCGAGCCCGGCATGGGCTACCGCTTCCAGCCATGACCAGCGCGGCCATGGCCCGTCCCGCCACCGCGGGCTTCCGGACAGCGCCTTCAGCGCCTTTACCAGCCGCGCCACCTACCGGCCGCCGCACCGCCTGACCGATCGCGGACAGCCCCGACCAGTCCGGACTGTCCTCCATGAGGCCGGCACCGGTCCGGCTCCGCGGATCGCGGGCAACCCGGCATGTTGCGGACCACGCCATACGTCACACGCAGAACCGGTTTGACACCTACTACACACAGCCCTACTTTGAAACAAATGATTGTTTACCTATCCGAGCCCACATCCGGCCCGCGACATCGGCAACCGGGCCAGCCAGTGGCGACGCCGACGAGAAGGGCACTCGCATGACCCAGTCCATCCCGGCGACCAAACTCGCCCCCACCGAGCCCGCCCCCACCGAGCCCGCGCAGGACGAGCCTGCCCAGGACGAACCTCAGTACCCCCTCGCCCCATCCGCGGTCGACGCCTCGGTGTACACGGATCAGGCGCGCTACCAGGGGGAACTCGACCGGATCCTGTCCCACGCCTGGTTCCCGGTGTTTCCGTCCGCCGACGTGCCAAAGCCCCGCGACTACGTCGTCTGGAACCAGCTCGGACAGTCAGTAGTGATCATCCGGCTTGACGACGGCTCGGTGTCGGCCTGGCACAACGTCTGCCAGCACCGCGGCGCGCTTCTCGTCGAAGGCTCCGGACGCTGCTCCAACGGACGGTTCACCTGCCCGTGGCACGGCTTCGTCTACGATCTTGAAGGCAGCGTCCGCCAGGTACCGCTGCGTGAGTCGTTCGACCCGGCACAGTTGGCCGGGCTGCGGGCGCCGGCGGTCAGGGTGGTCGAGTGGTCGGGCTGGATCTGGCTGACGCTCTCCGACACGCTCCCCGACCTGCTGGAGTACCTCGACACGATCGGCGAGGAGCTCGCCGGCTACCGGCTCGACCGGTTCGACACCCGGTTCCGCGTATCGGTCACGCTCACCGCGAACTGGAAAATCGTCGTCGACGCGTTCAACGAGACCTGGCACGTCCCGTTCACGCACAAGTCGACCCTCTCCGGGCTGGTTCTGTGGCGCGATGCCAGCCTGAAGATCAGCTCACCGCACTCCTGGATGACGCTGCCGATCCGCGGGTTCACCGACAAGGTCTCCAACAGCGATCATCGGCAGACCCATCTGTGCCACTATCTCGCGTTCCCGAACACGATCTTCAGCTGCTTCCCCAACCACCTGCAGATGTGGACCGCCTGGCCGGTTGCGCCGGACAAAACCGTCCTCAACGCCTACCAGCTCGTCGGGCCCACCCCGGACGGCCTGAGCGACGCGAAGTGGGAACAGCACAACGAGCGGGACTGGAAACACTTCCTCGACGTCCTCGCGGAGGACTCCGAGGTCATCAACAACTTCGCGGCGCTGGCCCGGTCGAAGGGATTCCGCCGCAACATCTTCAACACCGCCGAGAGCAGACTGACCGCCTTTCACGACGAAGTCGCCAAACGTCTTCGCTGATCAGGAGAAAGAAATGATCACAATCAGGGTCGATCGGGACGTCTGCCAGGGCTACGGCAACTGCGTCCTCGCGGATCCGGAGATCTTCGACGTGGACGACGACGGACTGGTGGTGCTGTCGCGGGCCACCGTCGCCGACGAGCGGCTGCCCGCCGTCCGCCGCGCGGAGTACGACTGCCCGAGCAAGGCCATTCACTTCACCGAATAGGCCGGTGCCCGTGGCACCGCGTCCCCGTTCACCGGTGGCTTCAGGCCGGATTTTCAACCCGTTCGCTGTTTTCCGTCGCACCGGGTCGTATCCGCCCCGCACCGCTTCTCCGACCGGTGGACTGTTTCTCCCGCTTGGGAGACGAGGTGCGGGGACGCAGGCGTGGCGACCCTCGCAACGGCCTGGACCGGACCGGGCGGATCCCGGTCCGGTCACTGACACGCCGCCTGTTGTCCGCTGGACGTACGAAGGATCCGGGCTAGAGTCCCATCTCCTTGGCAATGATGCTGCGCTGGATTTCGCTCGCGCCGCCACCGACCATCGCGTGCTTGGCCTCACGGAAATAGCGTTCCATGTCGAACTCCGGAAGCTGCGCGTATCCACCCAGCGCCTGCATGCCGTTGAACGAGGTCCTGAAGGCGACGTCGGCGGCGAACACCTTCGCCATCGACACCTCTTTCAGAGCGCGCTCACCGCGCGCCATCTTCGTCGCGGCGTTGTAGACCAGCAGCCGCGCGGCCTCCACCTCGCACTCGTTCTCCGCCATCCGGTGCTTGAGGACCTGGAACGACGACAGCGGCCGGCCGAACTGGGTGCGGTTCCTGGTATAGGTGACGGTGTCGTCGAGCRCTGTGCGGGCGTTTCCCACGTAGGAGGCCGCCAGGCTCAGACGCTCGTACTCCAGGTGTTCGCCGATGTAGCCCCAGCCGTTGTTCACCTCACCGATCAGGTTTCCGGCGGGGRCGTGGACATCCGTGAAGAAGATCTCCGTGGTGCCGAGGCTACGGCGGACGATCGTGTTCAGCTTGCGTATGTCGACGCCGGGCGCGGTGTTCGGCACCAGGATCAGGCTGAGGCCTCGGTGCCGCTCGGGGCTGGTGCGCGCGAGGACGGTGATGACGGTGTCCGGCAGGTGCGCTCCGGAGCAGAAGACCTTGTTCCCGTTGAGCACCCAGTGATCGTTGTCGAGGACGGCCCGCGTCTGCACCGCCGCCGCGTCCGAGCCGGCCCCCGGTTCGGTGATCGAGACGCTGAACTTCGTCCTGCCGGCGAGGAAGCCTGGCAGGTACTGCTCGCGCTGCTCGGCCGTGCCGTGGTTGGCGATGTTCGTCGCGGTGAACATGGAGGTCATCACGCACGCGGCAAAGTCGAGGCTGAACTTCGCCATGGCCTCACAGAAGATCGCGTACATCACCGGGTCGGCGTCGAGCCCGCCCTGCTCCTCGGGGATGAGCAGCCCCAACCAGCCCCTGTCCGCAATCTTCTGGTAAGCCTCGTCGGGAAACTCCCGGGACTCGTCGTGCTTGYGGATGTACTCCCGCCCTACCTCGCGCTCCATGAACGTGTGCAGTGTGTCTCTCCACAGCTGCTGTTCCTCGGTGAGTCTGAAGTCCATCCCTGCACCCTCCGTCAGCACCGCGGGCCCATATCTGTCTGTTGACCACGTTAATCGACCATGCTAGAAAAAAACAAGTGATTGTTTTTGAGCTCTGACCTGGGAGATCGATACAGTCACCGGCCCACCACAGGCATTGGAGACGCCCCATGACCGGTGTGCTCACATGACGCTCGATCAGACCTACCGCGGCCTGCGGGTACTCGACCTCAGCGAGAACATCGCGGGCCCGCTCGCCTGCCTGATCCTTGCCGATCTCGGCGCCGACGTCGTCAAGGTCGAACGTCCGGGCAGCGGAGAGGCCACCCGCAGCCTGCCGCCACGCTGGGGACCGGAGAGCAYGGTGTTTCTCACCGTGAATCGAAACAAACGCAGTGTCGCCCTGGACATCGGCACCCCGGCCGGCCGCGACGCGGTGCTGCGGATCGCGGCCAGCACCGACGTCGTCGTCGAATCGTTCCGGCCCGGGGTCGCGGACCGGCTCGGGCTCGGCTTCGACGACTTCCGCCGGGTCAGCCCCCGCGTCGTGCACTGCTCGATCAGCGCCTTCGGTGAGGGCCCGCTCGGGCACGACCGTCCCGGGTACGACGCGATCGTGCAGGCCTTCACCGGCATCATGGAGATGACCGGTGACGCCGACGGCCGCCCGGCCCGCGCCGCGCCGTCCGTCGTGGACGTCTCCACCGGGCTCTGGGCGATCACATCGATCCAGGCCGCGCTCGCCCGTCGCACCGACGGGAGCGAGGCCCAGCAGCTGGAGATCACCCTGGTCGACAGCGGGTTCTTCCTGCTCTGCCACCAGGTCATGGGATTCCTCGGAACCGGTGGGTTCCCCGGCCGTCTCGGCTCGGCCGCCCCGAGCACCGCTCCCTACCAGGCCTTCCGCACCGCGGACGGCGCGATCATGATTGCCGCCGCGACGGACCGGCTGTTCGAGCGGCTCTGCACGGCCCTCGACCTTCCCGTACTCCGGGACGACCCACGCTTTCGTACCGTCGCCGACCGGGTGCGTGCGCGCGACGCCCTGACAGCTGCCATCGAGGAGCGGCTGGGCACCGCGCCGTCCGAGCACTGGCTCGAGCGGATCTCCGCCGCCGGCGTTCCGGCGGGGCCGGTCAACGACCTGGCCGCCGCCCTGGCACATCCGGTCACCCGCGAGCGCGCCCTCGTCCGCGATGCCGAGCCCCTCGGCGACGCGCTGCGCACAAGCGGGCTCAGGCAGCTCCGGCTGCCGATCGACACCGACGGCTCATGCGCGATGCGCGAACCGCCCGCGCTCGGCCAGCACACCGCGGAGGTACTCGCCGAGGTGGGCATGCCCCCCGACAAGATTCTCAATCTTGCCCCCGACTCGATGACGGAAGCGACGGTGTCGCCACTATGACCGGCTCAACCACAACGACCGGCTCGAGCGCTGCCCAGCGTCGTGACGCTCTGGAGGCGCGCTACCCCCGCTGGATACCCCGCACGACCGCCCAGCTTCTCGATCTCTTAGCCACCGAACATCCTCAGCGGCCACTCGTTCTCGGCGACACCAGGTCCTACAGTTACGGCGACATCGCCGACTGGTCGAGACGGCTGGCCGCCGGGCTGATGGCGATCGGGATCCGGCCGGGCGATCACGTCGCCGTGGACATGGCGAACCTGCCCGAGGTCGTGGCCCTGAAGTTCGCGGTGGCCCGGGTCGGGGCGGTGTCGGTATCGATCAACTTCCGGCTGCGGCACGAGGAACTGAGCTACGTGCTGCGCCAGTCCGACAGCGTCGTCCTGATCACGATGGACCGCTTCCGCGACCTGGACTACCTCGACGCCCTGGACCGGATCGCCCCGGGCTGGGAGAGCGGGGCGGGCGGCAGCTCGCTGCCCCAGCTGCGGCACGTGTTCGTGCTCGGCACGGACGGCGAGCCGGCCCGCGGCCGGCCGCTGAGCGAGCTCGTGGAGCTCGGCCGTGGGATCAGCGAGGAGGATGTGCGGTCACGCACCGTGGCAGCCGATCCCGACGCCGTCTCCGACCTGCTGTACACCTCGGGCACCACCGGTGCGGCCAAGGGCGTGATGCTCCAGCACGACGCCGTCCTGCGGACCGCGTACGCCAGCGCCTACACCCGCGCCTTCGAGGACGGCCGGCGGATCCTGTTCGCGCTGCCGATCTACCACGTCTTCGGCTACGTCGAGGGCCTGATCGCGGCGCTGTTCGTCGGCGGGGCGATCTGCCCGCACGCGACGTTCGACGCCCAGCAGACCCTGCGGGACATCGCCCGCCACCGTATCGACGAGCTGATCTGCGTCCCGGCGATGACCAGTATGGTGCTCGACGCGGCACGGACCGGCGACCACGACCTGTCGTCGCTGCGGACGATGTTCTCCTCCGGGGCCGCGCACTCCGCCAGCATGTGGGCCGACATGCTCGAGGTGCTGGGAGTCGATGAGATCTTCACCGCGTACGGTCAGACCGAGACCACGGCGTCGACGACGTGTACCCGGCCGGGCGATCCTCTCGACCGGCTGGCGAACACGAACGGGACCACCAAGCCGGCGGGTGTCGCCGGTGCCGCCGATCTCGGTGGCACGCTCGCCGTCTACCGGACGGTGCACTCCGAGACCGGTGCGGACATCCCGGCCGGCGAGGTGGGCGAGCTGGTGGTCCGCGGCCCGRTCGTCACCCACGGCTACTACAACAAGCCCGCGGAGACCGTGGCGCTGTTCACTCCCGACGGGTGGATGCGCACGGGCGACCTCGGCCGCATCGACGAGCAGGGCTATCTGATACTGACCGGCCGCAAGAAGGAGTCCTATCGCTGCGGCGGGGAGCTGGTGCTGCCCGGYGAGGTGGAACGGGTGCTCACCGACCACCCGGGCGTGGCAGCCGCGCACGTCGTCGGGATCCCGCACGCACGGATGGGTGAGGTCGGGTGCGCCTGGATCGTGCCCGGCCCGGGGCGGCCCACGCCGGACGAACTCGTCGCCTACTGCTCGAGCAGGCTTGCGCGCTTCAAGGTCCCCGACGCGGTGCTGTTCATCGAAGAGGACGAGATCCCGGTGACGGCCACCGGCCGGGTGCAGAAGTTCATGCTGGCGGAGCGGGCGGTGGCCCTGCTGGCCCAGACCGCACAGGCAGATCAGGCTGCACAGACCGCGCCTGACGCTGCCCGGCCGGCCCCGGTGGGGTCGGTGTGAGCGACCCACGGATCGTCATCGTGGGCGGCGGGCTGGCAGCCGTCCGCACCGCCCAGAGCGTGCGTGACCTGGGCCACCGCGGCGAGGTGCGCATCCTCTCCGCCGAGACGGAGCCGCCCTACGACCGTCCCCCGCTGTCCAAGGAGTACCTGCTCGACGCGCTGCCGGACGATGCCATCCGTCTTCTCGGCCCGTCCGACTACCGCGCTCTGGGGATCGAGCTTGAGCTCGGCCGGCCCGTCATCGCGCTGGACACCGTGGCCCACACGGTGGCTGTCGCTGGCGGGCCGGTGGTCCCCTACGACCGGCTTGTGATCGCCACCGGCGCCCAGGCGCGGCCGCTGGACGCTGTCACCGGCCGCACGGCGGCGTTCGCGCTGCGCACCGCCGCCGACGCCCGCAGGCTGGCGGCCGTGCTGCGCGACGGGCGGCGGATCGCGGTGATCGGCGGTGGGTTCATCGGCCTGGAGGTCGCCGCGACGGCGCGCGCGCGAGGCTGCGCGGTGACGGTGATCGAGGCCCAGCCCGCGCCGCTGCTGGGCGCGGTGGGCCCGCTGGTCGCGGACTGGCTGCAGGCGCGGCACAGGGCACACGGCGTCGAGTTCCGCTGCGGGGTGACCGTCGCCGCCGCGGGGGCCGCGCCGGACGGCGGCGAACGGCTCAGGCTCTCCGACGGGTCGGTGCTCGACGCGGATGCCGTCGTTGTCGGCGTGGGGGTCGTACGCGATGTCGGCTGGCTCGCCGAGGCCGGTCTGGAAGTCGCCGACGGCCTCGTGTGCGACCTGGCCGGGCGGACGGACGCGCCGGACGTGTTCGGCGCGGGAGACGTCGTCTGTCATCGCACCGAGCACGGCCTCGTCCCCGTCGGGCACTGGACCGCCGCGGGAAACAGCGCCCGGCGCGCCGCGCACACGCTGCTCGGCCTGCCCGCTCCGAACCTGCTCGACGACGGGTTCTTCTGGTCGGATCAGCTCGGGCTGCGGCTACAGTTCGCCGGCCGGGCCGACGCCGGCAGCGAGTTCGTCGTGGTGGCGGGTGACATGGCCGCCGACTCGTTCGTCGGGCACTTTCTCGCCGAGGGCCGGGTCAGCGGTGTGTTCGCCGTCAACAACCCTCGCCAGTTCCTGCGTAGCCGCAAGGAGCTGCGCGCGGCCCAGGAATCCACCACCGTCAGGGAGGTCCTCCGATGACCGTCGCCCACGAGCTCGACGCCGCCGCCCGCCAGGAAATCATCGAGCTGTACGCGCAGTACACGCACGCCTTCGACGACAACAGCCCGGAGGACCTCGCGGACCTGTTCACCGACGACGGGATCTTCGTACGCGACGACGCTGAGCCGGTGCACGGCCGGGCCGCGCTGGCGGAGCTGGTCCGCGGCGTTGCGGCCCGGGGAGCGGGCAGCCGGCATCTCGTTTCCTCGGTGGTTGTGGAGCCTTCGGCCACCGGCGCCTCGGGCAGCGCGTACGTGCAGGTCATAAGCATCGACGCGGACGCGGTACGGCTCGTCGTCATCGGCCGCTATCACGACGAGTTCGCTCGTTCCGAGGGCCGCTGGCGGTTCCGTTCGCGCCGCTTCACGTCGTTCACCAGCGCCGGGCTGACGGGCGCGACCATCGCGGCCGCGGCGGAAGCGGGCTGATCCGACGGGCCTGACAACAGACCTGCCACCGTCTGCCGAACCAGCGGGACGGCGTCGAGGAAGCGCCGGGGCAGCTCAGTCGAGGAAGATCGACAGCCGGAGGCGCGTTCGGGCACGGCGCCTCCGGCGCACAGGTCGGATACCCAACGTGCCGCGCACGCCATGCGACGGATGCGGGCTGAAGAGCCGGCGTTCACCCGTAGAAGACGGTCAGCCACGTATCGGAACCGGCCCGCTCGACATACAGTAAACGCTACGAAACCACGATGGTCGCCACGAGCGCAACCTGTCGGAGGGGGGATCCTGTCGTTCGCGATCGTCATCCCCTGCGAGGGACAGATCGGCGAAACAATTGTTTGTTGAATAGGTCACATCATCGGTACCAAATGACCGTTTTGACTGTTTGTGAAACGGACAAGACGGACAATTTTTCCAGTTCTCCGGCGATATTGGATCGACGCGACCGTACGATCGGATCTGGATCAGGACTTCGGGGAGGCGCACGGGTGGCTAAGCAGCGGGAACTACGGGTGACCAGGCAGCGGGAACGCGGCACTCGAGCGGCATCGGGGCCCGTGTCGGCCGAGCTCATCGAGCGGGAGGCCATCCGCCTGTTCGGCGAGAGGACGTATCCGGTCGTCGGGATGCGGGACATCAGCGACGCGGTCGGAATCCTGCCCGGCAGCCTGTACGTCCACATAAACAGCAAGGAAGACCTGCTGATCAAAATTGTCGAACGGGGCATCCGAAGCTATCTGGACGCCATCGCGCCGATAGCGGAATCAGAACAGTCCGCAACGATTCGACTGCGAAAAGCGATCAAAGCGCACATGCTGGTCCTCGCGACCGCCCTCGAGCAGACGCGGGTGAGCTTCCACCAGTGGACCTACCTGAGCTCCGAGCACAAAGAACGCGTCATCCTGATGCGGCAGCGCTACGAGGAGCTCTTCAGCAGAATCCTGAACGACGGCATCAGCTCCGGAGAGTTCCGGGACCTCAGCAATCCCCGCATCGCCGTGCTCGCCCTGATAGGCATGCTGAACTCGGCGACGGAGTGGTACTCCCCCACCGGCCCGCTCAGCCCCGAGGCGCTCAGCGAGGTCCTCGCCGACAACGCTCTGATCGGACTACAGAAATGACCGCCCGCCGGCATCACCCCGATCCGGAGAACTGTTCGCGCAGCTGCCGCTTGAGGACCTTGCCGTAGGCGTTGCGCGGGAGCGACTCCACCCACACCACCCGCTTCGGCACCCGGTAGCCGGCCAGCCTCGTCCGGCATGYGGCCAGCACCGCGTCGCTGTCACGGCTGTCGTTCGCCGACACCAGTACGGCGGTCACCGCCTCGCCCCAGATCCGGTGTGGCAGCCCGATCACGGCCGCGTCCTTCACCCCCGGCAGATCGACAAGCACGTCCTCCACTTCACGGGCATAGACGTTCGACCCACCGGTTACGATCATGTCCTTCTTCCGGTCGACGATGTACAGATAGCCGTCGCCGTCGAGGTAGCCGATGTCGCCGGTGTGCAGCCAGCCGCCGGCCATCGTCCGCGCGGTGTCCGCGGGGCGGCCCCAGTACCCGCTCATGGTCTGGGGAGCGCGCGCCACGATCTCCCCGGCCGCACCGTCGGGCAGGGTCGCCCCCGCGTCGTCGACGATGCGCAGCTCGACCCCGGGAAGCACCCGCCCCGCCGAACGGACCRGCGGCGAATCAAGATTCCCCAGCGCGTGCAGATGGTCCTTCTGGTCGAGAACCGTGAAGAACATCGGTGATTCCATCTGGGCAAACGACTGGATCAGACGCCCGGCGAAGACCTCCGTCGCCTCCCGCATGGTCTCCGGGTCGATCGGGGAGCCCGCGTAGTAGAGCCGGCGCAACGAGGCCGGAACCGTCCAGTCCGGCGGCCGCGCGTCCAGCAACATTCTGATCATCGATGGCACCATGAACATCCCGGTGACGCCGTGCTCGGTGAGCAGGCGCAGGGCACGCCCGGCGTCGTAGGAGTGGCACAGCAGACTGTGGCCGCCGAGCAGCAGCGTGGGCAGGAGCAGGAAGCCCGCCCCGTGCGTCAGGGGAGCAACGTGCAGCGTGACCTCGTCGTCGCCGAGCCCGAGCACCCGCACCGCGGTCTCGGCGATGCTGAGCCAGGAACGGTGACTGAGGACGACCGCTTTCGGTGAGCCGGTCGTGCCGCTGGTGTACATCAGGCTCGCGGGGTCACCATCGGCCCGCGCGACCGGCCGCGCAAGCGGTTCGGCGCGGGCGGCCAGCGCCGTCAGCCCGGAATCCGCGTCGTCCCGCGCGTCGGCGTACACGATCGTCAGCCCGGGCAGCCGCGACGGATCCGGGAGCCGGTCGCTGAACTCGCTGGTGGTCACCAGCACCCGGCTTCCCGAGTCGGTCAGCATGTGCAGGTAGTCCGCGGGCGTCAGCCGGACGTTGAGGGGGACGGCGACCAGCCCGCCCGCCGTGGCACCGAGATACGCCTGGACGTACGCGTGGCTGTTGTGGAGCAGCAGCGCGACCCGGTCGCCGGGCTCAAGACCGAGCCCGAGCAGTCCGCCGGCCACCGCGGCGACGCGTTCGACCAGCTGCGCGTAGGTCGACGTGGTGGCACCGACGGCATCGTCGAGATCGGTCAGGCAGGGCCGGTCGGGATGCCGCCGGGCGGCATCCCAGAGGACCTGGGCCGCCGTGATCTGATCGCCGTCAGCCATAGCGATGAGACTAGGAAACACGGCACGTCCGGGGATATGGAGAATCCATGAAAAACGGGGACCAGTATTAGGAGCCTTCTCCAAGATCGAGGTGGTGCCGATGCCTGACGCCAGTGGCAGTCTGCTGGTCACGACCGCGCAGCGGCTTCGCCAACGCACCGACGATCTGGTCGAACGACAGCTGAGCGCGCTTCGGACGCTGCGTTCCTACGACCGGGTGCCCGACGACGACCTTCGCCGGTCGTGCCGACGCAACGTCGCCCGGGTCGTCGCGGTCCTCGAGCGGCGCGACCAGCTACCTTCGGAGATCGAGGAGGACGAGCGGGCCTCCGGCCAGCGCAGGGCGTTACAGGGCATCCCTTCCGAGGACGTCGTCGAGGCATACCGCAGGGTGCTCAGTGTGCTGCGCGACGCGTTCATCGAGGAGGCGGTGGCGGCCGGGGCCGACCCGTGGGCCGTGCTCACCGGGGCCCGGCAGCTGTGGGACCTCACGGACCGCTTCAGCAGCGTCCTGGTTTCCGCGCGCCAGCAGGTGGAGATCGACGCCGCCCGTCGCGACGAGCGCCACCGGATGGCGTTTCTGCACCGCATCCTCACCGGCGGAGTCGACCCCGCCGAGCTTGTCGAGGGCGGCGCGATACACGGCATCCTGCCCGACCGGGAGTACTGGGTGCTGCGCTGCCGGCAGCGCCCGGACGGGGTGCAGCGACTGATCCGGCAGCTGGAGTCGGCCGGCATCGGCGCGGGCTTCCGGCCGCTGATCACCATGTTCGACGACGACGTGGTGGGGATCAGCGCGATCCGCCCCGTCCCGTACGACGACGCCGTGATCKCGGTTGCCGGGCCGGTGACGCTCACCGGTGTCCCGCAGGCGTTCGCCGAGGCCACCCGGGTGCTCAATGTCGCCGTGCGCTACCGCCGTACCGGTGTCGTGGACAGCTCCTCGCTGTCGGTACGGGCCGCGGTCGARCAGCAGGGCGAACTCGGCGAACAGCTGTTCCGTCGTTACATCACCCGCCTGAGCGGCCGGAGCGGAAGCGCGTCGGCCGAGATACTCGAGACCGTGCAGAGCTACCTGCGCGAACGTCGGTCGGTGGCAGCGGTCGCACGGGCACTGTCGATCCACGAAAACACGGTGCGTTACCGACTGGAGCGATATCAGACGATCACCGGCGCCGACCTCGCCGACACGGACGCCCTCGTCGAGGTCTGGTGGGCGCTGGAGTACGCCAGCATCCGGCCGACGGGCCCCGGCGCGTAGGCCGCGTCCGAGGGTCGCTCGGTTGACGGGCGGGCACCACCATGGAAACCTTGCAACAAACAGTTGTTTGTATCGGAGGGCGACAATGATCGACGGAGCCGTCGTGGTGGATGCCGTGGTGCATCCCTACAACCTCGCCCCGGCGAACCAGAACCCCAAGGCCCGCGATCAGCTCGAGGCGGTCTATGGCGCGCACGTCCTCGCGACCGACCAGAACCGTCCCGAGTACCTGCTCACCCACGACGAGTTCTTCTCCGACTTCCCCTTCGAGGCGATCGCCGACTCGCTGTTCGTCGAGAGCCCGGTCGACCTCGCGGTCATCCACGCGCTGCCCAACCTCGGATTCGCCCGCGGCCACGTGACCGCGCCCGAACGCGCCGCGGCGTTCCGGGACCGCTACCCCGACCGGTTCCGGCTGTTCGCCACGGTCGACACCCCGATCACCGACGCCGCCATCACCCAGCTGGAACAGCAGGTCACCCAGTTCGGTGTCGACGGGCTGAAGCTGTATCCCGCCTTCTTCTACGACGATGTCGGCAGGGGCTGGCGGCTCGACGACGCCGACTACGCCACCCCGCTACTGGAAGCCGCCCGCGACCTCGGCATCCGCAACGTCGCGGTGCACAAGGCACTGTGGCTGCCACCCGCCCCGCGCAGCGCCTTCAGCCTCGACGACCTGAATCTCCCGCTGGAACGGTTCCCCGACATCAACTTCCACGTGGTGCACGCGGGCGCGGCCTTCCTCGAGGAGACCGCGACACTGCTGCGCCGGCACCGCAACCTCTACGCGACCCTCGAGTCCGTGTTCGCCTACGTGGTGGTCAGGCCGCTCGTGTTCGCCAGGATCCTCGGCACCCTGCTGCGGGCCTGCGGCGCCGACCAGCTGCTGTTCGGCAGCGGCTCCAACCTCTCCCACCCGGCTCCGCTGCTGGCCGCGTTCGACGGTTATGAGCTGCCGGACGACCTGGTGGCCGAGCACGGCTATCCCCAGTTGACCGCCGAGGACCGCCGCAGGATCCTCGGCGGGAACGCGCTGCGCCTGCTCGGCCTCGAGGCAGCCACCGTTACCAGCCGCGTCGCGGACGACGAGTTCGCCCGCGAGCGCCTGCGCGGCGTGGCCCGGCCCTGGGGACAGCTACGCACGGGCACGACAGCGGTACGAGGATGAGCCGCCGGGCAGGGCGTGCGCACAGTCGTCCTCCGAGGAACGGGGACGACGGCGCGGCGCGGAGCCGACGGAGCGGATCGGGGGTCCTGTGAACCGCACGGAGACGGCGGCACCCGCCGAGGAGCGGATCCGCGAGGCGCTGCGCTCGGTCCCCGAGCCGTGCGGCCTGCTCATGCGTACGCCGATCGACATCTGCGAGATGGGGCTGGTCGACGAGATCGAGTGCCGCGCGGGGAACGTGCGGGTGGTGCTCGTCCTCACCGACACCTCCTGTGTGCACTTCTCCGGCCTGAAGCGTTACATCACCGATGTCCTGACCGCGCTCCCCGGCGTCGAGTCCGTCGAGGTCACGGTGTCGAYGACCCAGCTGTGGACGCCGGACCGCCGGCAATCGGCACCGGGCTCGCCGCACCCGCCCTGAAAACGGACCGCCCGACGACGCAYCGCGCACCGCCGGCCGGCGCGGCCRCAGCCGGGAGGCCCCGTGCTCCGCTCCGTACGGGATCCGGGTTCACGGAACACCTCGCTTGTGGGCACGCGGCACCCCTGCTAATGTTGAACAAACAATTGTTTCGGAAAGGGTAAAAATCATGGCATATATCACCCCGCTATTGGACGACTACGCGAAGAAATACCAGAACATCCGCCTCGAACGCAAAGACGGAATCTTAGAACTGACCGTCCACAGCGAGGGAAAGAGCCTGGTGTGGACGTCCAATGCCCACGACGAGCTGGCCTACTGCTTCGCCGACGTCGCCTGCGATCCCGAGAACAAGGTTGTCATCWTCACCGGCGCCGGCGACTCGTTCTGCTCGGAGATCGRCTTCTCGAGTTTCAGCCTCTCGACCGCGATCGACTGGTCGCAGATAATCTTCGAGGGCCAGCGGCTGCTGAACAACCTGCTCGACATCGAGGTTCCGGTGATAGCCGCTATCAACGGCCCGGCCACCATCCATCCGGAGATACCGGTCCTGTCCGACATCACGATCGCCGCGGACACCACCACGTTCCGGGACTCCCCGCATTTCCCGTCGGGCATCGTCCCCGGTGACGGGGCGCACGTGACATGGACGCACGTGCTCGGGCCGCAGCGCGGCCGCTACTTCCTGCTCACCGGCCAGGAGCTCGACGCCCACCAGGCGCTGGACTACGGCGTGGTCAACGAGGTGCTCCCGGCCGAGCAGGTCCTCCCCCGCGCGCGCGAGATCGCCGAGAACATCGCGGCCAAGCCACCGCTGGCCCGCCGCTACACCCGGGTGGCGCTGACCCGCGAGCTCAAGCGGCTCATGCACGAACAACTCAGCCTGGGCCTCGTCCACGAGGCGCTCGCCGCGCTGTCGCTATGAGCAGCACGACGCTCTCCGGTTTCAACCGYCTCAGGCGGTACTTCGAGGACTTCGCCGTCGGGGATGCCGTGCGCACCCCCGGCCGCACCGTCGACATCGGAGACATCACCACCTTCGCCGGTCTGACCGGGGACCACTACCCGTTGCACGTCGACGAGGAGTACGGCCGCACCACCCGCTTCGGCGGCCGTATCGCGCACGGCCCGCTCACCTTCGGCTTCGCGGTGGGGCTCGTCGCGCTCTCGGGCTTCCTCGGCGAAGCGATCGTGGCCTTCCTGGAGTGCCAGCACCTGCGTGCGCTGGCGCCTGTGCATCCGGGCGACACGCTCCAGGTGCACGCGAAGGTCGTCGAGAGCGAGACCGGCAACAACGCCAGATACGGGACGCTGCGCCTCGACTACAGCGTCATCAACCAGAAGGACGAGGAGGTCATGCAGTTCCGCATGGTCCTGCTCGCCCGCYGCCGGCCACCCGTGGAGAACAACGGTGCCTGACAGTGATCCCGCTTCCGATGCCGCGCCGAGCGCCCTTCCCGACCGCGGCTCGCCGGAGGAGGCCGTTTTCGTCGGTCTCGGTGAACTGCCGTCCGGGCGGTACCCGGACCGCCCGTTCATGGGGCAGCTCGTGCATGCCGCGGTCGCCGCGGTCCGCGACGCCGGGCTCACCGTGCCCGACATCGACACCATCCTGCTGATCCCGTGCCTGCACTCCTTCGCGGACCAGGCTGATCTGATCTTCTCACGGCTCGTCGAGGAACTGGGGCTGCACGGGCGGGCCAAGAGCAGCTTCATGCTGCACTCCGGCGGATCCACCAGCGACAACACGATCCGTTCCGCCGCGGGGCTGATCGCCAGCGGGCACGCGCGCAACATCCTGATCGTGCAGTCCGAGAAGTGGGGCTCCGCGCCGGTCGGCGAGATGATCGACATGCTCACCGCCAACGGCATCCCCCGCGAGTGGGAGAAGCTCTCCGGGCTGACGTTCAACGCCGTGGGAGCACTCATCACATGTCGTTACATGGCCGCGAGCGGCTCCACCGCGGCGGACATGGCGTCGGTCTGCGTGGCGCTGCGCGAGTGGTCCCGGCTGAACCCCAACGCGATGTACAGGGACAGGACGCTCACCGTCGACCAGGTACTGAACTCGAAGATGGTGACCGACCCGCTGCACGCACTCGAGTGCCCCATGCTGGCCGACGGGGCCGTCGCGTTCGTCATGACCAGTGCCGAGAACGCCCGCCGCGCCGGTAGGGACGCATGGGTGCGCATCGCCGGATCCGGCGGCTGCGTCTCCCACTACAGCATCGGCCAGGAGGCCGACCTCGCCGTGCTCGGCTGGGCGAAGGCCGGGGTGGACGCGTACGAGCAGGCCGGCTGGGGCCCGTCGGACGCGGATCTCGCCGAGGTCTACGACTCCTACGCCGCAGTGCTCACCAGCGGCCTCGAAGGGCTCGGGCTCGCGCCGAAGCACGAGGCGGCCCGGATGTTCGCCAGCGGCGAGTTCTCACCGGGCGGACGGCTGCCGGTCAACACCAACGGCGGGCTGCTGTCCGCCGGCCACACCGGGGTCGGCGGCGGCAGCGCGCTGCTGGCGGAAGGGGTACGCCAACTGCTCGGCAGGGCAGGCCCCGAACGCCAGGTAGCCGACGCCACCCGGGCGGTCTGCGGCGGCACCGGCGGGACCTACATGGACAGCCAGGTACTGCTGCTGGAGGGGGTGACCCGGTGACCGAGACCGGCATGGAAGCGCTCACGGATCCGTATTACGAGGCCCTGAAACGCGGTGAACTCGTCGTCCAGCACTGTAAGGCGTGCAATCACAACATCATGTACCCCCGTCATCTCTGCCCGTTCTGTTACGAAACAGACCTGAGCTGGGTCCCGTCGTCCGGCAGGGGTGTGCTGCACAGCTTCGYGGTACAGCGGTTGGGGCCGCCCAGCGGATTCGAGAACGACCTTCCCTACGCGGTCGGTGTCGTCAAACTCGACGACGGTGTTCAGCTGCTCGGCCGGCTGTGGCCCGACCCCGACGGCGAGTGGAGCGGCTATTCCTGTGACGGCCGGGTCGAGTTCCACGGCGCGGACGCCGCCGAAATCGCGCGCCGGCCCGTTCCCTGGTTCCGCCGGGCCGACTGAGAATCCGGGATTTCCGCCCGCCCCGTGCCGGTCCGCGGCGGTCCGGAAACCGCGGGCCGGTATTTCGCCGGCGCGGACGTTGGACAGAACCGGCGACGCTGACCGGCAGGGCTGACCGGCCAGCCTGACCGGCGAGAAAGGGTGCGCTCATCATGGGCAAGGTACGGATCATCGGTGTCGGTATGATCCGCTTCGGACGGGATGTGCACCGCGGTGAGCGGGCCATGGTCGAGGAGGTCGTCGATCTCGCGCTGAAGGATGCGGGGATCACCGCGTCCGACGTGCAGCGCGTCTTCTCCGGCAACGCGGCCGCGGGCCTGGTGTCCGGGCAGGAGATGATCCGCGGGCAGGTGGCGCTGCAGGGCACCGACCTGGCCGGGGTTCCCCTGGTCAACGTCGAGAACGCCTGCGCGTCCAGCAGTTCGGCCGCCAACCTGGCGTTCGAGGCCATCCTGTCCGGTCGCTGCGACGTGGCGCTGGTCATCGGTGTCGAGAAGCTCTCGCACACCGAGAGGTCCCGGGCCTTCGACGCCCTGCAGGGAGCCACCGACGTGTCGGCCGTCTCCCCCGCGACGGACGGGCCGGCCACGAACTCCGTGTTCGTCGACGTCTACGCCCAGGAGGCCAGGAAGTACCTGGCCGAGTACGGCGCGACGGTCGCCGATCTCGCCGCGGTCGCGGTCAAGAACCGTCGGCACGCCTCGCTCAACCCGCTGGCCCAGTTCCAGAAGCCGCAGACCGTCGAGGAGGTGCTGGCCGGGCGCGTGATCGTCGACCCGCTGACCCTGCCGATGTGCTCTCCGACGACGGACGGAGCCGCCGCCGTCGTGCTGTGCTCGGACAGCTACGCCCAGCGGCTGGATCGGGCCGGGTGCGAGATACGCGCGACCCGCCTCGCCGCCGGTGCCGGGCCCGGCTCGCAGCCGGTGGCCGTCGCCGTGGGCGCGGCGTTCGACGACGCCGGCCTCGGGCCCGACGACCTCGACGTGCTCGAGCTGCACGACGCCGCCGCGCCCGCGGAGATCCTCCAGTACGCCGACATCGGCCTGTGCGCGCCCGGCGAGGGGCACCTGCTCGTGCGCTCCGGCGCCACCGCCATCGGGGGGCGGCTGCCGGTGAACGTCAGCGGCGGGCTGCTCAGCCGCGGGCATCCCATCGGGGCGACGGGCTGCGCGCAGCTCGTCGAGATCTACGACCAGCTCACCGGACGGGCCGGCGGCCGGCAGGTCGAGGGGGCCCGGGTGGGCATGGCTGTGAACGCCGGCGGCTGGCTGGCGGGTACCTACGCGGCCGCGGTCGCGACCATCCTTGAGAAGGCGGCCTGACAATGGGCAAGCGAGTCGATCTGGAGACCCTTTTCCACGAACGGGTGGCCGACGGGGTCGTGGTGGTGACACTCAATCGTCCGGAGCGCGGCAACGGCGTCGTGCCGGAGCTCGTCCGCGACCTGCTGGCGGCGCTGACGACGCTCGAGGCCGACCGCACGGTGCGCTGCCTGGTCCTCACCGGTGCCGGCCGGCAGTTCTCCGCCGGCGCCGACCTGAAGGCGATGCGGGAGTACATCGACCACCGGCTCGCCGTCGAGCAGGAGCCCTACAACGCCCGGGTGCTCTTCCCGGTCACCCAGCGGGTCGTCGCCTCGCGGCTGCCGACGATAGCGGCGATCAACGGCGGCGCCACTGCGGGCGGGCTCGATCTCGCCCTGGCCTGCGACCTGCGGATCGCCTCGACAGCGGCCAGGCTGGGCGAGACCTACATCAACATCGGGCTGCCGCCCGGCAACGGCGGGACGTGGTTCCTGCCCAGGCTCCTCGGCTCCGGCCTCGCGGCCGAACTGGCCCTGACCGGCGAGCTGCTCGACGCCGCCCGCGCGCTCGAGATCGGGCTGGTCAACCGGGTGGTCGAGCCCGACGAGCTGATCCCGGCCGCCGTCGAGCTGGCCTCGAAGATCGCGGCGAAGTCCTGGCGGGCCGTCGAGGCGACCAAGCAGGCGCTGCGCTCGACCTGGCAGGTCGATCTCGCCACCGCGATGACGACCAGCTACTGGAGTGTGGCGGCGCTGCACCACGGCCCCGACCTGTCCGAGGGCATCGACGCCTTCCTGCAGCGCCGTCCGCCCGTCTTCAACCGCCCGGCCAGCCCCTGACGGAAACACCCGCGCCAACTGCCCACGCACACGGCGAGGCGGTTTGGAACCGGCCTGAAATCCCAGATCACCCGCTGGGAGGAGCGGCGGGGACCGGGTGCTGGACGGACCAGGCGGCAGGCAGGGTCAGAACCATCGTGAGCCCGCCGCCGGGGGTGTCGTCGGTGACGAGGGAGCCGCCCATGGCCTCGGCCAGTCCGCGGGAGAGAGCGAGGCCGAGCCCGACGCCGGTGGTGTTGTCCCGGTCGCCGAGGCRCTGGAACGGCTGGAAGACCCGGTCCCGGTTCTCCGCCGGGATACCAGGCCCACGGTCGATGACCCGCAGCTCGACCCTGTCCTCCAGCGCGCTCGCGGTGATGACGGGATGGGTCCCCGCCGGGGAGTGGCGCAGGGCGTTGGCGGCGAGGTTGACCACGATCCGCTCCAGCAGCGTGGGGTCGGCGTAGATGTCGGGCAGGCCGTCCGGCACCTGGATCTCCACCGTCCGCCCGGGCGGCCCGAGCTCGTCGAGGGCGTGCGGGACGACGTCGTCGAGACCGGTCTGGCGGGGGAAGACGCTGAGCACGCCGGCCTGCAGCCGGCTCATGTCCAGCAGGTTGTCGACGAGCCGGGTGAGCCGGTCCATGGACTCGTCGGCGGTGGCCAGCAGCTCCGCCTGTTCGTCCGGCGTCCAGGTGACGTCCCGGCTGCGCAGGCTCGTGACGGCCGCCCGGGCCGAGGCCAGCGGTGAGCGCAGGTCGTGGCTGACCGCGGCCAGCAGGGCGGTGCGCACCCGGTCCGCCTCGGCCAGCGGCCCGGCTTCGGCGGCGGCCTCGGCGAGCCGGCGCTGCTCAAGGGCGAGCGCGGCCTGCACGGCGAACGCGGCGAGTATCCGGCGATCCGCGGCCGGCAGTGGGCGTCCGCGTAGCACCAGGGCGAGGTTGTCGCCGACCGGCACGTCCACGTCGCCCTCCTCGGGGCGCGTGCACGGGTCGAGGCCCACGCTGTGGACGGCACGCCAGCCACGGCCGCCCGGGAGCAGCGGCCTGTCAGCGTCCGCGGCGGTGGCTGTCCGCGCGGCACCCGCTCCCCCGCCGCTCCGCGCGTTCTGCCCGTTCCGCGCGTTTCGCGTGTTTCGCTCGTTCTGCTCGTTCCGCGTGCCGGGCCCGCTCTGCCTGCTGTCGTCCGTGCGCTCGAGGAGGGTCGCGGCCGTCATCCCGAACGTCTCCCGGACCCGTTCGAGCAGGGCCGGCAGCGCGTCCTCACCACGCAGGACGCTGCCGGCGAGCACCGACAGGGTGGCGGCCTCGGCGGAGGCCCGCACCGCCTGGGTGTACCGGCGGGCGGCAAGGTCGACCACCCTGCTGACCATGATCCCAACGAGGACGAAGGCGACCAGCGCAAAGACATTGTTACGTTCCGCTATCGTCCAGCGGTGGTGGGCGGCGAAGAAGTAGTAGTTCAGTAGCAGAGAGCTGGCGACCGCGGTGAGCAGCGCCGGCCAGAACCCGCCCACCAGCGCGGTGACCACCACCGCCAGCAGGTAGACAAGGACGTCGGTGGTCACGTTGAGCGAGCCCCGGGAGTTCGCGAGCCCGATCGTCAGCAGCGGCAGGACGATCGCGGCCATCGCGGTCGCGATCAGCCGGCGCCGGGGCCGCAGCCCGTGGGCGCGGCGCGGCAGGCGCCATCCCCGGCCGGCCTCCTCGTGGGTGACCATGTGGACGTCGATCGACCCGGACAGTTTCGTGGTGGTGACGCCGATCCCGGGGCTGAGCACCTGGGCGAAGCGTCCCCGCCGACTGGCCCCGAGCACCAGCTGGGTGGCATTCTCCGCGCGGGCGAAGTCCAGCAGCGCGGCCGGGACGTCGTCGCCGATGACGTGGTGGTAGGTACCGCCGAGGTCTTCCACCAGCGCCCGCTGGCGGGCCAGCGCCCGGGGGTTCGCCCCGGTCAGCCCGTCGGAGCGGGCGACGTGCACCGCGAGCAGGTCGGCGCCCTTGCCGCGGTCGGCGATCCGGACCGCCCGGCGGATCAGCGTGTCGCCCTCGGGCCCGCCGGTGAGGGCGACAACGACCCGCTCCCGGGTCTCCCAGGTGCCGGATATCCCGTGTTCGGCCCGGTACCGGTCGAGCTGTTCGTCAACCTTGTCCGCTACCCACAGTAACGCGAGCTCCCGCAGTGCGGTGAGGTTGCCCACCCGGAAGTAGTTCGACAGCGCCGCGTCGATCTTCTCGGGGGCGTAGATGTTGCCGTGGGCCATCCGCCGGCGCAGCGCCTCCGGCGCCATGTCGACCAGTTCCACCTGATCTGCCTGGCGGACGACATCATCGGGCACCGTCTCCCGTTGCGCCACCCCGGTGATCGTCTCGACCACGTCGTTGAGCGACTCCATGTGCTGGATGTTGACGTTGGAGATGACGTCGATGCCCGCGTCGAGGAGCTCCTGGACATCCTGCCAGCGCTTCGCGTTACGGCTGCCGGGGACGTTGGTGTGCKCGAGTTCGTCGACGACCGCGACCGCGGGCCGGCGCGCGAGCACGGCGTCGACGTCCATCTCGGTGAACGTCGAGCCACGGTAGGAGATCTCCTGGCGCGGGACGACCTCCAGCCCGTCGAGCAGTGCGGCTGTCCTGGGACGGCCATGGGTCTCGACGAAGCCGACGACCAYGTCGGTGCCCCGGTCCCGACGCCGGTGCGCCTCGTCAAGGGCGGCGAACGTCTTGCCCACGCCCGGCGCCGCACCGAGGTAGACCCGCAGGGTTCCCCGACTCACGACGTCCATCGTGCGCCGTCCTCCCCATCGTGGCCATACCCGCGCCAGACCCCGTACCGGCGGCGGGCGGGCACCGGTACGGAATCAGGCGGGCCGGCCAGGGTGTGGGGCGAGGCCGGCCGGAACACGTCCCGCGGCTCCGAGCACAAAAATTATGATGTACCGCCCTTTGCTACTTTGACATTTCAAATTAATACGTTAGACGTTTCAATGACCTGGAACGGTTCATACGGTTACACCAGCAGCATTGGCGATCGGAAGCAGCCGAAGCAGTGAAGAAAGTTAGGTGAGCTGCGTTATAAACGGACCCAACGGACGAACGGGCGATTACCGTATCGGCCATGGCGCCAGCGGGACTTTCCTGGCAGACGCTGCACGATGTCGGTGCCCTCGCATTGGTCGACACCGATTCGCAACGAGCTGCCGCGGTCGTACGACCATGCACCCCTGAACTCGACATCACCGACATCGTGGAAGCCGAACGCCTGGTCCAGGCGTGGGTGAACGCGACCACCCGCCAGGAGGCGGAGGCGGCCCTGGCCACCTGCCTGCGGGTCGACGCCGTGCGCCTCCTGCAGTCGCTGGGCTGGTTGCTGGCGATGTGGGCGGTGACCCTGCATCTGCGAACCGGTGAACAGCCCCACATGGTCATCCGGTCGTTGACCTACCGCGGGGTGTGGCGCGGCGCGCAGGCACCCCTTTCCGAACAGGTGTGGGAGTCGCTCAGTGAGCGGATCCGCGTCGGCGCGCTGGCCGCGCTGACCGGGGACGCCGAAATCGCCAACGCGTTCCGGCAGGCGGTCCAGCGGCCCGTGGGCATCGCCGAGGTGCTGTTGCACCACGCCCTGGTGGTGATGGACGATCTCGCCCGCAGCATGCACGCCATCGGTGTCGACCCGACCAACCTCGCCCAGACCCTGGCCGTGTACACGGCGCAGCCGTCCGCCCTGCAACCCCCCTCCTTCCGTCCGTTGAAATGAGCACCTGAAATGGGAGCACCGCGGTTGACGTGAGCGGTGCGGTGGCCACGTGCCCGGGCCGTCCGGCCCGGGCCCACCCGGAGACGGTCATCTCCCGACAGCAATGACCATCTCCGGGTGGAAGCGCTGCCCGGCAGAAGCGCCACGGCGGCACGGGCCGGCTTCGGCGCTGCCCGGCGCCGGGGCATCCCGACCGCCCGGGGCATCCCGACCGCCCGGGGCATCCCGACCGCCCGGGGCATCCCGACCGCCCGGGGCATGTGGTGTCGAGGCCGATGGTGGGTATCGTGTCGCCAGGCCGCCTGCCGACGATGCCGTTGGCAGCGCTGATGTGGCGGTACCGATGGCAGTGCCGACCGGAGTGGCAGTGCCGACCGGGCGTCCTCTGGTGGCGGTCAGCGGTCGACGGTTCGGTCCGTGGGCGGGTTACCCGCAGGCGTACGTTTCCCTACCATCCACGGCCGTCCGCGTGGACGACACAGAGCATCCATGATCTTTGTCGCAGGCGGCCCGGGCTTCAGGCCGGGCGGTTCGGACACCCCGCAGGTTCCATGCGACAGTTGGATGTCCGGTGCGGCACGCATGGGAGCGGGTGGATGAGTGGAGCGGCAGGTGGGCCCGTGGGAACCAGCCAGGGACCAGCGGGAACCAGGCGGGGAGCGGGCGCGTTCCCCGCTCACCACGGTGACGCCGCAACTGTCCACCGGACGCACCTGCCCGGTCACGATCACCGACGAGAGCACCACCGGACCGGAGAGCTGACGGTGACCACCTTGTCCGACCCGCCCACGGCCGGCTCCCCACCCACCCGTTCCGCGCCCATCGGTTCAGCGCCCATCGGTTCCGCGCCCATCGGCTCAGCGCCCATCGGCTCCTCGCCCGCCGGCTCCGTGCCCGCCGCTGCCGCCGGGGTGACGCAGCCAACCGGGACGCCGCGGGCCCGGCAGCGGCTGCGCACGGTGGAGATCGTCGAGGCCGCGCTCCTGGTCGATCTGGTGATCGCGATCTGTCTGGTCACGCGCTTTCTTCCCTTCGGCTGGCTGCTCACGATCRTCGCGACGGTTCCCGCGGCGACGCTTGCCGCCCGATGGCGGCTGCGGGCGGCCTGGACGGCGATGGTCGCGGCGCTGGCGGTGGCCGTCCTCATCGGCGGYACCGGCTTCGCGATCACGATCACGTCCTGCATGATGATCGGCACGCTGCTGGGCATCKCGCACCGCCGCCGCTGGGGTCTTGTGYGCACCACGGCGGTCGGTCTCGTCACGCTGTGGGCGCCGGTGGCGCTCGGCATGAACGCGCTGTTCTGCGTGCTCACCGATCTACGGGCGCTGGTGCTCGCCGAAATCGTCAACAGCTGGGACGGGGCCCGCAGCAGCCTCGTCCGCGTCGGTGTCGACCCGGACAGTCCGGGTCTGGGTACCGCGGACGCGCTCGTCCGGTGGGGCGCGGTGCACTGGTGGGTGCTGCTGCCGATCGCGCTGCTGGCCAACACCGCCGGCAATGTGCTCGCCGCGGCCGTGGTCACCCGCCCGGTGCTGCGCCGGCTCGCCGTCGGCGCGCCGGAAGCCCGGTCCGACCACCCGAACGCGCCCATATGGGCGCCGGCAGCGGCGTCGGCGCGCCGGAAGCCGGCAGGTCAGGGGCATCCGGAACCGCCGCCGGTGGAGCAGTCGCCACATCCGCTGCCCGTCCGCCTGGAATCCGTCACCTACCGCTACCCTCATGTGACGCGGGATGCGCTGCGGGACGTGTCGCTGACGATCCGGCCGGCCGAGTTCGTGGCTATCGTCGGCGGCAACGGTTCGGGGAAGTCGACGCTCGCCCGGATCATCAGCGGCTGGCATCCCACCGATGGGCAGGTACTGCGGCCCGGCGACTGCGCGCTGGGCCGCACCGGCGGCACCGCCATGATCTTCCAACGGCCGGAGTCACAGGTCCTGGGAGTCCGGGTCCGCGACGACGTCGTCTGGGGCCTGCCCGACGGCGGCGCCACGGTCGACGTGGAGACCCTGCTGGAGCGGGTCGGGCTCGCGAACGTCGCCGACCGCGAAACCGCCACGCTCTCCGGTGGGCAGCTCCAACGGCTGGCGGTCGCGGCCGCGCTCGCGCGGGCACCCCGGCTGCTCGTCTCCGACGAGTCCACCGCCATGGTGGACGCCGAAGGCCGTGACCAGCTCACCGACCTGCTGGCGCGGCTGCCCGACGAGGAGGGGGTCGCGGTCGTCCATGTGACCCACCACCCGGCGGAGGCACGGCGGGCGCACCGCCGGATCGTCCTCGACGCCGGCCGGCTGACCTCGGTGGGCGCTCCGACGGGCGGTATACCGTGCGTCTCTCCCTGGCGCCCGCCGCGGGCCCGGCCGCTGCGGTCCGTCTCGGCAGCCCTCCCGTCGCCCACCCTGTCGGTCGGTCTGCCGGCCGACAGACCGACCGACAGACCGGCCGGCTCGGCGTCCGGCCCCGCTGGCAGACCGACCGCACCCGGCGCGCCTGCCACACCCGACACGCCAGACGCGCCCGTCACATCCGATATGCCCGCCGTGTCCGCCATGGACGATGCGCCCAGCGCGGGCGGCACGTCCACCGTGGCCGACGCGCCCGGCAGGCCGGAGGACCGGGCTGCGGGCCAGGCTCTCCCACTGGATCCGGCCACCGTCATCCCCGCCCCACCGGCTCCGCCGACCGCCGCCGTTCCGCCGCTGGCCGCCGCTGTTCCGCCGGCTGTCTCCACGCCGCCGACTCCGCCGAACACCCCGGCTTCACCGACCGGGCCGGACAGGCCAGTCGTGTCCGTCGCACCGGTGGCATCGGTCGCATCGGTGGCACCGGTCGTACCCGCCGGGCAGCAGCCCGCGCGGCCAGCCGCGCTGGTCCGCCTCGACGGGGTGGGACAGGTCTACTCGCCCCGGTCACCGTGGGCCCGCCGGGCGCTGCGCGACGTCTCCTTCTGTCTGGACAGCGGTGAGGCGGTGCTGGTCCGCGGCCGCAACGGCTCGGGCAAGTCGACGCTGGCCGCCGTCCTCGCCGGTCTGCTGGCCCCCTCGGAGGGCGCGGCCTACCTCGCCGGCCGGCCGCTGACCGCCTGCCCCGGCGAGATCGGGTTTGCCGTGCAGCACTCCCGGCTGCAGCTGTTGGCGCCCACCGTGGGCGCTGACGTGTGCGCGGCGGCCGGCGTGGACGCGGCCGCCGCCGACGAGGCCCTGGCCGCGGTCGGGCTCGACCCGGAGCTCTTCCGGGACCGGCGGGTGGAGGACCTCTCCGGCGGGCAGATGCGCCGGGCCGCGCTCGCCGGGCTGATCGCCTGCCGGCCTCGGCTGATGATCCTCGACGAGCCGCTGGCGGGCCTGGACGCCTCGTCCAGCCGGATTCTGATCGACGTCCTGGTGAATCTGCGAATCCGGACCGGCCTGACGCTGGTGGTGGTCTCCCACGACTTCGACGACATGGCCTGTCTCACCGAACGGATGCTCGTCCTGGACGGCGGACGACTGGTACATGACGGACCGTTCACCGACAGCATCACCGACGGCACGCTGTGCCGCCCGCTCGCTCCGCTGCCTCATCCGCGGCCGGCAGGGGCTGGCGCGGAGGGCTGCCTCCTCGACGACGACCTCAATGACGGCACTTTTAGTAATCATGATGATGCTTTCCGCATCCAGGATAGCGCTGCCCAGGTCAGCGCCAGCGGTACCGGCAACAGCGGTACAGACAACAGCGGTACAGACAGTGGCGGTAGCGGCGACGGGCATGTAGACGATGCCGGGCGCCCGGGTCGCGTACCAGCACGGGGACCGGCGGCCGCGGCCCCGCAACCGCCATCGGGCAGCTCGGGAAACAGGAGCGCGCGCGGCCTGGCCGACCGCTGCCGTGGCCGGTTCTTCCAGCGGCGGCCGGCCAGACACGGACGCCGTACCGAGCCGAACCTGTTGCGCTACATCCCCGGTGACACCCCGGTGCACCGCCTGTGGGCCGGCACGAAACTGATCATCATGGCGCTGCTCGGCGTGCTGGTCGCCGTGCGGCCGTCCTGGCCGGTGATCGGAATGATCGTGGGATTCGTCGGCCTCTCCATGATCGTCGCCCGGATCCCGGTCGGTGCGGCCCCGCGCCTGCCCCGCTGGTTCTGGTACGGCCTGCTGATCGGCGTGCTGCTCACCGCCCAGTCGCACGCGGCACCGTTCGTCACCGTCGGTGGTGTGYGGCTGTCCATCGGCGGCATGCTGGACTGGCTGCGGCTGACGTCGGCGTCCATGACGATGTTCGCCGCGGCCGCGCTGCTGGGGTGGACCACACCGCTGTCGGAGCTGGCGCCCGCCCTGGGCCGGCTGCTGGCGCCGTTGCGCAGGCTGCGGCTGCCGATCGACGAGTGGGTCGCGACGGTGGCGCTGTCCATCCGCTGCCTGCCGCTGCTCGTGGACGAGATCCGCATGCTGCTCGCGGTCCGGCGGTTGCGGGTCGGAGCGCGGCCACCTCGTCGCCGGCTGCCGGGCCTGCTCGCGGCGTTGCCGCTGCACGCGCGATCGATCACCGAGCTGCTGTGCACGGCGATCGTCACCTGCCTGCGCCGGGCCGCGGAGATGACAGAGGCGATCGCCGCCCGTGGCGGGTTCGGCGCGGTCGCGCACCAGCCGGCGCGCCCGCGGCGGGTGGACGCAGCGGCGCTCGCGGCCCTGGCCGGGCTGGCCGTGGCGGCCTTCCTGGTGTAACTCCGCCCCGCTGTGGCCCCACGCGCGTCCTGGCCGGCGGGATCCTTTCCCACCAGGCCGGGCAGGCCTGCCGTCAGCCGAGACCGCCGCCGTCAGCCGGGGCAGGCCCTGCTGTCAGCCGAGAAAGCTGTTGAGACCGGCCTCGTGGGTCTGTGGATCCGCGTCGGACGTCCCGGCCAGCAGCTCCGTCAACGGGCGGGGCGGCCCGAGGTGGAAGCCCTGCGCGTAGTCCACCCCGAGGTCACGCAGGGCCGGCGCCAGCGACTCCCGGTCAATGCTCTCGGCGATGGTGTACATGCCCAGGCAGCGGGCGACGCGGACCACCGCGTCCACCAGCACCGCGTCGGCCGGGGAGGTGTCGACGTGCCGCAGGAAGTCGCCGTCTATCTTGACGTTGGTGAAGGGCAGGTTCCGCAGGTAGACGAACGATCCCAGCCCGACCCCGAAGTCGTCCAGGGTGAACCGGCAGCCCGCGCCGGTGAGGGTTTCGGCGAGCTGGCGCACCGCGTCCGCGGCGGCGACCGCCACGCTCTCGGCGATCTCGATACCGAGCTGGGACGGGTCGACCCGGGCCGCACGCAGCTCGGACAGGACGAAGTCGGCGAAGCCTGCGTCCTCGACCGACCGGCCGGAGATGTTCACGTGCAGGCGCAGCCGCTCCCCCCGGGCGGCGACGGAGGCGAGCGCGGCCACCGTCTGCTGCACCACCCAGYGGTCCAGGCTCAGGACCAGGTCGCTGTGCGCGAGCACGCTCATGAACTCGGCCGGGCCGATCTCGGGATGYTGGCCGTCGTGCAGCCGCAGCAGCACCTCGTATCCCTGCACCTCGTGCGAGGCCAGGTCCACGATGGGCTGCACCTGAAGGGTCAGCAGGCCGGCGTCGAGGGCGTCCCGGACCCGTTGCACCATCAGGGCACGGCGGGTGAGGTACTCGTGCCGTTCCGCGGTGAACAGCTTGGCGCAGTTGCGGCCGGCCTCCTTGGCCTCGGTCAGGGCGAGCCCGGCATGGGCGAGCGCGGTGTCGCAGTCGCCCACGGCCGACAGCGGCACGACGCCGACACTGACCGTCACCCGTACCGCGAAACCGTCCACCATGATCGTATGTCGGGCGACCTGCTCACGCAGGGTGTCCGCGACGGCCAGCGCCTCCAGCCCGTCGCCGCTGTGCAGGACCACCGCGAACTCGTCGTCACCGAGCCTGCCAATGGCGGCGGCCGGGAGCGTCTCCGCCAGGCGCTGGGCGACCGAGCGCATCACCGTGTCGCCGACCGAGTGGCCGCGCAGGTCATTGACGATCTTGAAGTTGTCGACGTCGACCAGCAGCAGCGCGCCGGTGCGGTCGACCCCGGCGGCCAGCCGCTCGGTCAGCAGGGCTGTCACCGCCCGCCGGTTGAGCACCTCGGTGAGCGGCTCGCGCACGGACACGTGGGCGAGCTCGTGGCGTATCCGGACCAGCTCGGTGACATCGTGGGCCGTACCCATGATCCGGATCGGCGTGCCGGAGTCGCCGGTGAGGACGTCCCCCCGCCATTCCAGCACGCACTCGGTCACCCGGTCGGCCAGATACATACGAGGGGTGACCTCGACCGGGGTGAYGGTGGTGATCGCCTGGTCGAACGCGTCCTCGACCGTCGCCCGGTCGTCGGGGTGCACCAACAGCCGGAAGGCGTCGTAGTCGATCCGGGTGTCCGTCGGATAGCCGAGCATGGCCAGCAGCTCGTCGGACCACTCCATCTCGTTGGTGACGAGGTCCCACTCCCAGATACCGGTACGGGCGATCGTCTCGACATGGCGCAGCCACCRCTCGCGCAGCCGCAGCGYCTCCTCCTCGTGGCGCCGCCCCGTGACATCAGTGATCTCGTAGAGGACGAAACCGTCGGCAATCGTCTGCCCGAACCCGGCGGGACGGCCGCCGATCAGGGTCCGGGCCCGAACCTCCAACCAGTGGGTGGTGCCGTCCGGCGCCTGCCACTGGGCCTGCCGGGACCCGGCGTCGGGGACGACCCCGGTCAGCGGCAGCCCGGCCTCGGCAACCGCCACGCGGGCGGAGTACACCGGATCGGCGTCCGGCTCACCCCACGGGTACCCGCCGTCCGCCGTGCCCGCCGGCCCCACGCCACTGTGCTCGGTGGCGTCAGCGCTGTCGCGCCCGACGTGATCACGCGTGGTATCGGCGACATCGTCGTACGCGGCACCACCGCCGGTGGCCACCAGATCGAGCAGGGCTCGGTTCGCCCAGACCACACGACTGTCGGACGTTACCACCAGTAGCCCAGCGGATACCACGTCAGCCACGGAGCCGGCCATGCTAGCGACCAACGGATCTCMTCGCGCCTGTCAGCCCGGTGCACATCTCGGCTGGTCACGCTATCTTCATGGATCGCATGGCCTTTCCGATCGCATGGCGAGTGTAGCGGCAGGCAGGTGCGTACAGAACGTCAGGCCGTGGTAGCGGGTGTGTCTTCCGACGCCCGGGAACTCCTGGCATCCAGCGGCACGAAAAACCATGATCGCATCATCCGCGACTCATTCGGCCCATCGACAACCGCGGGCCGCCGACAGCGCGCAAAGTCATGATCGCGCCGCCTTCGACCCGCGGTGGTGGTTGCGTCGGCAGCGGCGTCAGTCGTGGATCTGCTGGGCGAGATAGTGCGCCTCGCCGAGCTGGGAGACCAGTTCGAGCTGGGCATCCAGCCAGTCGATGTGCTCCTCCTCGGAGGTGAGAATGTCCTCCAGGAGGACAGCGGATCCGACGTCGTCACGCGAGCGGGTCAGGACGATCCCCTCCCGCAGCAGGCCGCATGCCTCGATCTCGTGCGAACGGTCGGAATTGAGCTGCTCGACAGCGGTTTCGCCGACACGAAGCGTATTCAGCCGCTGGAGGTTGGGCAGCCCACCCAGGTACAGCACGCGATGCACCAGCCTGTCGGCGTGGCGCATCTCGTCGATCGACTCGTCGTAGGTATGCTTGCCCAACCGTCGGTAACCCCAGTTGAGCTGCATCCGAGAGTGCAGGAAGTACTGATTGACGGCCGTCAGCTCATTCGTGAGGACGCGGTTGAGCAGTTCGACAATCTCCGGATCGCCCCTCACATGAAACCTCCGCTATGTCAGCCCGATGACACAACCGGACAGCCACGGCGGTAATCCGTCAACAGTTCCTCGATCTCGTTGAGGCATCCACCGCAGCCGGTGCCCGCGGCACAGACGTCACCCACCTCGCCTGTGTCGCACGCGCCCGACTCAATCACGCCGCGCAACGTCCGCTCGGAGACAGCAAAGCACGAACAGACCAGCACCGCACCTCACCACGCTCTGGAGAGAGCACCCCGTCCCATATTCCGGAACCGGCAGCTCGCGGCTGCCGCATACGGTCRGATCAATGACAGCGAGTGCTCGTGGCTAAGTTAAACCTTCCCTAATAAAGACCTGGCACAAGAGTCCCACAGAGACAGATCGGAGGCAAGCAGGGGCGAGTGAGCACCACGTCACCAGCCGACCACAACGGGCCGATCACGGCCATGGCGGAGCCGGCCTGACATACGGACCCGCCCGACACCGCCGAAAACAACGGCCACCCACCGCGGAACACGATTCTCCGAGAGACGCGGATCACACCCGACAGCAGACCCGATCAGGCATCCGGATACGGTATTGCAGTACGGTACGGTCTCGTTTCGTGAAGGGGGGCACAATGTGCTGTKGACCAACCAGGTAGGCCCATATTGTCCGATATCGCCCACCATTATCCAATATGGGCCGAAGATTCGACGATCGGGTCAGTGACGAGCATAACCGCTTCTCTCCGCGCACGATCGGCCCGTTATCCGTGACGACGGCCGACGCCCAGCCCACGCTGCCCGCGACCAGCGCCACGGCCGACACCCGGCCCACAGCCGGCGCACCGTCCGCGACCGGTGGGGCACGACGAGGGCGTCGCGCCCTCGGCACCGCCGGCTACGCGGCCACCCAGACCGTCCTGCTCGGCCTGTTATTCATGGTCTACCGTTTCGGTCGGCACATCGTCGACGGCCATCAGGCCGAAGCGCTGTCGCACGGGATCGCGGTCTGGAACATGGAACGGTGTCTGCGCCTGCCTGACGAGGCAGCCGTCCAGCAGTTGGTCCTGCAGTCCCACTACGCGACGATCCTGATCAACGAGTTCTACTACGCGATCCACTTCCCCGCGGCCATCGCGTTGCTCGTCTGGGTCTTCGTCCGACACCGCTTCGTCTGGCCCAGGGTCCGCAATGTGATCATCATCGCGACAGGCATGGCCCTGGTGATCCACATCCTGTATCCGCTCGCCCCACCGCGCCTGCTGCCCATGGCGATGACGGGTCTGATCGACACCGGCGCGATATTCGGCCCGTCGCCCTACGCCCAGGGCGACGGTTTCGCGAACGAGTACGCGGCCATGCCGAGCCTGCACATCGGCTGGGCCATCATCGAGGCATGGGTCGTGGTCACCGTCCTGCACAGCCGATGGCGTTATCTCGCCATCGCCCAGCCCGTGGCCACCACCGCGGTCGTCGTGGCCACGGCCAACCACTACTGGGTGGACGGCGTCGTCGGCGGCCTGCTCGTCCTGCTGGCGGTGCAGGTCACCAGGCTGGCCCTGCAGGCCCGGATAGTCGCCGTGATGCGCCCGATGGTGACCCGCCGCTCAGACACCTGCGGATCACAGTAACCGTCCTGACCGCTCCCGGCCGACCCGCCCTGCCCTGTCCCTGCCCACGGGACAGCGGCGGCTGACGGGCAGGGCCCAGGACAAGGAGCCAGAGATCCAGAAGMCAGAGATCCCGGTCGGGCAAAGGCCAGAGCAGCCGGACAAAGGCCAGGTCGCCAGACAAAGGCCAGGCCATCCGGCCGGCTCATCGGGGCGGGTCTGTGGGAGCTACGGAACGAGAGCGGAGATCTCCACCCGGCGGTTGGCGGCGCGCCCGGCCTCGGTGGCATTCGTCTCCACCGGATGCTCCGAGGCGAACCCGGCGGCCCGCAGATGGTCCGCGGACACGCCCTGGTCGGCCAGGTAGGCGGCGGCGGCCCGCGCCCGTGCCAGGGACAACGTCTCGTTGAGGACACGCGGCCCCCGTGCGTCGGCGTGCCCCGCCAGCAGCACGCTGAGCTCGCTCTCCCGTAGCACCGCCGCGATCCGGTCGAGGTGGACGCGGTCGGCCTCGGTCAGTTCCGAACTGTCCGTCGCGAAGGTGATCCGTCCCGTGGCGACGACGCTGGCGAGACGACCGGCCACCGATTGYGGCGTGGTCGCACCGGCCGCCGGTTGCGGTGCGCTCGCGTCGGTCACCGACCGCGGCGTGGTCGCGCCGGCCGCCGGCGCTGTCGCGGCCCCGCCGGCCGCCGGGAGGGCCGGGGTGACCGACCGGACGGTGAGACGGTTGTCGACGGTGGCGGCCGGCAGCGTCCTACGAGCCTCGGCGAGGACGGTCGCGCCAAGCCGGGTCGCCTCCCCTGCGTCCGCCACGCTCCCCTCCAGCACCACCGAGGAACCAGCGATCGTCACCTTGTGCTCGCCGGCGACCGTCGTGAGCGTACGGGCCAGGTCCGCGAGAGCGGTGACCGGCGGCGCGGCCACAGCGGGGTCGACCGTCACCTTCCCGGTCAGCGTGCCGGCGCTCGCCGCCGCGGCCGYGCCGAGCACCTGCTCACGGGCGACCCGGTCGGGCACGGTAGCGGTGACGGTGAGCGAGTCACCGTCGACCGCGATCACAAAGGGCCTGGCGGCGGCGGGAAGCAGTGCCGGCGCGATGTGGATGTCGCTGCCCAACGAGGCCGTCCGCGCCCCGGACACCCTCGCCACCGCCTGACGGGCCGCCTCGGCGTCCGTGAGGCTGGGGAACGTGCCGTGCACGGTGGCGTCCCGGCCGTCGAAGCTCACCTGCGCACCGTCCTGGCCGTGCGAGCGCACCGCCAGGACGGCCCGGTCGGCAAGCTCGTCCTCGATGGGCTCACGCCGCAGCCCGAACGCCAGCAACGCCAGCAACAGCCAGGCGACGACGAGGGACACGGAGAACACAACCGGACGGGGCCGCTTCAGCGCGACGATCTGGGCCAAGGACATCGACTGGTCTCCGCACGGACTCTGGCTGGACGGCTTTGCTGGCTGGGACTGCTGACCGGGAACTGCCGGCCGGAACATCAGGGGGACATCAGGGGGACATCGTGGCCGGTGGCATCAGGGCCGTGGACATTGCATCACGGCCGGGGACATCGTGATCAGAAACATCGTGGTGATTGGGAACATCATGGCCGGGGGCATCGTGACCGAAGCCGTCTTCGGGACGCGCCAACGCCAGCGCCAGCGGAGGAACGACCCAACGGCAGTCAACGGGAGCATGCGAAACAGCTCACCACTGGTCAACTCTCGCACACCGACGCACCTGTGATCCGTACCGGGTCGCCGCCTATCCCCGGGGTGGCCACACCAGCGCCGGGCGCGCGGGAACACCGGCGCGGACGATCGCGGCCGGCTGGGGCAGGTGCGGCTGCTGCCGGGGACACCGGTCAGCCGCCCCGCCAGCCGGCTCGTCGGCCTGTTCCTCCTGCTCCTCCTTCTGCTCCTGCTGTTCGGCCTGCGCCGCCTGCGCCGCCTGTGCTTCCTGGCCTTCCTGGCCTTCCTGGCCGTCGCCCCGGTCGGCCGGACGGCCAGCGGGCTGATCGCCGTGGCCGGTCGGACGTCCGGAGGACCGCCGCTGCCCGTGCGCAAGCCGCATCACGACGGCAGCCGCCACGGCCCCGAGGCCGAGCGCGAACCAGCCTCCCAGCACGTCCAGCACGTAGTGGTTGGCGGTGGCCATCACCACGAAGATGGTCGCGCCCGGGTAGAGGACGCCGAGCACCCTGGTCACACGGTGCCGGGCCAGCCGGGCGATGTTCCAGCCGCACCACAGCGCCCAGGCGCAGTGCAGGGACGGCATGGCGGCGAACTGGTTGGTGATGCCGCCGAGCCCCTTGGGTGCGGCGCTGGAGTCACCGGCCCACCAACCCCAGTTGTGGAACGACGCCATCGTGTCGATGAAACCGGCGCTGGGAAGCAGGCGCGGCGGCGCCGTGGGAACCAGGAAGAAGCCGGTAAGGCTGATCACGGTGGTGCATACGATCGTCCACCGGGCCGCCAGGTAACTGCGGGCTCGTTTGCGGTAGAGCCAGACGAGGACGGCCGGCGTGACGATGAAGTGGAGCGTCGCGTAGTAGTAGCAACACGCTACGGCAAGGGCGGGGACGCCCTRCAGCCAGTGGTTGAGCCCGAGCTCGATGTCGAGGTGCAGGTCGGCCTGGATGCGCATGATGTCCCAGCCAACGGCGAGCGCGTTGTGGACGGAACCGCCCGCCACGGACCGGGTGGCGGTGTAGGTGTAGTAGAAGACAACGATCATGACCACTTCGACCCACACCACCGGCAGACCGTCCGACCTGCGGCGTATATGGACCATCCGTGCCCTCCGGTTCCGATCCGGCCCACCGAGTGGTCCGGCCGTCACGTCCGGGCGCATCTCGGGCKACCGCCCTCGACTTCAGCCATCCCCTCGACGTCGACCGTCACCGCGTGTGCCGGTCTCCGTCACCGACGCCGGTCGCCCGTAACGGCCGGCCAACGATCTGTACCGGACCGCCTACCAGGACGGCATCCGCCCCGACACCCACAGCCTCTTGGCCGACGACGTCGAACCCTTCCCCGTTACCCGCCCACCACCCGATCCGACTATCCGATCTCGGTTACCCGATCTCGGCCCGCCTTCTGACCGAGGCTACATCCTTCCGCCGACAAGAAGACCGCGTTACCCCACCCACCTGGCACAACCAGTGACCAGTCGCCCGACGAGCCGCGCGGGCCACGCGGCCGATCCGTGCGGGGAGACGGAGGTGTGGCCTGTCACGTCCGTAGTCACCGCGGGTGACATTTTCCCGCGACGGGTAGGACAGGATCGACGCCATGGGAACAGATCTTGCGATGACCCTGGGCACCCAGGAGACCGCCAACCTGGAGTTCAAGCGGGAGAGCWGGGATCACAACGCCATCCGTGAGGCGATCTGCGCCCTGACCAACGATCTTCCGGGGGTGGGCGGCGGATACCTGATCATTGGCGTCGACAGGTCCGGTAAACCGGCCAGGGAGATCGATACTTCGGATCAGGCGCTGCTCGGGCCCACCAGCATCCGGGACGAGGGAAGAATCCTCGACCGGCCTTTCTCGGATGTCATCATGCAGCCGACGATGCGCCTGGACCGCCCTGTCAAGGCGTATCAGCGGTGGCTTGACCGTATTTCTCAGGTCTTCGCGTCGGACGTGCTGGATGAACCGCCGGAAAACATAAATCTAAAATCATATGAAATTGCAACGCTACGCAACTACAAGAGCCTGATGCCGCTCTCGCATGACGCCCGCAAACCGATGTTCGATCTGCGGGCCGCGGACGGCGCGTTCGGCAGTACGCAGACGCTCGTCAGCCGATGTCACCGTGACTTCCGATCGCTCGCCGAAGAACTTCTACAGCGGCTGGAGTCGGTGCCCCTGGAGGCCTGAGCCCGATACCTGGCACACCCGGGGAGCAGCATGCTCCCACCGGTTTCCGCCGGCCCTCCCAGCATGCCCGACCTGTTTGGGATCCACCAGGGCGGACCACGCTCCAAGCGGCCGGATCGTCTCACGGGTTCGGTGCCGACGGTCCTCCGATAGCGAATTCCAATCCTGCGATCGGCGGTCCCCGTACACCTGTCGTGTCCGGTCGTGGCAGCTTACGATTCGGGGAGGCCCGGCTCAAGAAACCTCAGCTCCAGCACCCAGGAGGGGCGGTCGAGAATGGTCGGCGTACGGCCCGCGACCCATGTTCCCGAGTCCGATTCCGAGACCGTCGGCTCCACTCCTCGCAAGAAGACGATCAGTAGTCCTTATCTGCACCGCCTACAGCGCCGCCATTTTCTGCTGTTCGACGTCCTGCCGATTGCCGGTACCGCCGCCGCCCTCGCGTTTCTCACGGTGCACCCGATCGGTGTCACCGAAATCGCCCTGCTCTTTTCCATGTGGGTCGTGACCGGGCTGGGCGTCACCGTCGGTTATCACCGGCTGTTCACGCATCGCACCTTCAAGGCCGCACCGTCCGTCGTGGCCGTGCTCGCGGTCCTCGGCTCGATGGCCGGCCAGGGCGGTGTGGTGTCCTGGGTCGCCCTGCACCGGCGACACCACGAGTGCAGTGACCGTGAGGGAGACCCGCACTCCCCGAATCTCGCCGGCGGTGGTCTGAAAGGCCGGCTACGCGGCCTGGCCCACTCCCATTTCCTGTGGATGCGTCGCCACGAGTACCCGAACGTCGTCCACTACGCGCCTGATCTGATCAGGAATCGTGCGCTGGTCCGGGTCGCCCGCCTCTACTACTACTGGGTCGCGCTCGGGCTCGCGCTCCCCGCGCTCRTCGGCGGCCTCGTCTACCAGAGCTGGGCCGGAGCGGTCAGCGGTCTCTTCTGGGGCGGCCTGGTGCGGATGTTCGTCCTGGAACACATCATCTGGGCGATCAACTCCTTCCTGCACATGTTCGGCACCCACCCGTACGAGTCCAGGGAGAACAGCAGGAACGGCGGGATCTTTGCCCTGCTGACCTTTGGTGAGTCGTGGCACAACAACCATCATGCCTTTCCCGAATCGTCTTCTTTCGGGCTGAGCTGGTACCGTCTCGACCCGGGCTACTGGCTCATAAAAATTCTTTCTCTCGGTGGTCTCGCATGGGACGTCAAGCGCCCGTCCGAAGAGCGGATGAAAGCAAGCCGTATATCCAGGAACGGCAAGYCCGCCCCCAGTACCACGGCATAAGGAGCGAGCACGTTGAAGCCGAGCAAGGAAGCGATTGCCGACTGGTGCCAGCAGTATGTCGCGCATCTCCTCGAGGTACCGGTGGACGCGGTGGACCCGGACGCGGACTTCGACCGGCTGGGTGTCGACTCCGCCCTCGCCGTCTCCCTGCTGATCGAGGTCGAGGAACGCTACGGCGTCGACCTGGCGCCCGAGGCGCTGTTCGAGAACCCGAGCATCAACGCGGTCGCCGGGTATCTGTATGAGCAGAGCCAACAGCGCGTGGCGTAGTCATGACCATACCAGTCGAATCAGTCTACGTCGGCCGGACGGCCGGGGCGGCGGCTGCCATCCGCCACCACTACGACGTCGGAAACGCGTTCTACAGCCTCTGGCTGGACCGCTCGCTGACCTATTCGTGCGCGCTTCGGGACGGCCCGGACGACACCCTCGAAAGCGCGCAGGAAAGGAAGCTGCGGTTTCACCTGGACGCGGTGCGGGCCGACCGGGCCCGCACCGTGCTGGACATCGGCTGCGGCTGGGGCGCGGTCCTGCGGCGGCTGGCGGAGGAACACCGGGTTCAGCACTCCGTCGGTCTCACCCTCAGCGAGGAGCAGGCGTCCTTCGTCCGCTCCCAGGGATATCCGGGTGTGGAGGTGCGTACGGAGAACTGGCTGCACTACGAGCCGGACGCCGCTTTCGACGGAATCGTATCCATCGGTGCGTTCGAACACTTTGCCCGGCCCACCGACTCGCCAACCGAGAAGATCAGTCTGTACCGGGAGTTCTTCACCCGCTGCCGCGGCTGGCTGAACCGGGACGGTGTGCTGTCGCTGCAGACGATCGCATACGCGAACATGTCCCGCGCGGACGCGAACGGGTTCATCCAGCAGGAGATATTTCCCGACGCTGATCTACCGACACTCGCGGAGATCACGRCCGCCGCCGAGGGAGTTTTCGAGATACGGTCGGTGAGCAACGGGCGGCTCGACTACGCCTGGACATGTGAGGAGTGGGCCCRCCGGCTGCGCCTGCGCCGCGACGAAGCCGTCCAGCTCGTCGGGCCGGAGGTGGTCGCCCGGTACGAGCGCTATCTGAAGCTGTCCGCCCTCGGCTTCCGAATGGGCAAGATCTGCCTGTTCAGAATTGTCCTTCATCCCTTCCGGAGCGGATACTTCGACAGCCGTGAGGTGCGGGCGGGATGACGGTGGAGACACCTGGCGCGACGGCTGCCGCCGCCATCGGGCCGACGCCGGCGGCAGTCCGGTTCAACCCCTTCAGCGCCGAGTTCCGGAGCTCCCCCTACCCGCTCTATCAGCAGCTTCGCGACACCCGGCCCATCCACCGGGCGCTGGGCATGTGGGTGCTCACGCGGCACACCGACGTGCGCGGCGTCCTGCACGACCGTACCTTCAGCGCCGGGCTCATACCTGAACTGATCAGCCGGCAGGCGAGCCGGCTGTCGCAGGACAACGTGGCGCGAATCGAGCGGCTGGGCAGAAAGTCGCTCGTCTTCACCGACAACCCGGACCACGCCCGGCTGCGCGGACTGGTGAACCGGGTGTTCACGGCACCGGAAATAGCCAGGATCCGTCCCCGTGTCTCGCGGGCTGTCGAGTACCTGATCCAGCGGGCCTGGGACGACGGTGGCATGGACGCCATCGCCGACTTCGCCGCGCCGCTGCCGGTCACGGTCATGTGCGACTGGATGCTGCTTCCGGACAGCCTGCGTGCACACGTCGGCCAGTGGACGCACGACATCCGCTTCCTGCTCGAGCCGGGGCTTATGAAGGCCACGGACTTCACCCGGGTGTGTGATGTCGTCGAAATGTTTGCGCAGGCCCTGGACGACGTGATTGCCGAACGCCGGTCCCGGCCGGGCAACGACCTGATAAGCCAGTTGCTCGCCGCGCGGACCGCCGGTGGCGACAGGCTCAGCGACGAAGAACTCGTCTTCGTGTGCATCATGTGCTTTGTCGCCGGCAACGAGACCACGAAATCCCTGATCGGGAACGGTCTGCTCGCACTGCTCCAGCATCCGGCGCAGGACGCTCTCCTGCGCCGCCGGCCGGAGCTTGCGCCAGAAGCCGTCGAGGAGGCGTTGCGCTACGACAGCCCGCTGCAGATGACCAAACGCCTCGCGACGCGCGAGGTCGACATCGGCGGGAAACGGGTGCGGGAAGGCGATCAGATTCTCCTGTGTCTCGGCGCCGCGAACCGCGATCCCGCGGTGTTCGCCCGGCCGGACGAGTTCGACATCACCCGTGACGCGAAGGGGCATCTCGCCTTCGGCCACGGAATGCACGGCTGCCTGGGCGGGCTGCTGGCCCGGCTGCAGGCGGAGGTTGCCTTCGAACACCTGTACCGACGCGCCGAACGCCTGGAACCGCTGGCAGAGCAGCTCCAGTGGCAGGAGCACAGTTTCATCGTCCGCGGCCTGACAAGTCTCCCGGTCGCGCCGAGAAGCATCGTCTGAATCGCCGGGACGCCGGGGTGAGCCCGATCGGGATCCGCTCGCGGACAGGGGAAGGAAAATGACGCGGCAGAAAATGTTGCTTCCGGATGTCCTGCGCACCCGCGCCGCCTTCGAGCCGACCGGCAGAGCGTATGTCTTTCTGGACGAGTACGAGAAAGAAAAAGAAGTTCTGACGTATGGCGAGCTGCATGCGCGAGCGCTCGCCGTGGCCGGCTGGCTGAGCCTGTGCTGCGGTGCCGGCGACCGGGCACTGCTGGTTTTCCCACCAGGCCTGGATTTCATCGTCGCATATTTCGGGTGTCTCTATGCGCAGGTCGTCGCGGTACCCGTCAACCCGCCGCGCAAGCAGCAGGTGCAGGACACGACCCTGCGCATCGTGCGGGACTGCGAGCCTTCCGCGGTACTCACCGTCAACGCCATGATCGAGAGCACCCGATCCGCACTGGAGCCGGTCCACACGGTCCCGCACTGGCTTCCGGTCGACCGGATCACCGACGCTGCGGAGACGGGCTTCGACCCGTCGCCCTGCTCGGCGGACTCCATCGCCTTCCTGCAGTACACGTCAGGTTCCACATCCGACCCGAAGGGGGTCGTGGTCTCCCACGGAAACCTTGCCGCGAACCAGGAGATGATACGTCGGGCATTCGGCCATGACCGGAACTCGACGTTCGTCGGCTGGGCGCCGCTCTTCCACGACCAAGGGCTGATCGGGAACGTCCTGCAGCCCCTCTGGATCGGGGCGACCAGCATCCTCATGTCACCGATGGCGTTCATCCGGTGGCCACTTCTGTGGCTGTCGGCTATTTCTCGGTACCGTGCCCACACCAGCGGTGGGCCGAACTTCGCGTTTGACGCCTGCGTCACGCGGGCCGCCAGGGGAGACATCCCGGAGCTTGACCTGAGCTGCTGGAAGGTCGCGTTCAACGGCGCCGAACCCATTCGGCCCGAAACACTGCGGCGGTTCGCCGAGACCTTCGCGTCCTATGGATTCAGCGAGAAGACGCTCTACCCGTGCTACGGGCTGGCCGAGGCGACCCTGCTGGTGACCGGCAGCCAGAAGGGCCGCGGCCCGCGCACCATCGAGGCGGACGCCGACGCGCTCGGTGACAGGCGCTATGCCGAGGCGTCCAACGGCCACACCCGGACCCTCGCGGGCTCCGGGCTCATCCTCCCGGAAGAAACGCTCCGGATCGTGGACCCCGAAACGAAACGCCCGTGCCCGGCGGATCGGGTGGGAGAAATCTGGGTCGCCGGGGAGCATGTGGCACAGGGCTACTGGCGGCGCCCGCAGGCGACCACCGACACGTTCCGGGCCACATGTGACGGTGAGCCCGGCCGTACCTACCTGCGTACCGGCGATCTCGGCCTGGTGGTCGACGGCGAGTTGTACGTGGTGGGCAGGCTGAAGGACCTCGTGATCATTCGGGGACGGAACTACTACCCGCAGGACATCGAACACACCGTCCAGTCGTCACACGACGCGCTGAGATCCGGCGGGTGTGCCGCGTTCTCGGTTCCCGGCCCCGACGGGGAGAAACTCGTCGTCGTGCAGGAAATCAGGGGCGACCAGCGGCGGAAGGCGGACGTGCGGGACGTCACCGCGTCGATCCGGGCGGCGGTGGTACGGGAGCACGATCTTTCCCTGGGTGACCTGGTGCTGACCCTGCCCGGCCGGCTGCAGAAGACCAGCAGCGGAAAGATCATGCGGGCCGCCGCCAGAAAACGCTATCTGGAGGCCGGCTTCGATGCCTGGACGCCGGCGGCACCGTCAGCCGCCTGAATGATTCGCCCGAAGGACGCACCTGAAGAACTCTCCCGAAGAACTCGTCGACCAGCGGGGAGCAATCTGGACATGGCAGTGCTGGAAGCGCCGAACCCCGCCTTCGAACAGTTCGTGCGGGATACCGTTCTGAACATGCCGGCCGCGCGGCACCTGGGTTTCGAGTTCGGCCGGATAGCGCCGGGGAACGTCGAGATCATTCAGCCGTACCGGGAAGAGCTCACGCAGCACGACGGCTTCGTCCAGGGCGGTGTGCTCGGCTCGCTGGCGGACTTCGCCGCCGGCTGCGCCGCCGGCACGTTGCTGCCACCCGGATGGGTGAACATGACCATCGACTACACCGTCAAAATTCTGGCTCCGGCGAAGGGTGAGAAACTTGTCGCGCGTGGTCGGGTCATCAAGGCAGGCCCTGTCATGACCGTCGCCGCAGCCGACGTCTATTCGGCCGACGGGGCCGAGGAGACACTGTGCGCCACCGCTTTCGTGACCATGCGTAATATCAGGGCGGCCAGATCATGATGACACGAGAAAGCTCCGAGGAAGCGTTCGTCTTCAACCCGTTCGCCGACGGTTTTACCAACGATCCCTATCCCTACTATGCGGAACTGCGTGACGCCGCGCCCGCCCACGAGCACCCGCTCGGCTTCTGGATCCTGTCCAGGTACGAGGACGTGTCGAAACTGCAGAGATCAGGGCACTCCGTCGACGAGCGGTATCTGACACGCCTACCGCGGTGGAAGAGCGACTCCAGGACGCTCGGCAAGGAGAACCGGCTGATGCGCGGGCTGGCCGTTCTGGACCAGGACCCACCGAACCACACGAGACTTCGCGGCCTTGTCTCCAGAGCCTTCACCCGGCGTGCCGTCGACGCGCTGGAACCGCGGATCGCGACGCTTGTCGACAGGGCGCTGGACCGGATCGCCGAGGCGGGCCGCGCGGACCTCGTCGCCGAACTCGCCTTCCCGCTCCCCTTCACGGTGATCTCGGAGATGCTGGGTATTCCGGTGGTGGAGCACACCCGTATCCGCGCGCTCACCGGAACGCTGGTGCGCGCGCTCGAGCCGCTCGCCGACCCGGGCCTGCAGGCCGAGATCCGGGCGGCCAACCACGAGCTGACGGGAATCGTCCGCGAACTGACCGACTGGAAACGGGACAACCCCGGCGACGACCTGATCAGCGCGCTTCTCGCCGCCGAGCACGACGGCGACATGCTCGGCGGGGACGAACTGGTCGCCCAGGTCATGTTTCTCTACATCGCGGGCCACGAAAGCACGGTGAACCTGCTCGCGGGCGGAATTCTCGCGCTCCTTCGCCACCCCGGCCAGTTGCGGCTGCTGCGGGAGGATCCCAGGCTCGCAGCCAACGCCGTGGAGGAGATCCTCCGCTATGACACCCCGGTACACCTGATGCGGCGGATAACCGTCGAGCCTCTTCCCGCGCACGGCGAGGAGATCCCGGCTGGGGCGTGGGTGGTGGCCTGCCTGGCCGCGGCCAACCGGGATCCGCGGTTCTGGGGGGCGGACGCCGACGAGCTCCGGCTGGACCGGCCGAACGCGCACCAGAACGTCTCGTTCGGCGCCGGTATACACCACTGCCTCGGCGCGGCGCTGGCCCGGCTGGAGGCCCGGGTCACCTTCACCCGGTTCGCCCGGCGCTTCCCCTCGCCCGCCGTCGAGGAGGTCCGTTGGAATGGTCGGATCAACGTCCGTGGCCCCGCGAAATTGTTGATATCCGTGCGGTAGCGAGTACCCCGACGTTCGCGGTCAGGGCCGGTCGGCCGTGGCGAGGAACTTCGCCAGCAGGCTGGTGATCGTCGCGGGCTGTTCCAGGCTGCTGCTGTGCCCGCAGTTCGCGACGATCTGCAACTGGGCCCCTGGAATACGAGCGGCGATATGCTCCGACTTCTCCACCGGGGTAGCCCTGTCGTCGGCGCCGACGACAACAAGGGTGGGCACCGTGATCCCGGTGATCTCCCGCTCCACCGACGCGCGGCTGACCACCCCGAGCACCGCCTTACGTATGGCGGCGCGCTTGTTGCGGCTGAGCCGGCCGACCCACTCGTCGATCGTGGCCACGCTGGCCGTGTCGGCGAGGAAGGCGGGGCCGAACATGTGCGAGCTGACCTTGCCCAGAATCGGTCTGATGCCGAACAGACACAGCAGCAACGCCAACTGTTTGTACTCGCGGACTTTGCTCTGCTCCTCAGCCCCGGCGCTGGTGTCCAGCAGTGTCAGCGAACGCAACAGCTCACCATGACGGGCCGCGATGCGCTGCCCGACGAAACCACCCATGGACAGCCCCACCCAGTGCACCGGCGCGACCCCGAGTTCCCGGATCAGCGCGACCGCGTCGCCGGTGAGGGTATCCATGTCGTAGCCGTCGGCGGCAGCCGGGGTATCACCCTGCCCACGCCAGTCGACCGCCACACAACGATAACGCTCGCGCAGGGCCGTAATCTGTGAGCGAAACATCCAGCCACCGAACAACAGGCCATGCCCGAAAACAATGGTCGGCGCGTCCGGCAACCCCGCCGGCACCCCGGTGTCACTGTAGGAAATCGTCACGCCATGGACATCGATAGTCGGCACGCTTCCCTCGTCTCCGCCGACGGCCAGCAGCTCAATCCCAGTGTAGTGGATACGTCCTGTCCGGCGATGAGACCATGCGATGGCCAACAGGATAATCCGAGCCGAACGCGCTCCGGCCGCCCTACAAACTCACGGTATTCAGGGCGGCCGAAAAATCCCCGCGCCGCGAAGATGACGCCGGCACGTCCGAGACGGTGACACACGGCTCGACATTCGTTTCGCCGGCCCGGAACGTTCGGAACCGTCCTGTGCCACGGCAGGTCTGGACCCGCCGCGGACAACAGCCCATCATGATCGTGGCGACATGCCCGTGAGCGGCTCGTCCAGTGGGCGCAGCGGTGTTGTGCCCGGTACCCGCCCCTTACGTCCAGGACGTTGGCAATCCGGGGGCGGTCCAGCGCCGAAGTACTGGTGACAGCGTCACAGTCGGAGGTGCTCATGCGCGTCGTGGCACGCGGCGATCAGTCCCTGGCGCCGCATCCTGGCACCCTGGAGTCGTTGTTCGACCGCGTCGCACGTGGCCGATCAGCAGGCGTTCGAGAGCCTCTATACCGCGGTGGCCGGGCCTGTCATGGGCCTGCTGCGCGCGCTGGTACGGGATCCGGCCCAGTCGGAGGAGGTCGCCCAGGAGGTGCTCATCGAGGTGTGGCGGTGCGCGGCCCGCTTCGACGCGCGGCAGGGCAGCGCCATGGCGTGGATCATGACGTTGGCCCACCGCCGCGCGGTGGACCGGGTGCGCTCGGCGCAGGCGGCGGCGGACCGTGAGCGCAGGGCCGGGGCGCGCGATCGCGGCCAGGCGTTCGACGAGGTCAGCGAGCAGGTCGAGCGCCGTCTGGAGCGTGCGCAGGTGCGACGCTGTCTGGAGCATCTGACCGATCTGCAGCGGGAGTCGGTGATGCCGGTCGGCCTCCGAGACATGGAAGGGGGATCGCTCGGAACCGGATAGCCGGGCCACGTCTTTATGATCGTGACTTTTCCCAGTAACGGCCCGGGATGCAATCCCACCTCCCGGGCCGTTACTGGGATCGCCGGAGAGCGCGGGGACGCCCGCCACGCCGACACATGATTCGCCGCTGTCTGGCCCCCTGCGGCCCGACCCGTTCCCGTCATCGTCCGCTGTCGGACAGTGCCAGGGCAGTGGCCGGCAGCGGTTTGCGGTGAAATCCTGTCGGTGTGATCGGTGACGGGGGCGATGACGGGTTCGAGTGGGATTTTTTTGTCTCGTACACGCAGGCGGATCGGGGCTGGGCGGAGTGGGTGGCCTGGGAGTTGGAGGCCGCCGGGTTCCGGGTGTTGATCCAGGCGTGGCACATGGTCGCGGGGATGTCCTGGTCGCAGCGGATGGCCGAGGGGATGAACCGGTCGGCCCGGACGGTGGCGGTGCTCTCCCCGGCGTATGTGGCCTCGCAGGCGTGCGGGGCTGAATGGCAGGCGGCGTGGCGGGCTGATCTGGTGGGGGTGCGGCGGCGGTTGCTGCCGGTGCGGGTGGCCGCGTTCGATCCGCCGGCGCCGTTTGACGGGATTGTGTACACCGATCTGGTCGGGGTGGCCGCGCAGGTGGCGGTGGGCCGGTTGGCGGCGGCGGTGGACGCGGTGCGGACCGGTGAGGCGCGGCCGACCGCGCCCCCGGTGTTTCCCGGCGGGTCGGGGAGCCTGGAAAGTAGCGGGTCGGAGGGGGTGGAGGGTCGCCGGCCGCGGTTTCCGGGGGTGGCGCCGRCGGTGTGGTCGGTGGACTGGCCGCGTAACCGGTGGTTTACCGGCCGGGATGTGGAGCTGTCGCTGCTGCGGGAGCGGCTGGCCGGTGGGGGGACGGCGGTGGCGCTCCCGGTGGCGGTGCACGGGCTGGGTGGGGTGGGGAAGACCCAGTTGGCGGTGGAGTACGCCTACCGGCACGCCCGCGACTACGACCTGGTGTGGTGGGTGCCGGCGGAGGAGCCGGCGGTGGCGGTCGCGTCGTTGGCGCGGCTGGCGGAGCGCTGCGGGGTCGCGGTGGCGGGGGCGGCGGAGGAGTCCGCCCGGGCGGTGGTGGGCCTGCTGGCTGCGGGCCGCCGGTACCGGCGCTGGCTACTGGTGCTGGACAACGCCGGCAAGCCGGCTGATCCGTTCGGGGTGCTGGCGGCGGCGGTGAGTGGCGGGCATGTTCTGATCACGTCACGGGACAGCCGGTGGTCCCGGCTGGTCAACACTGTGGAGGTYGACGTGCTGCCCCGGCCGGAAGCGGTCGGGCTGCTGCGGGCCCGCGTCCCCACGATCAGCGAGGTGGACGCGGCACGGATCGCCGCCGCGGTCGGGGACCTGCCACTGGCGCTGGAACAGGCCGGAGCGTGGCTGGCGGAAACCGGGATGGCGCCCGCAGACTATGCCGATCTTCTTGTCGACCAGCTACGGACGCGCACGGCCAGGAGAGGGCCGGACGGGCCGCCGGCCGGGGCCAGCGGACCCCGGCGGGTGCTCCTGACCAAGGGTGCGCCGGACGGTGTGCAGCCGGTCGCGGCAACGTGGACGGTCACACTGCACGGCGTGGACGACCCGGCGGTGGTGATGCTGGCCCGGCTGTGGGCGCACTTCGGCCCGGAACCGATCCCGGCCGATCTCGTCCGTCCCGAGACCGCCGGACTGCTGCCCGAACCGTTACGGGAGGTAGCGGCCGATCAGCTGCGGCTGCCGGAGACCGCCGGCTGGCTGGCGCGGCTGGCGGTCGTCCGGCATGTCGACGGCACGGTGGTCATGCACCGGCTGGTGCAGGCCGTGCTCCGCGACGACACCCCCGCCGCGCTGCGGCCCCGGTTGCGTACGGCCGTGCACCGGCTGCTGGCCGCCGGGCATCCGCCGCACCGGAACCGTCCTGACAGCTGGCCCCGCTACGCCCGAATCCACCCCCATGCCGTCGCGACCGGCCTCGTGGAGGACGATCACCCGGACAGCCGCATCATGATCATTCGCCTGGTCCGCTACCTGCGGGCACGCGGCGACTACCCGGGCAGCCACAGCCTGGGACGCGACGCCCACACCCGCTGGTCGTCCGTCCTCGGCGAGGACCACCCGCACACGATCGCCGCTCTGGGCAGCCTCGCGCGCACGGTGCGGGCGCAGGGCAACTACGCCGAGGCCCGGGCCATGTTCGACGACGTGCTCACTCGGCGCCGCCRCATCCTCGGCGAGGAACACCCCGACACGATCACCGCCGCGCGTAACATCGCTTTCACGGTACGAATGCAGGGCGACTACGCCGAAGCACAGTCGATGTTCGACAACGTGCTCACCCGATCGCGCCGCATCCTCGGCGAGGACCACCCGCATACGATCACCGCCGCGCACGAACTCGCGTTCACGGTACGGGTACAGGGCGACTACGCCGAAGCCCGGAGCATGTTCGACGACGTGCTCACCCGGCGCCGCCGCATCCTCGGCGAGGACCACCCCGACACGATCACCGCCGCGGCCAATCTCGCGTTCACGATGAGGCTGCTGGGCGACTATGCCAGGGCGTGGACGATGTTCAACGACGTGCTCGCCCGGCGGCGCCAGGTCCTCGGCGAGGAGCATCCGGACACGATCACCGCCGCGGCCAATCTCGCGGGCCTGTTGCGGGTGCGGGGCAAGCACGGCGCGGCACAGGCCGGCATCGAAGACGTACTCACCCGACGGCGACGAATTCTTGGCGAGGAGCACCCAGACACGATTACCGCCGTGCACGACCTCGCCGTCACGCTACGGACGCAAGGCCACCACGCCGAGGCACGGACGATGCTCGACGACGTACTCGCCCGGCGCCGGCGCGATCTCGGTGAGGACCACCCCGACACAATCACCGCCGCCCACAACCTCGCGTTGACGGTACGAGCACAGGGCGACTACGCCGAAGCACGAACGATGCTCGACGACGTGCTCGCCCGATCACAACGCATCCTCGGCGAGAACCACCCGGACACGGTCACCGCCATACGCAACATCGCAGTCACGTTACGGCTACAGGGCCGCTACACCGAGGCCCGGACAAGGTTCGATGACGTCCTCGCCCGGCGCCGGCGGATACTCGGCGAGGACCACCCTGACACGATCACCGCCTCGCGTAACCTCGCGGCCGTCCTGCGTATACAGGCCGACCAGATCAGAACACGCACAACGCCCGGCGACACACTCACCGGCCCGAAGCCGCATGCCCCCGAGCCCTCGGCCTGAACCAGGACCGGCGGCCTTCCTCCCTCCCCCATCACACCCCGTGCACCGCGCTCCGGACGCCATTCCGTGGGGTAGTAATGTCGGTGCGGTGAGTTTCCGGTTGGCGGCCGCCAACAGAGTGAGACGGGTCGGGAAAGGTACGGGTCGGGAAAGGTAACGGCCTTTTCCTCTTCCAAGGCGGGAGGCCGCCGTCCCGTGTCCCGTCCAGGCGGGCGGTGGTCATGCGCCGAATTCCGCCGCCTCACCGCTMGATCGGCCCCGGCGGGCGGAAGACCCGGCCGATGACCCGGTCACGAGGCTTGGACACCCGCGACGGATGTCGTCGACGGTGCGACCGAACCGCGGCGGCCCCGGATTCTCCATCTCCGGGCGGTCGCCGAACACAACACAAGCGCGGACGGGACGGGAGTGTCGCGCCGGCGGCAGCCGTCATGCGCCACCGCTGACGCGCCGGACGGGGATCAGGGGGTGCTCCCGGGCGGCACGGGACGAGGGCGGGTGGGCCGTTGCCCGGGCCCCGCCGGGGTAAGTGACACGCGGTGCACAAAAAAAGAACCGGTGTGTAAAAGGTACTGGCGCCGCCACGGGGCCTTCTCTACTCTTGAATCGTCGGTTGACAGCATGGCAGGGCGGCCCGGGGGGTGACATGCGGCGCGCACGGAAATGTTGCACTGAAGGCGCCCGCGCCGCGACAGGATCTTCTCCACGATAGTCCGCGCGCCGCTTTTTCTGAAATTTTGCCAGCGACTTTTCCCGACGGGCCGGCGTGTCGTTCCGGCCCAGTTTCCGACGACCTGCGGGGGCCACAATGTCAGTGGAGGAGGTACCGTCCGAGCTGCGGGCCGCCGTCGCGGCCCGGGTGGCGGACAGAAGCGAACAGCGCCAAGGAAAAATCGCGGTCCTGCGGGAGCGGGGTGGAATCGCGCGGGCGGACGAGCCGGCCCGGGTGGCGACCCGGATCGACCGGCTGGCCCGTTTCTACCCGGATGTGCGGCCGGTCAGCCCGGCCGCGGTGGCCGCCGGGGAACCAGCCGCCACCGCGGCGGCAAGCGCCGTCCTGGAACGGATCCTGGCAACGAACGACCTGCTCGGGGTCGGTTACCTGGAAGGCGGTGTCGCCGCCGCGCGGTCGGTCGGCCGGGTCGTCATCCGGGACGGGCGGGGCCGGCTGGCCGGCTACGGCACCGGCAGCCTGGTCTCCCCGGAGCTGCTGCTGACCAATCATCACGTGCTCCCCGACGCCCGGACGGCCGGGTTCAGCGGTGTCGAATTCGACTATCAGGACGCGCCCGACGGCCGGCCGCTGGCACCCGTCCCCTTCGCGCTGGACCCGGCCCGGTTCTTCATCGCCGACCAGCGGCTGGACTTCGCGCTGGTCGCGGTGCGGGCCGCCCCGGCGGAGCTGGCCCGGTTCGGGTTCAACCGGCTGTTCGAAGGGGAGGGCAAAGCCATCGTCGGGGATTTCGTCACGATCATCCAGCATCCCGGCGGGGGGAAGAAGCAGGTCGCGCTGCGGGAGAACCGGATCGTGGACCTGCTCGACCTGTTCCTGCACTACGAGACGGACACCGAACCCGGATCGTCCGGTTCGCCGGTCTTCAACGACCAGTGGGAGATCGTCGCGCTGCACCATGCCGCCGTCCAGGCGCCGGACCACAGGGAACTCGGCGGCTTTGTCAACGAGGGGATCCGGATCAGCCGGCTGCTGGCCTTCCTCCGCTCCCAGCCCCTTCCGCCGGAGCAGCAGGCCCTCCTCGACCGGATCTCCGCCGACCCGGCAGCCCCGGCAGCTCCGGCCAGCCCGCCCACGGCCGTCGCCCCGCCAGAGCGGGCTCCCGAGACCGTCGGTGGCGGGCCTCGGCTCGCGCTCACGGTCCCGTTCGACATCCGGCTGCGCGGCGACCTGGTCAGCCCCGGCCCGCCCGCCTCCACCGGCGAGGACACAGCCCGGACCGGCCCGGACCATGCTGTCTTCCGCGGCTACGCACCAGACGGCCACGGCCCCGAAGGCGACCCGGGCACACCGTGGCCGGAGGTCACGTCGCGCTCCTGACCTGTTCGGCCCGGGCCCGGTGGGCGGGTGAGGGGCGTCCGCTACCGCGTCAGCCCGCCGCTCCTCACCCGCTGAGCACCAGGAACGCCGCGGTCAGGGTGAGCGCGACGGCGGACAGGCCCGGCAGGCGGCGGCCGACACGGGTCAGTTCCTCGGCGGAGACGACCACGGTCAACGCGATCATCCAGACGACGGCGCCGTGCTCGACGACGGCCATGAGAACCATCAGCGGCCAGCAGGAGAGCACGCATCGTCTGCCGTGCAGGAACGCGAACCGCGCGCACGCGACGTCCGCCCGCCGTCCGACCGGCGGCAGCGGCACGGTGCGCCGGCACTGGGCCAGGCTCCGGCGCTTGATCCCGCTGGCCTGCCAGAGCGCCGCGGCCGCGAGCGCGGCCAGCAGCAGTGCCCGGCCGCCGACGCCGGCGACGTCGGTGGCCGCGCGCACGCCGAGCAGGGCCACGAGGCCGAACAGGGCCCAGACCGCGATGTAGGTGGCGACGAAGACGGTCATCGCCCGGGCCCGCCGCTCCCGGATGCTGTTGAGGGCGACGTGGCGGGTGGCCGGCAGCGCCACCGGCAGCATCATCGCCACCGACATGACCGTCCAGACCGACAGCGCGGCGGGCAGGCCGTCCAGCAGCGTGCTCCACCCGCCGCGTCCGCCGGCACCGCCGCCCACGGCGGCGGCGTGTCCATGCGCCGGCCCGTGGTGGGCCGCCGGGTGGTGGCCTGGGCCGTGCCCGCTCAGCAGCACGCCGCTCAGCAGCACGGCCCAGGCCACCACGACGACCAGCGCGAACGGCCACTCGGGCCGCCAGCGCAGGGCGACGGCGGCCCGGCGCCGGTATTCCCGTAGCTGTCCCTGTCCGGGAGGGCTGAGCACGGCCGGCCCGGCCGTCAGGCCACGAACAGGCTCACGCGACCGATCCGGACCGGTGGGGTCRCGGGCGCGGCCTCGGGCTCGACGGCCGCCACGCCCGGCGGCGGGAGCACCCGGATCGGCTCGAACGTCACCACCACGGATCCCGGGTCCCACTCGCCGCGCTCCCGCAGCACCCGCACCTGCTCGGTCGCGTCGAAGACATGGCCGAACCCGCTGTCGCCGTGCGCCCGCTCCGGGTCGGCGGCGGCCGCGACACCGAAGAGCGAGACGTTGCCGATGTGCAGGCGCTCGCTGTCCGCGGCGTCCGGCCTGCCCAGGTAGACGGCGTAGGCGAGGCCCGGGTCGCGCTCGGCCTCGACGTCGTCGACGCTGATCAGCACCTGGCCGCTGTCGCCACCGCCGGCCACGACGCCCCTGGTGCTCTCCGGGACGGTCAGCCGCGCCGTGGCGGTGGCACCGGTGAGCACCAGTGTTTCCTCCGTGGCCCCGCCGAGCTCGGGCGGGCCGCTGGGCGGTGACGGGGGAACCGCCACTTCGATCACCTTCCGCTCGGGTGTCGCGGGCGCGTCGTCGTAGACATAACCGAGCTGTGTCGCGGTGTCAACGACGTCCGCTCCGGTCAGGGTCACCTGGGCGCCGGTCTCGTCGTGGAAGACGAAGGACTGGGTCAGCCACGCCGCCTCCGTCGGGTTCGCCCGGCCGCCCCCCCGCGCGAGCCAGACGTTCCACAGCCGGTCGATGTTGGCGTGGTGCAGCCAGAAGATCGGGTCGAGGGCGGCGCAGTTGGGGTCGGTCATGAGCGCGGCCCCGCAGGGGGTGGCGCTGGTGGCGGAACCACCGATCGTCGGGTGCAGGACGTTGTGCGGAGTCGACTCCAGAGCTCCGAGGGCGCTGCCGAAATGAGCCGGCCCGGTCCGTCCGCCGCCGAAACTCGGCTGGCCGGGCAGCGCCGAGAAGTTCGTCCGGGCCAGCGCGGCAGCGCTCGTCGTCGCGGCCGGCGGTATCTGCCCGCCGGCCACCAGGGCCGCGTCACGGCCGGGGGCCGGCACGAACAGCGGGTTGGCCGTCCCGTCGGGCAGTGTCGGCGTCCGGAAGGCGGGCGGCAGCGTGTTGCCCGGGAAAGGACGGTCGTAGTTCCAGTACGGCAGCGCGAAGTCGGCCGGACCGCCCGCGTCGAGCACGACTTTACGGACGATACGCTCGAAATAGTACAGATATATGCGGTGCCAGGGGAGGAAGAACCAGCTCCGGTGCTGGCATTCGTTCCAGTTCGCCCCGGGCGGCGGCGTGCGGTACGAGCCGTGGATCGCCGCCTGGTAGGTCAGGCTGGTGGGGTCGGACGCGGGTCGTGCCCGCAGCACCTGAACCGCCTTGGCATAGGCAAGGGTGATCGGGTCGAAGGGGCTGTCCGCCTGCAGCGACCAGGCTTCCCGCCGCACGAGAACGGCCGGTGCCGGCGCGTCCCACCACTGGTGCCACAACGCGCTGTCGGTGCCCGCGGCGAAGGCGTCGACGCGGTTCGGCCCCCACGAGACGGCGGCCGGGGCGGAGGTCAGCGTGCCACCGAGGCTCTCCCAGTCACCCCAGCCGTTGTCGTACCACCGGTGCCACAACGCGCTGTCGGTGCCGGCGGCGAACACGTCGAGCCGGCCCGCGGCCCACGACGCGGCGGCCGGCGCGGAGGTCAGCGTGCCACCGAGGCTCTCCCAGCCGCTCCAGCCGTTGTCGTACCACCGGTGCCACAGCGCACTGTCGGTGCCGGCGGCGAACACGTCGATGCGGCCCGGGCCCCACGAGACCGCGGCGGGTGACGACGTGAGCGTGCCGCCGAGACTCTCCCATTCGCTCCAGCCGTTGTCATACCACCGATGCCACAACGCGCTGTCGGTCCCCCGCGCGAACACGTCGAGCCGCCCCGCGGCCCACGAGGACACCGCCGGCCCGGAGGTGAGCGTGCCGCCGAGGCTCTCCCATTCGCTCCAGCCGTTGTCATACCACCGGTGCCACAGTGCGCTGTCGGTCCCCCGCGCGAACACGTCGATGCGGCCGGAGGCCCAGGAGACCGCGGCCGGTTCGGAGGTCAGGACGCCGCCTAGGCTCTCCCATTCGCTCCAGCCGTTGTCATACCATCGGTGCCACAGGGCGCTGTCCGTCCCCCGCGCGAACACGTCGAGCCGCCCCGAACCCCACGACGCGGCCCCGGGGCCGGACGTCAGTACTCCTCCGAGGCTTTCCCACGTCTGCCAGGCCATGGTTTTCCCTTCCCCCGTCCACGGATGTCAAGAAAATRCTTCGCCGCCCCGCGTTCAGAGAACAATGGCGGCCGGCAACCCGGCGGACCATGCGGGGAACATATTCTGACGACGCGCAAACAATATTGTGGACGCTGCGCCCACCCCCGCCCCGGTACGCTGGCAGCTATTTATAGCACGGGGGTGGACGCAGACAACAGGTACAGGTCCAAACGCCACGGAATTAAGATTTCCGATCTTCTTTGGGGGTGACACGGCGGTGCGCCGGCCTGTATGGCCGGCCGTGGCCATGGGCCAGCGATGCTGGCATGGCAGGCTGCCGTGCCGGTTGATGGCTGCCGGCAGCGTGCCTTCATCCGCTGGTGATGCGTCGCGTCGCCCCGGCGACCGGAGAAACCGAAATCATGCCCGTGCCGTGCGGAGCCACGCGGCATCAACATACCGCCGTGCGCCCTGTCCGCCCAGCTCAGAAGCGGTGGGGTGGATAAGCCGGCCGGTACGCCAGGAGATGCGACGGCCAGGGCCCCGGCCTGCGCAATTCCCCCGTTTCAGCGCCCTGAGCTGGGTACATACTTCTCGGCACCTTCCGGCGTTCGCCCGCTCATGGTGCTGCCAACGATTGCTGTCGGGCATGACGCCAGATGATCGACACGGCGACAGCGTCGCCTCATTCCACAAGTCCGGGAAGTCTGTGGCGTGGCCATCGCCGGCCTGCCCCGGAGGGGACCGTCAGAAGATCTTCCGGCAGCTGCCGACGCCGGGGCCTCCACCTGCGGAAATGGCTCGCTGGCGCTGGGTATTACACCGTTACTCAGGCATTCTCCATCCTCGGCCCCGACCACCCCGACACCCTGACCACCCGTGGCAACCTCGCCTACACCTACCGGACGGCGGGGCGGGTGACGGAGGCCATCGGCCTGTACGAGCAGACCCTTACCGACCGGCTGCGCATCCTCGGCCCCGACCACCCCGACACCCTGACCACCCGCAACAACCTCGCCAGCGCCTACCAGACGGCGGGGCGGCTGGGCGAGGCGATCGGCCTGTTCGAGCAGACCCTCACCGACCGGCTGCGCATCCTCGGCCCCGACCACCCCGACACCCTGACCACCCGCAACAACCTCGCCTACGCCTACCAGACGACGGGGCGGGTGGCGGAGGCCATCGACCTGTACGAGCAGACCCTCACCGACCGGCTGCGCGTCCTCGGCCCCGACCATCCGCAGGTCGTCACGATCAGGAGGAACCTGGCCGCCGCCACCGGTGTCGCGGAACGTCCGGGATGGATCAGGAGACTTCTCAGACGGTGACCACAGGTGGTCTCGTAGCTGGCAGGCCGAGGGGCCGGTCAGCTTCGTCCGCCCCGCTCGGACAGGTCGTCGCGAGTGCTGTCGAACGCGCCGATGAAGGGCAGGCGCCCTGCGCATCAGCCCGATCGGGGCTCGTCGTCCGTTTCGGGCCGCGGGCGGGCGCGGGCGGTGAACCGTCCTGGTCACCGGTGCCTTTTCAGCTGGGCGTCGCAAGCGCCGGGCCGTCGGCTCCGTGCTCGGCGCTCCCCCGGGCCAGGTACGGGCCATGATCACGGGATACTGCTGTCCGCCCAGCTCAGGGGCGGTGGGGCGGATGAGTCGACCTATACGCCGGGTTCTGTGGGCCGGGGCCGTGAGACGGCTCCGGCTGGCGGTCATCCATCTCGGGCTGCCGTTGCCGACAGCCTCCAGCGGTCCACCCGCAGGCTCGGGCGGGCAGCCCTCGAACGCCTGCGCAGCCCCGGAGCCCGAAAGCTCCGGAACCTTTTGACCTTGCTCCGGGTGGGGTTTACCTAGCCGCCCGGGTCACCCCGGGCGCTGGTGCGCTCTTACCGCACCGTTTCACCCTTACCGGCGTCCGAGGACGCCGGCGGTCTGTTTTCTGTGGCACTGTCCCGCGGGTCACCCCGGGTGGGTGTTACCCACCACCCCGCCCTGTGGAGCCCGGACGTTCCTCGGCGGCTCCGCGTGAGCGGAACCGACGCGACCGCCTGGCCGACTCATCCGTGACCGTCAGCATATGACACCACAGACGCCCCGGCTCACCCCGACGGTCCGCGGCGGGGATACTGCGTGCCAGAACAACATCAGATGCCAGGACGGGCACCGGCCGTCACCGCACCTGGCAACCTGACGCGGCTGTCAACGGGGTCGTCCGGGGCTGACCCGACAACAACAGGCCGAACGAACACGCCGGTTCGGAAGAACACATCGCCCGAAAGAACGCACCATCATCTGGAAGAGCACGACACCACCTGGAAGACGAGGGACGGGACAGGCTGTGACAACGCCCGGGGAACCCACCAAAAAGATCGACTACACCCGTCCGGTGACGCCGCCATCCGCCGGCGCGGCGACAGCCGGTGGCGGCCCGGTCGCGCCCGCTCCGCCCGGCCCCGGATCCGTTCCGCCGCCCGCCGGGCCCACGCCGCCGCCTGCCGGGCCCGCGCCGGCCGGCGGGCGTCGCGGCGTCAGCTATGTCGTCTATGCCGTCACCGTCCTCGTCCTGCTGCTCGCGATCGCCGTGATCGTGTTCGTCGTGCGCAACGACCAGCGGGTGAACGTGTGGCTGTTCGGCTCCATCCATAACACCTCGCTCGCGGGCGCGCTCGCCGCGTCGGCGGCGGCCGGCCTGGTGATCGGGCTGCTGGTCGGCCTGATCACCCAGGTCAAGGTCCGCCGGGAACTGCGCCAGTACCGCCGCGGCAGGCACCCGGCCCAGCAGTCCCAGACCCCCTGACCTGGCCTGACAGGTCGGCCCCTCCAACCGGGCTGTCGGATGTCCATGCCTGCCAGCAGACCGCGTCCCAGCGTGACCGCAATCTGACACATCGGAAATCAACTCCGGTAGCCAGTCAGAAAGAGCAGGTGCGGTCACCACGTCYAGCCGGGTTCAGTCGGCCATCTTCGCCGGGCGGAACTCCCTATGGATCTTCCCGCGGCCAGAACCGGTTCCCGATGCGGGCGACCAAACGGGTACGCTCCGTATAAAAGGCTGTTGCTTTCCGCGGAGAAATGAGGCTATCGGGGTGGTCTCGGCGCGTGTGGAGCGGCGGCGCAGGGCACAGATCGTGCGGTACTGGCGTGCYGTCGAGATGTTCAGCCCCCAGCAGGTCGGCAAGGTCTCGCCCGGCAACCGGATGTACCCGGTCGACGGCGGTCGGCCGCTGCCGTGGGAGCGGAGGCATCCGCTGCGGGCAGTACCCCTGGCCGAGGGAACGGTGTGGCARCACACGGTGTACTGCGGGATCTACCGCATCGCCGCGGTGCGGGATGTGCTGCTGGAGGTCTTCGGCGAGAACGAAGAGGACCACGATGCGCGCATCGACGGAGACAGCGCGCTACTCGCCTTCCAGGCCACCGACGAAGGGCGGATCATCCATGACTCGATCACCTTCTCCGCGTGTGCCTGGGCGGTCGGACGAGCGCGTAGTCCGGGGCCGAGAAAGGACGGATGGCTCGACGGCTTCGACGACGAGGCCAAAGCCTGTGAGCAGATCGTCCTCGACGTCGGGGATGGCAGGCTGGAGGTCGTGGAACGCGCGGCCGGGCGGCTGAAGCCGTTCGCCGGGCTGTTCTGCGAGATCGCGCTCGGCGCGGCGGGCGGTGCGGTTGCGCCACTGGTCGCGCCGCTGCTGGGTGACGCGGCCGCGGGGGCGCTGGTCGGTGCCGCGGAGGCCGGGGCGCAGCATGCGCTGGATGATCATATGGACGGCGCCGCGGGAGACCGGCGTGCGGAAGGCGACGAGCCCCCGAGGCTCGGTGACAAGCCGTTGACGGTGCCGGACCTGTCCGCCGTCACCCGATGGCTGTCAGAACGCTTCGGTGTCACCGCCGATCTGGCGCCCATGGCCATCCGCGTCCAGAGCCGGCAGGTCTCCGTCAAACGTGCCGACAATGCGGCGGGCACGGACTTTCTCAACAGCTTCATCGCGGCCGACCTGGCGCTCGTGGCCGACAGACTGTCCGAATCCGAGCCCGGGAAGGCACTGCGCGACTATCTGACGGCGGCCACCGCCATTCCCACCAACCATCGCGTCGACCTACGGCGTAACCCCGACGCCGTGCTCGCCGGTGTGCGGCCGGAGCGATTCCCGCTGGGCCGCTGGCCCGCGAAGACGGAACATCCCCTGGTGCTCAGCCAGCAGTTCTCCGTCAACGCCATCCTGGCGCACCTTGCCGACAGCGAAGGCGTCTACGCCGTCAACGGGCCGCCGGGCACCGGCAAGACCACCCAGCTACGTGACCTCATCGCGGCCGTGCTCGTGCTACGCACCCAGCGTCTCGCCGAGCTTACCCGGCCAGCGGATGCCTTCACCGGCCAGACTCATCGGTGGACCACGGCCGACCTGCACCGGTCGGTGTGCGCACCGATCAGCACGCTGACCGGCTTCGAGATCGTCGTCGCATCGGCGAACAACGGCGCCGTGGAGAACGTGTCCAAACAGCTCCCCGAGAYGGATGCCGTCGACGAGGCCTGGCGTGGCGAGRCATCGTACTTCCCCGAGCAGGGCCGGCTCATCCTCGACGGCGCCGAGGCCTGGGGCACGCTCGCCGCCTCGCTGGGCAGGAAAAGCAACCGCCAGGACTTCCGCAACACCTACTGGTTCGGGACCYTGCGGGAAAGGCGCCAGGCCGCCATCACCCCCGGCCGGACCCACACCGCCCCGGTGAGACAGCCCTCCGGCCAGGGCATGCGTGACCTGCTGAAGCACCTGGCGGCAACCCAGCGRCCAGATGCCAGCGCCTGGCGGGCAGCCGTGAACCGCTTCCGCGAGGCGGAACGCACCGTCCTCGAGCTGCGCGACGAACGGCAGCGGGYCGCGCGGGCGCTGCGCGACCTGAGCGATGCGGAGCAGGCCGCCCGGACCGCTCACGACGCAGCCCGTGACGCTGAGCAACACCACCGTGCGACGCTCGCGCCGCTTGCCCAGGCATACCAGACGCTGGCCACACTGGAACGCGACGTACAACGCTGGGCCGAGCGGCGGACCGAACACCAACACAGCCGACCAGGCTTCGTCCAGGGCCTGTTCACCCTGGGTGGCGCGCAACGCGACTGGCGTGCGGAACACCAGGCCCTCACCGAGGCCCACCGTGCCGCCGAGGCCACCCATGACGAGCAGGCCAGAACGGTCACCGTCCACAAGCAGGCGCAGCTGACTGCCGACGCCGAGGCAAGGGCCGCACGGGAGGAAGCCTGGCTTGCGGAACGCCGCCGCGACGCGCTTCGGGAGACGGTGGACGCGGCCCGAGCGGTCTGGGGCCCGCATGTACCCGCCCACGACCCGGAGGCGAACGGTGCCAGCGGTGAGGATGCTGCCGACCGCGAGCTCGGCTCGCCGTGGTCCGACCCTGAGTTCACCGCCGCCCGCACCCGGCTGTTCCTCGCCGCCATGGACTTGCACCGTGCCTTCATCGAAGGCGCCGCCGACCGGATACGCAAGAATCTCGACGCGGCTATGGACGTCCTGTGCGGCAACGCGCCGAAGACCATCCCACCCGGCGCCGTACTAGCCGCCTGGCAGAACCTCTTCCTCGCCGTCCCCGTCGTCTCCACGACCTTCGCCTCCCTCGACCGGATGTTCGCCGGTCTCGGGCAGGACGCGCTCGGCTGGCTTCTGGTCGACGAGGCGGGCCAGGCGACGGCGCAGATGCCGGTCGGCGCGCTCTGGCGAGCCAGGCGCGCCGTCATCGTGGGCGATCCGCTGCAGTTGGAGCCAGTCGTCACCCTGCCCCACACCGCCCAGCAGGCACTGCGTCGCACCTACGGGGTCGACGAGGAGTGGTCGTCGTCACAGGCCTCCGCACAGCGCGTCGCCGACAGGCTGAACCGCTACGGCACCTTCCTGCCCGCGCCGGACGGGTCGGACACCGAGCACGTCTGGGTCGGCTCGCCACTGCGCGTACACCGCCGCTGCGACCAGCCGATGTTCTCCATCAGCAACGACATCGCCTACGGCGGGCTGATGGTGCACGGCGTCAGACGAGGCGAGTACGGCATCGCACGCCGCAGCGTGTGGTGGGACGTACCCGCCGGGACGAGCGCCCAGGGCAAGTGGCACCCCGCCGAGGCGGACGCCGCCAACGTCATCGTCCACCGCCTCGTCGACCAGGGACTGGATCCGGCGGTGGACCTGTTCGTCGTCAGCCCGTTCCGTGACGTCGTCGCCGGGCTGCGGGGCAGCCTGTGCCGGGTGGTGAACCGGGACCATGTCGGTACGGTCCACACCACGCAGGGCAAGGAAGCCGACGTCGTCCTGATCGTCCTCGGCGCGGGCGGCCCCCACCCGGGCCCGCGATCCTGGGCGGCCAGCAGCCCGAACCTGCTCAACGTCGCCGTCAGCCGAGCGAGAAGGCGGCTGTTCGTCATAGGTGACCATGCTGCCTGGAGCACGCACCGCTACTTCGACGCGCTGGCACGTCACCTCGACCGCCTCACCGACGACGAGCAGGCTGCCATGCGCCGCACCGCGCCCGCATCCCTCCCCACGCCCTGCCGGTGCGCACGGACACCGTGAAAGAGCGGACGAGAGCCCGGGGTGGTACAGCCCGGTGAGTTACCGGCTACTGGCCTGGCTCGACCAGGTGGGCGGCGTGGATGCCGTCGTTGAAGCTGCGCAGCACGGCCGGGCCGTCCGAGTACCAGTCGATCGTGGAGATCGACACCAGGTCGAGGTGGAGCCGGTAGAGGACCGCGGGCGAGGCGTCCAGCGCCAGCAGCGCGAGAGTCTTGATCGGGGTCACGTGCGAGACGATCAGGATCCGACTGCCCGGATGCGCGGCCAGGATGCGGTCCCGGGCGGCGGTGACCCGCCGGATCGTGGCGAGGATGCTCTCCCCGCCGGGCGGGGCGACCGACGGGTCGGCCAGCCAGGCGTTCAGCTCGTCCGGGAAGCGCTGGCGGACCTCGCCGAAGGTCAGGGTCTCCCAGGTCCCGAAGTCGGTCTCGCGCAGGTCGTCGTCGATCAGATAGTCACGGCCGAGGGCGTCCGCGGTCTGCCGGGCCCGTTTCAGCGGCGAGCAGTACACCGCGTCGAAGGGGACGTCGCGCAGCCGTCCCGCCACGGCGAGTGCCTGCGCCTGGCCGATATCGGTCAGGGTCGCGTCCACCGTGCCGCTGAACCGCTTCTCCACCGACATCGGGGTCTGCCCGTGCCGTAGCAGCACGGTGGTGGTGGGTGGCGTGGGCGGGGCCATCCAGCCCGACAGCCGGTGGGTGGTCGGTGCCTCGTGCGGGACGGGCTCCGGCGACTGGGGCTCGGGCGGCTCCCAGGTGCGGCCCTGCGCGGCGGCGTCCATGGCCTCGTTCGCCAGCCGGTCGGCGTGGGCGTTGCGCTCCCGCGGGATCCAGGTGTAGCGGACCCGCGGGAACTCCCGCGCGACGTCGGCGGCCTGCGTCGCCAGCGGCCGCATGGCCGGATGTTTGATCTTCCAGCGCCCGCTCATCTGCTCGACGACGAGCTTGGAGTCCATCCGGACCTCGACGTCGGCGTCCGGGGCAAGGTCGGCCGCGGCGCGCAGCCCGGCGATCAGGCCCTGGTACTCGGCGACGTTGTTGGTCGCCCGGCCGATCGCGCCCGCCCGCTCGGCCAGGACCGCACCGGTGTCGGCGTCGCGGACGAGCGCCCCGTACCCCGCCGGGCCCGGATTGCCCCGTGACCCGCCGTCGGCCTCGACGACGAGCCGGCGTGCCGGACGGTCACTCATGGTCGACTCCTATCCGCTCGCCGGCGCGCGGGCCCGGTCCCGTCCACCGGACCGGGCCCGTCCACGGGGCTGGTTCCCTCCGCTGGCCCGGCCATGCCCACCGGGACGACTCGGCTCACAGGCCTGATTCCGTGGTCCGGACGAGGATGCGCCGGCATTCCTCACAACGCACGACGGCGTCCACGGGAGCCGCCGCGACCTCGCGCAGGTCACCGCCGGAGAGCTCCAGGTGGCATCCTTCGCAGCGGCGCCGGACGAGCCTGGCCGCCCCCACTCCGGCGGACGAGGCTCGCAGCCGCTCGTACAGGGCCACCAGGTCGGCGGGCAGGGTCGGGACGATGGCCTCCCGCTCGGCACGGCGGGCCGCCACCTCGTTGTCGATCTCGGCCAGCGCCGCGTCCCGGCTGGCCACGGACGTCGCCCGCTCGGCGTTGACCCGCTCCTGATCCGCCCTGATCACCCCGGCTCGGGCCTCCAGCCCCTCGGCGGTCTCCATGAGCTCGAGCAGTTCGTCTTCGAGGACGCCCTGTCGGCGGGCCAGCGAGGCGATCTCCGCCTGCAGGTTCTCCAGCTCACGGGCGTTGGTGATCTGCCCGGAGTCCAGACGCCTACGGTCCCGGGCGGCCCGGGAGCGCACCAGGTCGACCTCGGTTTCCAGTTTCTGTTGCGACCGGCCCAGATCCCGCACCTGGGTGGAGACCCGGACCAGATCGTCGTTGAGGGCGGCAAGCTGCGCGTCCAGCTTGTCGATCTCGGCATGCTCGGGCAGGTTGCGCCGGCGTGCGGCGAGCCGGTCAAGGCTGGAGTCGATCGCCTGTACGTCCAACAGACGAAGCTGGGTCGCTGGATCGGCCTTCATGTGCTCCTCACTGTGCTCCGCGGCTGTGCTCCGTGGGTGTTGTTCCCGGCAGCGTTCCCGGCAGCATCCGTCACCGCTGGTCCCGGCCCTGGTCACGATCGTCAACCTGGCCCTGGCCCTGGCCGTAGCCCTGGCCCGCCGCTCGGTCGGGATCCGGCCCGGTCGGCCACGGCGAGGCCGCGTGCCAGCGCCACGGGTCCGTCACCAGGGCGGAGACCGTGGTGTTCACCGTACGGCCTCGGGCGGCCAGACCGACACGCAACCGGGCGGAGGCGATGTGCAGCCACGGCCATTCGCTGGCCCAGTGCGCCACGTCCACGAGCGCCACGTCGTGGGCAGCCACGGCGTCGAGGACGTGGTGGTGACGTCCGTCGGCGGTCACCAGCGCGTCGGCGCCGGCACGCGCGGCCGCACCGATCAGTTCGCCGCCGGAGCCACCGCAGACCGCGATCCGGCGCACCGGGCGGTCCGGGTCGCCGGTGGCACGCACCCCACCGGCGGTGGCGGGCAGCGCGGCGGCCACCCGCGCGCAGAAGACATGCAGCGGCTCGGCCCGGGGCAGCTCACCGACCCGGCCGAGGCCACCGTTGCCGGACCGGGCCGGGCCGGGCGGTGGCTCTTCTCCCAGCTCTCCCGGCTCTCCCGGCCGCGCTGGCGGCCCGGCCGGCTTCTCCGGCCGCTCCGGTGGCCCGTCGAGCGGTTCGACGGCGGTGAGCCCGAGCGCGTCCGCGAGCGCGTCGCTCACCCCCGGGCAGGCCACATCGGCATTCGTGTGGGCGGTGAACAGCGCCACCCCACCACGGATGGCGGTGGCCACGACCCGACCGCCCGCGCTCGTCTCGGCCACCCCGTGCACCCCCCGCAGGAACAGTGGATGGTGGGTGACCAGCAGTTGCGCACCCTGCTCGACAGCCTCCCGGACGACCTCGACGACGGGGTCGACGGCGAACAGAACATGCTGAACCGGCATGTTCGGGTCACCGACGGCGAGCCCCACCGCGTCCCACGACTGCGCCCAGGACGGCGGATAGCACCGCTCCAGTTCGGCGACGCACTCGGCCACGCTGGGCTGCTGCCGGCGGGCGTCGGCCGGTAGTCCCGACGATCCAGGCTGTGACCCGGGCGCCCCCAACACCCCCGACACCACCGATACCCACGACGATCCGGGCAGTGGTCCGGGCAGCGGTCCAAGCGGTGATCCGACCGGCGTTCCGGGCTGYCTTTCGCGATGGTCGCCCAGGTCCGGACGCGCAGGAGGATGTGATGCTGCCACCGTCCGGACACTACCGGGCCGTGATCGGCGCGGCCGCGCCGGCAGGTCCACCGCGAGGCAGCGGGCACCGGCCGGCCGTCGCGCCGTACCGTGGCCCCTGTGGCAGACGGATCCAAACCGCACATGCACGTTTGTTCAGGCAGACTCAGGTCGAAGGAGGCGCAATCGTGACATATGCGCCTGCGGAGGCACCCAGCGCCCACCCAAGGACGTGATTCCGACATGGCGGATGTATCCGTGACGTTCACGATTGCCGGCGACGCCGAGGTCGTACTGAACCTTCCGACCACGCAGGCCGTACGGCTGATCGAGATGCTCATGCACAACGCGGCGGAGGCCCTGGCCGCACAGGCCCGCGGCGGCCAGTCGGGCCAGCCGGGGCAGCAGACCGGAGCGGGGCAGCATCTCCAGCCCAGCATGCCGGGCTCCGTGGGCTGGGGCGACCCGCAGCACCGGGGCGARCCACCACCCTCGACTCCACTGCGTCGCCCACTGTAACCGGCCGCTGTAACCGGTCATCCCGAGCGGCTGGTCACTTTTTGTAACTACTTCCGACCGCCGCCCGGCACCCGGTCACCCCCGGCAGAGCCCATCCCGGCCCCGGCCCCGACGATCTCGGGTCCGGGGCCGGGGCTGTTCCGGATCCGGCAGCCATCCGATTTCCGGCCCATTCCGAATCCATCCGGTACGCGGATCTCGGCGCTCGAACCCCTGACGCGGATCTTTGCTGCGCGAATACGACATCGGGCTGGACATCCGCACACTTTTCCCAAACACGACACAATTCTAGATCAACAAGGTACAACTCCGCACAGTTCATCCGCACCGCTCATCCACCAGAAGGGATACGGATCATCCATGGCGGGGGACATACCAGCCGAACAGATCATCGTGGCACATGCGTACGCGCAGGCGAGCACGGCACGTGACGACGGCTCGGACCCAGTCGACCAGCCGCCACCGACCAACGAGTCCGCGCGGGTGCTCCACTGCTACGGCCGGGTCAGCATCGTCAGCCCCGCCACGGTCGCCCCGGACTCCTCTCCCGGGCCGGGCGCCTCCGGCGCCACCGCCGTCGACCCCGCCCATCTCGACGGGCTCGAACGTCTGGGCCTGGCCGCCTTCCAGTTACGCGCCAGTACCGACTACCAGCGGGCCAAACAGGACCGCGCGAGATCCGACGAGCTGTGGGACTGGGACCGGCCGTGCACCGACGTCCCACCGCCGCGAGGCTCCTCCGGGCAGGCCCCGGACGGCGGTGGCGGCGGCGTCCCGCGACAGCCTCGCTCCCCCACCGACTCGCCATCCCCCACCAGCCTGGGCACGAGCGGCGCCCCCGTGCTCACCGCCGCCGCCGTCCCCGCCGACGGACAGCTCGGCCAGCCAGGCGGCGGAGGCGGCACCGGCGGGCCCACCAGCGCCTTCATGGAGGGCAGCATCGCGATCGGCGTGATCATCGTGGAAGGGCCGAGCGCCGATCTGCAGTTCACCGCCGCGGAACGCACCAAGACCGTCGCCGAGATCCAGAACGGCCTGTCCTGGTACGCCACCGTCAACCCGGCGGCAGAGCTCACCTTCAGCTACGACATCAAGGTCGTCCGGATCTCCACTCCCCCGGACCCCGCCGCGGCCGACCTGGAAGCACGCTGGCGGGACCCGGCCATGAGCCAGCTCGGCTACCAGCCGAACTTCGACGGAGTCTACGACTACGTCGACGACCTGCGCGCCAGGCACGTCACACGATGGTCCTACTGTGCGTTCGTCACCAAATACCCGCTGCAGTACTTCGCCTACAGCTCCATCGGCGGGCCCCGGCTCGTCCTGTCCTACGACAACGACGGATGGGGTCCGGACAACCTCGACCGGGTCTTCGCCCACGAGACAGGCCACATCTTCGGCTGTCCCGACGAGTACGCCGCCAGCGGATGCAACTGCGGTGGGACATGGGGCCGGTTCGCCACCCCGAACGGCAACTGCGACGGCTGCGCACCGGACAGCGTCAACTGCCTGATGCGGTCGAACAGCTTCGAGCTGTGCCGCTACACCCCCAGCCACGTCGGCTGGGGCCGCGGGGTCGGTGGCAATCCCGTCCTGGTGCAGAGCAGCTTCGGGCACACCGGCAACTTCGAACTGGTGGTGCCGTCGGCGTTCGCCGGGATGACACACCTGTGGCGGGACAACGACGCTCCCGGTTTCCCCTGGCGGGAACCGACACAGGTGGCACAGGGCAACGGTCGGATCGACGCGCTCACAATGATCCAGAGCAGGCTGGCGACACCGGGGGCGTTGGAAGCGCTCGCCCGGGTCGGGAAGTCGCTGCTGTTCCTCTGGCGTGACAGCGGGCCCGCCCTGCGCTGGCAGTCCCCCACCCGGATAACCGACGGTGTCGCCGGGACACCGTCACTGATCCACAGCAGGCTGGGCCGGCGCGGCACGTTCGAGGTGCTGGCGCCCGCCGCCGACGTCGGCCTGCTCTACCTCTCGCGCAACAACGACGTCGCCGGTTTCCCCTGGAGCCAGCCCGTCGTCGTGGCGGCGAACCTCGGCCATGTCGACGCGGTCAGCCTCATCCAGGGAAACTTCGACAACGGCAACCTGGAAGCCGTCGCGCTGGCAGGCGGTCGGCTGGCCCACATTTACCGTACCCAGGACGGCGTGTGGCGGACCTCGACGGTGTTCGCCGAAGGCGTCACCGGAAATCCGGTGCTGATCCAGAGCGGGTTCGGCCGGATCRGCAACTTCGAGGTGCTCGTGCCGTCGGCCAGCGGCGGTCTGGTCCACCTGTGGCGGAACAACGACGCGGCCGGCTTTCCCTGGAGCGGCCCGACCAGGTTCGCCACCGAACTCGGCCACGTCGACGCGGTCACCATGATCCAGAGCTCGTTCGGCAAGCATCTGGAGGTGGTGGCGAGAGTCGGCGACCGGCTGTACGCGATGGCCCGCACGTCGGACACCTTCCAGTGGCTGCCACCCGGGAAGATCTTCTAGCGGTCGTTTCCCGGATCCAGGTCGTACGTCGGCGTTCCGCCGCATGATGTCAGCGGCGGAACGCCAACTGGTACAGGAGGCCGAGCACGGTCAGTCCCGTGACAACCACGGACGCGACGCCGGGCGAGACGATCAGTATCGCGACACAGCCGCCGGTTCCGAGGATCACAGCAAGCCCCCGGTGGGAGGTGACGATCGCGTCGGCGATGAGCCGATGGCGATGAGCCGATACAACGGATCCAGCATCCGTCGCTTCTCGCTCTCCGCCGCAGGAGTACCGGCGTACGCGCTGGTCAGCGGACGACCGATCGACCGGGCGAGAACACGCGACATCATGTGCTTCGGCTCGGGACCCCCGCCTGAAACCTTCCGAAACATGCCTGTCCGTACGTAACGATAGCTCCCCTGACTCGGGTGGGCTGGCTGGTCGTCGCGGGTGGTCGCGGGACGCTCGTCGTACGTGACACGGGGCCCGGGCCGCCGACCGCGTCCTTTCCGAGCCGGCCCTCTCCGGCCCCGCATCCGCGGCCGGGCCGGCGACCCGCGGAGGCGCCGTGCTCACCGGTTCTCGCACCGGTCATGTGGGTGGCCCGGGAGGCAGTCGGCCGGTGTCGGTGGCGTCCCAGGGCAGTCCCTCCGCGGAACGTTGCTTACCAGCCAGGCGCGCGAGCCATCCATCCACGAAGAGATGCTCACTCGCGGTGAGCGTCTCACGCAGGCCCGCCGGAACCGCTTCGAGGAACACTCCGGCAACACCGGGAAGCCGGATCAACGCGTCCGCCTGGGTCTTCGACGCGGCGACCAGGGCCAGACGAGGTGGTAGGACCGCCGTGACCTGCGCGATCTCTCGCAGAGCGGTGAGGACCGTCTGGTAGCGATCGCTMCCGTCGGGTCCCTTCTCCTCCGCGGGGCCGGCCACATCACCGTGCTTGCCAGGGCCGACTGGACCGTTAAGATCATCAGAACCGTGGACTGCCGGATCCAGCCTGACTGTCCGTGACGCGATGACGACCAGCAACTCCGGTGTGGGTTCGACCACGGCCTCGACCTCCTGACCCAAGCGAACAGGGCGTCGTCCAGCTTTGCCAGCCCACCGTCACCGCATGAGCATTCTGACCGAGCGGACAGAGCATCATCGTTGTCCATACCAACCGAACACAAGGCCACCAGGTGCGTCCGGAGCGACGGACAGCGCTGTGCGCCGGCCCCAGCCCACTCGCGAGCGCCTCTGGCGAAACCGGAACCGCGCCTCCCGTAGCAACCCTGTAGCAACCCGATAGGAACCGTGGCATGGCGTCCAGCGGGGACTGTTCACATCTGTTCGCCGCGTGGCATCTCGCGGCGTGGCATCACGAAGAGCGACAACCAGCTCAGCACCGACAGCACCAGCAGCGACACGGCGGGCAGGACGAGCAGGAAGCCAGACGAACGCAACCGGAACTCGACAAGTTGGATGACCAAGCTGCTGGCACCCTCGGGCAACTGCGAGACGGCTCGCGCCGACCGCAGCACATGCCCGATCCAACTCGCCAGCAGGGAGCCGCCGATCCCGCCCAGAGCCAGTCCCACGGGGACCGGCCAGCCGCTGTCACGGCCCCGCCAGAAGCCGAGGAGCCCCCCGATCAGACCGGCGACAACGCAGATCACGGCGAAGTACACGTCGACACCGGCCTGAGCATCGAAAACGATCTCACTGCCAGCCAGTACCGCCCGAACGTTCAGGCGCGGGGCCGTCAACGCCCACAACAGCCCGACAGGCAGGCCGAAGGCAGCCATGACGAGCGCGCACAGCAGGCCGGTGAAAAGCCCGGACCTGCCCACAGCCCAGAAACGACGCCGAGGCTCCTCGAGCATCGGCCAACCGTCCGCCACGACGCCATCGGGCTGGTCATGCTGGCCTGGCCGCGGTGAGCGGGGATGCCCGGCACCGGACTGCTGCGCCTCAGACTGCTGCGCCTCAGGGAGGCCCCGCAACTGCGCGTTGTGATGCGCGCCGTCAACGGTCCTGTCAGCGTTCGCGTAACTGTCATGCCAGGCTGTTGCTGATGGATAGCGACCGGATGGGCGTCGGCCCGCGCGGCTGAGAATCCACCGCAACGGCCTAACGCGGGGCGTTACCGGCACGTCGCAGCGCGATACTGGCCGCCAGCAGCGTGACGAACGCCACCAGCGCGCACACCAGCAGATCGACGGTGACCATGCCCCAGTTGACCGACGGCCGGAAGGCGCCGGCCAGCACATCCACCGCGTATGTGCTGGGTAGCAGGTCACGCAGCACGTCGATCCCGAGCGGCAACCGGTCCGCCGGGATGATCCCGAGGAACAGCACGACGCTCATACCGACCTGTCCGGCGACCGTCGCAAGTTCCTGGCGGGGAGCGAGCAGCCCGATGACCGCGCCGATTCCAGCGAGAGACGCACCGGCCATGACAGCCACCGGCAGCAGCAGCCACAGGCCCGACAGAGGCAGACCGTACAGCAGCGAGCCCACCACAGCCGTAATAATCATCCCTGGTACCGCGAACGACGCGTAGGAAGCGGCCGTGCCAAGCACCACGGCGCTGCCCGGGACGGGCAGAGTCAGGTAGTAGTCCAGCGCCCCGGCCGCGCGCAGCGCCCCGAAGCGCTGCGCGAGAAGGTTCAGCGCGACGAAGGCCACCACCAGCACGGTCGAGCCCGCCACCACCTGCTCGCTGGTCGTCTCGTTGCCAACATCGACCACTCCGCGTAGCAGCAGCATGATCCCGAGCGACTGGAACGCGGCGACGAACAGCAGAGGCACTCGGGCCACCCGGGCCCGGGCGAGCTGGCCGACGTAGACGGCGCCGAGCGCGGCCCCGAAGGGGGTGCTCGGCGGCAGCGGCACGGGCGTGTCAGCCGCCGCCACGGCCCGGGAAAAGCCGCCGACGGACCGGTCGAGGGTATCGGCCGTCCGTTCGACGATCGAGACGGTCTCGGTGGGCGGGCCGGCCGCCTCGACGGCCCGGCCGGCGATCTGCCCGGCCGCGTCGTAAGCTGCGGCGGCGGTCACAGGATAACCGTGCTCATGTGCGCTCCAGGGTGCGGGATGCTCCGCCAAGGGCGAGATAGACGTCCTCCAGGGACGGCGTGGCCAGCGTGAAGTCGTCGAGGGCGGCGAAGGCGGGGCCGCTGGTCAGCCGCGCGAGCGCGTCTCGGGCGGCGGCCGCGTCCATGCGCGTGGTCCAGCGACGGCCACTGATCTCGGCCTGCCGGGCGAGACGGGCGATCGTCGGGTCGTGGGCGGGCGGATCGCAGCGCCAGACAAGGTCCAGCCGAACGTCGTTGCTCACCGACGCCTTGAGCCGTCCGGGGGTGTCACAGGCGATCACCCGACCAGCGTCGAGGACCGCGACCCGGTCGAGCACCGTCTCCGCCTCCAGGACGTTGTGGGTGACCAGCACCACGGTGACGCCCGCGGCGGCCCGGCGGCGTTCGAGCGCCGACCACACCGCGCGTCGGGCGGTCGGGTCCAGGCCGGTGGTCGGCTCGTCCAGGACGAGCACCATACGGTCGCCGACCAGGGTGCAGGCGACGGAGGCGAGCCTGCGCTGACCGCCGGAAAGTTGCCGCATCGGCCGGGCCACGACCGGGGCGAGGCCGAGTTCGTCGACGACGGCGTCACGGGCCGCCCGCGCCGCGCCACGACCGAGGCCACGCAGTCGCGCGGTGGTCTCCACCGCGCGACCCACCGGCAGATCCTCCAGGGCCATGTCGTGCTGGCCGAGATAGGCCGCCAGCCGCGGCGGGATGTCGGGACGGGCGACGACGTCCCACCCGAACATCGTGATGGACCCGGCGTCCGGCCGGATCAGCCCCATGAGCTGACGCAGCAGCGTGGTCTTACCAGCGCCATTCGGCCCGAGGACACCGAAGACCTCGCCGCGTCCGACATCAAGATCGATGTTGGAGGTGGCGAGTACGGCATGCTCACCCGCGCCGTGCCGGCGGGTGAGCCCACGCACGACGTAGCTCAGCACGCGGCCCATTGTCGCAGCCCGCGGGCGTGGAGTCGGCCTGAGGGCTGGTGAGGGCCACCTCCTCGGCCGGATATTCACCAGCCGGCCGTCACCCGGGCCACCGCTTCGGTACCCGGGCCGCTGCCCGCGGCCAGCGCCTGGTTCGCTGCGCGTGTCAGTCCCTGGGCTCACTTCAGGACCGTTACCCGGGTCACTTCAGGGCCGGTTTCCGGATCGTTTCAGATCCGTGACCGGCCGGGGTGAGGGGAACGCGCCGCGCGGTCTGCCGGCCGGGCCCACTTCAGGTCGGTAACCGGGCCCACCCGGCAGCCATGYCCGCTTCAGCGACCGGACCTGCTTCAGTGACCAGGCCTGCTCAGCGACCGGACCTGCTCAGCGACCGGACCTGCGGTGACGGGCCCGCACCGAGCCGAGTATCCACAGCGCCTCGACCCCGTCCCGCCAGGTCAGCTTCTTGCCCTGCGCCCGGGTGCGGGCCTTGTAGCTGATCGGTACCTCGAACGGCCGGATGCCGCGGGAAAGCAGCTTCGCGGTCACCTCGGCCTCCATGCCGAAGCCGGCGGAGCGGACGTCCAGCTCGCGGTACAGGCTGACCGGCAGCAGCTTGAAGCAGGTCTCCAGATCGCTGATGTAGCTGTTGAAAAGAACGTTCGCGGCCAGCGTCACCAGCTTGTTGCCCACCACGTACCAGAACGAGAACGCGGTGTTGCCGCTGAACGTCCGTGAGCCGAAGACGACGTCGGCCTCGCCGGCGAGGACCGGTTCCAGCAGCGCCGGGATCTCCTCGGGAGCGTATTCCAGATCGGCGTCGCAGATGACGAGGTAGTCACCGCTGGCACGATCGCTCGCGGTCCGCACGGCGGCACCCTTGCCCCGGTTCACCGACTGGTGCACGACGACCAGCCGGGGGTCGTCGAGGGAGTCGAGGATGGAACGGGTTCCGTCCAGGCYGCCGTCGTTGACCACGACGAGTTCGATCTCACAGCGGTAGCCGACCTCGAGCACCCGCTTGACGGCAGCCRCAAGCGTGGCCTCTTCGTTGAAAACCGGCATCAGGATGGAAAGCTTCACATCGACGCACATTACGAGATGATCACCCGCTGGCCGTTGACGACCACCGTCGGATGGCGCCAGGCAGCGGGTTCGACGAGCGGATCCATGGGCAGCCCCACGACGGCGGCGTGCCCGCCCACCTCGACACGCCCGGACGGCCGGCGGCCGTCGAGCCCGGCCGCCCGGGCCGCCACGGACGTTGCGGCGCGCAGCGCGCCGAGGCGGCCGAGCCCGRCATAGGCGAGCCGGTCGAGCTCCCGCGGGTCGACCCCGGGCGGCCGGCTGCCCGTGCCCCCCGCGTCGGTGCCGTAGACCAGGGTGACCCCGGCCCGGTGGAGCAACGCCGCGTTACGCCCGGGCGCCGGGCCGAACCCGGCATGGCACTGCAACGTCGAGACCACCGGCACGCCCGCGGCGGCGATCCGCTCGATCGTCCGTGGCGGCAGGGGCTCCACCGGGACGTGGGCGAGTTCGTCCACGCCCGCCCGCAGCGCCATCTCGACGGCGTCGACGCTCAGCGCGTGCGCTGTTACCGGAAGACCTGCCGCWTGGGCGGCCTCGACCATGACCGCGAGCTCGGCCGGAGGCAACGGCGGCCAGTTCGGACGCTTCCCACGCCCGGTATCCGCGCTGGTCGCGGCGTCCCCGACATATACCTTGATCAGATCGACGCCGTCCGCGACGAGCCCGGCGACGAGCCCGCGGGCCGCGGCCGGGCTTTCGACGACGACCACCGCGTCGCCGCGGCGGGCATGCCAGCTCTGCGCCTTTCGCCCCGCTCCCTGCCGGCCCACCTCCTGCTGGCCCGCTCCCTGCCAGTTCAACCCGCGCCAGTTCAGCCCGTTCAGCCCGTGCCAGCCCAGTCCATGCTGACCCAAACCGTGCCAATCTGGTCCGTGACGGCGCGGCCCGTAATAATCCGAGACGTGCCGGCCCGGCGGATACTGGTCTGACAGGTGCTGATCTGACAGGTGCTGGTCTGTCGCGTCGCGGTTCCATCCGTGACGGCCTGGCAGGTGGCGGCCCAGCGTGTGGCGGCTCGTCGCGATCCGGCCAGCGGTGCCGCGACGGGCGGATCGCGACGAGTTGGGGGACCGGGYATCCAGCCGGTCGGCCGCGGCACCCTGGGCAGGGCCGACGGACTCCCCGAAGCGGTCCGCACGATCCGGACGCGGCCTTTGCCTCGGCGTGCCCACCACCCGGGGGCCTGTGCCGGCAACCATGATCGGCGCGGCGAACCGCCAGTGGGTGAGCCGCTCGATCGACGAACCGAGGTCACGCACGGCCACGACACCGGAACGCAGTTCGTCGTACCCGGGCGTGGCGGTGGCCGGCAGGTGCACGTGGGCGTCGACGACACCCGGTCCGATCCAGGCACAGTCGATCATGCGTAGGCCGTCCGGCAGCGCCACCTGGTCACGCGGCCCGACAGCGGCCACCCGGCCGTCCACACCGACCACCACGACACCGTCGAAGGTGGTGTCGGCGACGCCGTTCCAGATCAGGCCCCGCAGGCCCACGCCCCGCCCGACCTCGTAACGGACTGGCGCTCGTCCCACCGTCAGGGCACGCGCCGCCCGCAACGGCACCACGGCCAGTACGGACAGGCACCCCGACGGCGTGTCGCCGCGCCTCACCGTGCCCTCGGCGGCGGCACCCGCGGCGGCGACCGGCGGAGATCAGACCGGCGGAGATCAGAATCTCGGAGATCAGACCGCACTGCTCATCCACACCACGATGTCGAGGATGCGCAGCGGTGTCAGCGGCGGCCCGTTACGGGGGACGAGCGCGGACAGCCGGTGGAACTCGTCGGCGTTCTCCTTCAGGTCGTACTGCATGGCGCGAACCAGCAGCTGCATGTACTCACGCCAGGAACGCCCGTCCCGGGGAGACGGCGGGATGCAGCGCTCGTGCTGGTAGAAGATCCTGACCTTGGAGTCGAACAGCGGCACCAGCGCCGGTCGCTTGYGGTGCAGCACCTTTGCGATCAACGACCCCTTGACGTCGCGGTCGGAGACATCCGGATCGTCCAGGGGGTCGTACAGGGCCGCGACAAGATCAAGGGTGATCTCGTCGGCCTCGATCAGTTCGATGCCGGGTGGGAGCTTGTCGAGCCCGCGCTGCAGCAACGGCGTCAGCGCCGTCAACGTGTGCATCCGGTCGACGTCCACCTGGACGCCGAGCAGGCAGGGCGCGAGCAGATCGCCGGTGCACAGCAGGTCGGAGTCACCGTTGGTGGTGAGCCCGTCATAGTACGGATAGGCGTAACGCAGGCCACGCTTACGTGGCCCGAGGTACTCCTCAAGCAGGCTCTCCGCGTCGAAGACCTCCCGGGTGCCCATCGCCAGCCTCACCGCAGGGGCTCCTCACAGTTGTCTCGGAGTTTCACAGTGTCTCGAAGTCTCACAGCCATCCCGAAATCGTCGTCGCGTCCCGAAATCGTCGTCGACGGTCACGCCATCTCATCACGTGACGACGAGCAGYGGCGATCACGAGCTGTGACGACTTTCACATCACCGGCCGCCAGCCCCGTCGCCWGCGCCCATCCTCCTCCGCAGTCACCGCGATTCGGAAGCGACCCACCCGCACGGACCACCAGGACATACATTCGTTACCGTGAGGAGCACACCCCAGGGCTGATCGCAGGCGGCGGCGCGGTCRCTGACACACGCCCGTTACGGTGCCGACCAGATCCCGGACGGTTGGATCCCGCGCTGTCCGCACACATAGCCATGGGAAGACGAGAGCGGCACCGCCGTCGGCACCCGTGCCCAGCTCTGACCGGATGCTCCGAAAACCGGGAGGCTCCGGAAGCACCGACGGACAGCCGGCATCGATCATGCCGGGGGTGGCCCGTCCCGGTCAGTGGCTGCCGACRCTGGCTTCCGCCTCCCATTTCTTCCACGCGGTGTCCCAGTGCTCGGCCGCACCCGCCTGGGCGGGGACGTTCACGGCCGGCCGGTCACCGGGCTGCTGTTCGGACTGCTGTCCGAACAGCTGTCCGAGCGCGGTGATCCGGCGGACCTCCTGACCGCTCTCCTCGTGCTCCGCCCGGTCGCGCGCGTGGATCCTGACCAGCTCGTGCAGCCGGAACCACACGTCACCGGCTGGCCCGGTGCCGGCGATGTCGAGCATCTGGGCGTCGATCAGACGGTCGAGGATTCCTTCGGCCGTCTGCCGATCGGTCCCCAGCACCTGTTCGACGACCCGGCTGGAGAAGACCGAGCAGCCGAGCAACCCCAGCCGGCGCAGCAACTGCCGCGCCTGCGGATCGATCCGCTGGTAGGACAGGTCGAAGCTGCCGCGGACCTCCAGGGCGCCGTGGCGCAGCTCGGCTATCCGGCGCCGCTCGTCGACCAGCCTGGACACCAGGCCGGAAATCTTCCAGTGGGGATGCGCCACCAGCCTGGCCGCGGCAACGCGAACAGCCAGCGGCAGGTAGCCGCACAGGCGTACCAGCTCACGGGCGGCCACGGGGTCGGCCAGCGCCCGGTCGTCGCCGACGATGCGGGCCAGCATCCGGATCGCGCTCCCGACCTCGAGCACGTTCAGGTGCAGTCGGGTGCAGGGAAGCGCGGCCAGCCGCGCCCGGCTGGTGATCAGTACCCCACAGCTGCCCGACCCCGGCAGCAGCGGCTCGATCTGGCTCTCGTCGGCGGCACCGTCGAGTACCACCAGGACCCGTCGGTCGGCAAGCAGACTGCGGTACAGCTCCGCGCGTGCGTCGAGGCCAAGCGGAATCTCGCTGTCCGCGACGCCCAGCGCGCGCAGGAACCGGGCGAGYGCGTCGCTGGGATCGACCGGACTGCGCTGTTGACCATGCAGGTCCACGTAGAGCTGACCGTCGTCGAAGTGCTCTCGTAACCGGTGCGCGACGTGGACCGCCAGGACCGTCTTGCCCAGCCCGCCCATGCCGAGCACCGCCGCGACGGGCATCGACGGAGGGGAGCCGGCGGCGGTCAGCCGCTGGCACAGCAGCTCCGCCTCCTCGTCCCGGCCCGTGAGGTCTCCGACGGCGGCGGGCAGCAGGCACGGCGGCCGTGGTGGCTGCGCGGCCTGCGGGTCGTCGCCCTCCGGCGGCTCCACCGCGTCCGGCCGTGACCCGGCCGGTGCGGCCGGCCCGGCTGGCGCGGCCGGCCCGACCGGCCCGGCTGGTGCGGCGGCCTCGAGAGTGCCCCGCAGGATCGCCTCGTGCAGCCGCCGTAGCCGTGCGCCGGGTTCGACCCCGAGTTCGTCGGCGATCCGCCGGCGTACCCGCGCGTAGCACTCCAGCGCCTCGGCGCCACGGCCGGCGTGCCAGAGCGCCCGGATGAGCTGGCAGCTCAGCGGCTCGAACAGTTCGTTCTCGGCAAGTGCCTCCTGCAGCTCGTCGATCACCCGGTCGGCGCGGCCCAGCCCTATCTCAAGATCGGCCCGCTCCGCGAGCACGCCAAGCCGCTGMGGGACCAGCCTTTCCCGGACCCGCGCGACCCAGTCCCCCGGCAGGCCGGCCAGGGGTTCTCCCCGCCACAGGTCCGCGGCCTGTCTGAGCAGGTGGCACGCCTGCTCCGGGTTGTTGTCGGCCACCGCCCGGGCCCGCTCCGCCAGACAACGGTGCCGATTCAGATCGAGCAGGGTGGGGTCGGCGTCGAGCAGATAGCCGCCCCGCTGCCGGACCAGCTCGACCTTCCCCCCCTCCACCTGGCGGGTACACACGAGTATCCGCCGCAAACGCGTGACATACGTGTACAGCGCATTTCGCACCTCGGCCGGAGGTGAGCCTCCCCACACCCGGTCGATGAGAAGATCCTGAGGCACCGGTCGCCCAAGATCCGCCAGCAGGACGGCAAGCACCGTTCGCTGCTTCGCCGACCCAAGATCTACATGAATACCAGCCACTCGTAGCTCGAGTGGGCCCAACATAAGAAGTTCAACCACTCCATGCCCCCCATGGCCCTGACATTCCCCTGAGGAGCATTAAATACTGATAAATAGTTGACAGTAAAGACTGTCCAGCACTTGACACGGGTCGGTCGCTACGGATCCATACGTACGGGTATGGCGGTGCGGCCGGTGCGGTGAATGCCGGCCGGCCTACTTCGGAGCGCGGCAGCCGCCATCCCGACCCCACAGCAACGTCATCCCCATGCCCGATCCCCTGTGCCCGCCGGCCCTGCGGAGAGGCACGGCCGGGCGGGGTCGGGCCGGGAGGCGGACGGCACCGCGGCGGGCCCTGGGGCACCGCCCGGCGGGCCCCACTCCGGGACGCACCTCCTCCTCGCGCCTGGCGGCGGCTCTGGGGGACGGCTACTGCCGGGCGGGACCCGCCGCCACCACGGGACGCGGTTGATCATTTATGGTGACAGGCTCGTACCAGCTGGTTGTCCCCCATAGCCGACAACGACCGTTCTCCGCACCTGATACCGCTTCCCCCGGCCAGGCGGTTGCCATCCGTCGTCATCCGCCCGTTGTCATCCGCGTTCAGCGATGCGCCTCCGAGCCAGCGGATCTTTCTCCGTGCCGGGCGACGGTCGCGCGGGCCGCGGTGGCGGCCGCGCGGGCCGGAGCCCGGCACGGACGCGCTCACACCTTCGGCCGGGACCACCGCAGGTTCATGCCGAGTTCCTTGAGCAGGTCGAGCTCGAGGTCGATCGCCCAGCGTTCGATGATCAGGCCGTTCTTGAGCCGGAACACCACGACACCGCCGAAGCTCACGCTCCGGCCGGTGGGAGGAATTCCGAGCACCTCACCGGTGTGGGTACCCGCCCAGGTGTTGTGCGCCGCCACCTTGTCCCCGTGGGCACTCATGTCCTCGACCGTCACGTGCAGGTCCGGAAACGCGGTGCGCAGCCCGCCGATCGAATGCTTGACCCCGGCCCGGCCCGCCGGCGCGCCCGGGAAAGGGGCATGGTCGAGATAGTCTTCCGCATATATCTCGTCGACCACGTCGAAGTCGCCCTTGCTGGCGATTTCGTCGAACACCCGACGGATGATTACCTTGTTCTCCTCGCGCGACATCTCTCGCTCCTTTTCGTCCTGTGCCGGTCGCCCCCGCGCCGGCCCGTGTCGTTTTGTCCCGGTCGGCGGCATGTACACCGGCAGACACCCCCGCCGGTGGCGTTCCGCGGTCTCCCCGTTCCACCCCGTGTCATTTTGTTCCTGTTTTGCGTTGTTTTGTTTCTTCGATGGRCCGGGCGCTGGACGGGGGCATTCCCGTCGGTCACGTTCCGCGCCGRCCCGGCACGGGCCCCGGCCGGCCGGAAATCGTCGGGCACCGTGACACACACGGCCGCGTGGCACGCCTCAGCCGAACGTCCCGGCAAGGCCGACCGTCCCGGCAGGGAGGCACGACTCAGCCGGCCGCCGCGGCGAAGAAGGGCACCGGTCGCGGACGTTCCAGCACTGACGCGCCGGTGAGCATCTCGGCGGTCTGGACGCCCGAACTGATCACTGACAGGACGCCTCCCCCGGGCTGCGTCCAGTGCCCGGAAAGATACAGTCCCTCGACGGGGGTCCGGTGCGGCAGCCGGTCGGTGGTGGTCTGGTCGGGTGCGTGTTCCCAGCCGTAGATGGCGCCGCGCAGGTTCAGGGTGTAGCGCTCCATCGTCCGCGGCGTGYCGCCTTCGGCCAGCACCGCCCTGCCCCCGATGCCCGGGATCAGTTCCCCGAGCTTGTCCATGATCAGACGCTCGTATCGCGGCTTGCTGTGGCGCCACGATGCCACCGCGTCATATGGAAGCAGTGCCACAGCGGTGACCAGATGCATTCCGTCCCGAGACAGCGACGGATCGCTCAGCGTCGGGACGCTCACCGTCAGTGCGGGTACCGCACCCGTGAGCATCCCCGCATAGGTGGCGTCGTGCTCCCATCCGTCGAAGACGAAGGTCTCGTGCGCCATGCCCTCCCCGCCGAGATCCATGTCGGTGGCCAGGTACAGCACCGCCGCCGACAGGGAACAGCGCATCGAGCGCAGCAGCGCGAGATAGCCTCCGTCGACGTTCTCGGTACCGACGAGTTCCTCGCAGGTCTGCAACGGATCGGCATTGGAGACGACGGCCTTCGCGGTGACCCGCTGGCCGTTGTCGAGCACGACCCCGGTCACCCTGCCCCGCTCGACGAGAATCCGCCGCGCGGTCGTGCGCACCATCACCTCCCCACCATTGCCGGTCACGCTGGCACCGAACGCGTCCACCAGCCGTTGAAAGCTGCCCGCGCAGTAGTACGCGCCGAACTCCAGGTATGTCGTGAGCATGAGTGACCACACGTCGAAGGCCAGGACCGACGGCGGTACCCCCAGATACGGCCACAGCGCCGTCAGTGCCGTTTTAAGCCGTGCGTCGCGCAGGTGCTCGTCGAGCACGTCGGAAACGGTTGCCTGACGGTACCGGTGCAGCAACGGAAAATCACTGTCGTGTAGTTCGGCGGTCGGCAGGTCGGCGGGCAGTCGCTGCACCTCGCGGGTGAGCAGCGTCGACAGGCGCTGCATCCGGCGCAGCCCCGTCCGCTCCGCGGGAAAACGCGCCACGTGCGCGTCCAGGAAATCGGGGCCGGCTGGGACGTCGAGCTGGAAACCGGGAAGGACCACCCGGTAGAAGGGATCCAGCCGGTGGAACTCAAGGCGGTCGGCAACACCCAGCAGATCCAGCAGCACCGGCATGATTCCCGGATTTCCCACGGTGACCGGCGGGCCGCCCGCGACCAGGTGCACCGCGGAGTCGAAACGGTGTCGACGGCGGGTGAACGCATGCGCGTAACCACCGATCCGGTCATGGCGTTCGACCACCAGCACCCGGCGGCCCCAGCGGGCGAGCAGCGCGGCGGCGGTCAGGCCGCCGAGCCCGCTACCGATCACGACGACGTCGTAGGAGTCGCGCTCGGCATCCTGGCGGACGCTCATCGTGGCTCGGCCTGTCCGTTCACACCCGTGGCTGCCAGCCCGACGGCTGACAGGTCCGTGGCTGACAGATCGGCGCCCGGCCGGTCGCCCCCTGGCCAGGGGGCGCTCCAGGTGAGCGAGAGCCCGGCGTACAGCCACCTGCTGGTCTCGATCGCCAGCAGCAGCACCTGGTCGCCGGGCCGGATCCGCCCGGAAGTCCAGGCGTCATCCAGCGCCAGGGGCACGGCGGCGGAGCCGGTCGCCCCGACGTCGGTCAGGTTCTCCACGATCCTGCCCGCGAGCAGCTTGCAGTCCTCGGCGGACAGCCCCGCGGCTTCGAGCTCGCCGTTGAAGTAGCCGGCGTTGCCCTCGGGCACGACGCACGCGTCGACCTCCCGCAGGCTCAGACCGCTGCGGCGCAGCAGCTCGTCCAGGGCGGTGACGAACACACGCGGCCCGAAGCTGGCCGACTCGACCACGTCGAGGCGCAGGTCGACCGGACGCCGGCCGCGCATCTGCTCGGCCACGGGAGCGTGGGTACCACCGCCGATGATCTGCATGCCGGGCTTGCGGTCCCCGCCCATGCAGGCGTTGACGCTGGCATGGAAGCTCGCCGGCTCCCCCGGCCCGGCGGGCTCGGCGCGCAGCACCATCGCCCCCGCCCCGTCACCGAAGTTGTAGATGGCGATCCGGTCCCGCAGCCGGACGGCGTCCGGGCGGCGGCCCAGGAAGATCGGGGCGAGCACCGGTGACGTCGCCTCGCTGCCGATGACCACCGCGGTCCGCGCGGAGCCGTCGGCCAGCTGACGGCGGGCGATGTCGAGCGCGTGCATCGCCCCCGCGCACCCGGACCGGACCTCCACGACCGCGCACCGGGCCAGGCCGAGACGTTCCTGCACGAAGGTGACCGCCGCGGGCAGCGGGTACTCCGGGGAGGACGTCGACATCACCAGCAGGTCGACGTCACCGGGCTCGAGCCCGGCGCGGTCGAGCGCCTGCCGGGCCGCGGCCGTGGCCATCTCGCTGTTGTTCACCAGGTGCTCGCCGGTGCCCGGATCGATCATCCAGTGGCGGCGGCGCACCTGGAGACCGTCGAGCACGTCGTCCGGCAACGGGCCGCACAACCGCTCCAGGTCGTCGTTGGACAGCGGTTCGCCGGGCAGGTAGCCGCCGGTGCTCACAATCCGGACATGGTGGCTGGTCATCACCGCTCCTTCCGGGAGCCCGCGGCGCCCGCGGCATCGAAAACATGATCGTTGACTTCCGGGCCGGCGTGATCGCCGTGCCCCGGGCCAGCCAGGACGAGGCTGACGTGCGTGCCGCCGAGGGAGGAGCTGTTCACCAGGACGGGGCCGGCGGCCCCGCCGGCCTCCCACCCCGCCACGGCGAGGACCGCCGACAGGTGCGCGCCCGCCCCGACCGGCTCGCCCAGGCTGCGCTTGGGCGTCTCGACGCGGGGCCCGGCCGGGCCGAACACCCGGCCGAGAGCGGCCCGCTCCGGCCGGTCGACAGCCCGGATCCCGGCGGCGTTGGCCCAGACCGCGGACAGGGCGCCCGGCTCGACACCGGCCGCCGCCAGCGCGGTGCGCACCGCCTGCTCGACACCGCGGCCACGGGCGTCCCAGCGGCCCACGCCCCGGGCGTCCGAGGCGATACCGTGCCCGGAGACCACCGCGCGGATCCGGGCGCTGCGTGCCCGGGCCACCGACAGCCGCTCCAGCACCAGCGCGAAACCGGCCTCCGCCAGCGTGTACGCACCGCCGGCGCCGGCGAACAGAGGGGTCCGGCGGTACGCGTTCACCACGGCCGGCGGCAGCACGTCGACGGCGGGGCAGACGATCGCGTCCGCCGCACCGGCGCGCAGCAGGTCGGCGGCGACGCACAGGGCGGCCGCGCCGGCCGCGTGCATGGCGGTCACCGTCGAGGTGACCCCGGTCAGCCCCAGCAGCATCGCCACCTGGCCGGCCGCGGCGTTGTACACGGTGTTGGGGAACACCGCGGGGTTCGCCGCCGCCGGGCCCTCGGTCAGCAGCGGCGTGGTGAAACGCTCCATGCTCTCCATCGGCCCCAGGCCGGTGCCCAGGATGACGCCGATCYCGGTCGCGGGCCGCGCGACGTCGGCGAGCCCGGCATCGGCGAGGGCGTCCTGGCAGGACGCGACGGCCAGCAGCCCGAGCCGGTCCAGCCGCCGCCGCTGGCGCGCGGGCAGGTAGGCCGCCGGGTCGAACTCGACGTGGCCGACACCGATGTGGCCGGCAGCCTGGCTGGCATCCGCGCCGCTGGCGCTCCCGGCGGCCTGGTAGGCCTCCCACAGCTCGGCCACGCTCGTGCCGGCGGGCGTCAGCGCGGCCAGCCCGGTGATCACAACCGGTTCCCGCTCCTGCCCCCGCTGCCGGTCCCGGTCCTGGCCGGCCGGCGCGGCGGTCCGCCGGCCAGGACGGCCGAAGACGACCGAGGCGTTGGCGCCGGCGAACGCGAAGTTGTTGGACACCGCGACGTCCATGGCCAGCGGTCGGGCCTCGTTCGGCACGACGTCGAGCCCGCACTGGGGGTCGACGCCGGTGAACCCGGCGGTCGGCGGGGCGACCTGCTCGTCGAGGGCGAGGATCGTGACAATGCTCTCGACCGCCCCCGCAGCTCCGAGCAGGTGGCCCACCATCGACTTGGTGCTGCTGAGCGCGACCGTCCCGGCCGCCTCCCCGAGGGCCGCGCGGATCGCGTTGCTCTCGGCCGGGTCGTTCTTGGGTGTGCCGGTGCCGTGGCCGTTGACGTACCCGACCTCGTCGGCGGCGACGCCCGCGCGGGAGAGCGCGGCGGTGATCGCCCGGGCGGCGCCCGCCCCCTGCGGATGCGGCGCGGTCGGGTGGTACCCGTCCGCCGAGAAGCCGTAGCCGAGGACCTCGGCGAACACGCGGGCACCGGCCGCCCGCGCGATGTCGGCGCGGACCAGGACGAGCATGCCGGCACCCTCGCCGAGGGACAGCCCGTCGCGGTCCTTCGAGTACGGCGCGGCCGGTCCCACCGCGAGCGACTCCAGGCTGTTGAAACCGGCGAAGACCACGTCGGAGAAGGCGTCGGTGCCGCCGACGAGGACGGCGTCCGCCTGGCCGGTGACGATCAGTTCGGTGGCGTGGGCGATCGCGTGCGCCCCGGAGGCGCACGCGGTGTTGACCGACAGCACCGGCCCGCGCAGGCCGAAGGCGGCGCCGAGCGCCTCGGCGATCGCCTGCGGGGAGACCACCAGGGTGTGCCGCCAGTCCGGTGTCCGGCCTTCGAGTTCGTCGCGCAGGGCCCGCTCGCCGCTGACCAGCCCGCCGTTGCAGCTACCGAGCACGACGCCCCACCGCCGCGCGGGCAGCAGCGTGCCCGGTGCGCCCGCAGCCCCGGCAGCGCCCCCGGCGCCAGCGGCGGTGCCGACACCGGTGACGCTGGTAGTACCGACGCCGGTAGTACCGACGCCGGTGGTGTCGACACCGATGCCACACGCGGCCATCGCCTCCTCGGCCGCGACGAGGGCGAAGTCCAGCGCTGGCTCTCTGCTGACCTCCAGTGGCCACGGGTGGGCGGGGATGGCCGGTTCCTGCACCTCCCCGCCGAGGGCGGTGCGGTAGCCGTCCATCGGCAGGTTCTTCACCGGACGGATCGCTACCTGGCCCGCCCGGACTCCCTCCCACAGTTTCGCCACGCCGACGCCCTGCGCCGTCACCGCTCCCAGACCGGTGACGACCACCCGATCGGCGTCACCGGCGGTCTGTGTCACCTCTGCCATGTCGGGCTCCTCTCCGTCGCTGTCGGAACGGCTGTTGGAACGGCTGTCGGAACGAAAATCGCTACTGGCACGAAGACCGATACCGGGATCGCCGTGCCGCGGAGCGCTGCCCGGACGAGGACCGCCGGGCGGCGCCGGCGGGGTCATGCCGCCCTGCCCAGGACGGGGCCCGGTCATGCCGCCCTGCCCAGGGCGAGCGCCACCTGCTGGCCCGCCAGGCCGCGGGCGAGCGCGAGCGCACCGGTCAGCCGGGCCTCGCGGGGCTGGCCGGGTATCCAGTCGAGGTCGCAGCCCGGGTCGGGATCGTCGAGGTTGGCCGTGGCCGGGGCCACGCCCGCGTCCAGCGCCAGCGCGGCGATCGCCGCGTTCAGCGCCCCGGCCCCGGCGACGAGATGCCCGGTCTGCGGCTTGACGCTGCTCGCCCACACGCTGTCGGCGTGGGCCGCGAGCGACCGGCGGATCGCCTGGGTCTCGCTGAGGTCCCCGAGCGTGGTCGCGCAGCCGTGCGAGGCGATATAGGAGACGTCCTCGGCGGGCATGTCCGCGTCCCGCAGCGCCGCCGTGATCGCGCGGACCAGCCCGCGGCCGTTCGGGTCGGGCGTGACGACCATGCCGCCGTCGTTACCGGCGCCCACCCCGCGTATCTCGGCGTAGCAGCGGGCACCCCGGGCCAGCGCGGCCTCGCGCTCCTCCAGGACGAGGAAGGCGGCGCCGTCGCCGAAGACCGATCCGCTGCGGGTCCGGTCGTAGGGCCGGCAGGCCGCCGCACCCAGCTCGTTGCGGGACGACAGCACGCCGAGCCCGTCCATCTTCGACATCGACCACCAGGAGGTCGGGTCGTCGAACCCGCCGGCGAGCGCCAGATCGGCCTCGCCGCGCCGTACCGCGCGCGCCGCGCGTCCCACCGCGCTCGCCCCCGCCTCGGCCGTGCCCGCGAAGTAGGCGTTGGGGCCGAGGAAGCCGTACGCCTCGGAGATGTAGAACAGCGACGCCGCCTGCAGCCCCTCGACGTAGAACAGCGGTGTCAGCGTGGAGGACGCGACCCGTCCGAGTCGGTGGTAGTCGGCGCGGCCGTCGTCGGCGCGGGCGGCCAGCGCCCCGGCCACCACCCCCTCCGGCCGGGAGAGCTCCTTGTTGCCGCCGACGAAGAGACCGGCCCGCTCGCCGAAGGGCCGCTGGTCCTCCAGGCCGGCGTCACGCAGCGCGAGGACGGCGCCGACCATCGCGATCTCGTCGTTGGGGGTCATCTTGCGCAGCGTCCGGCGGCTGACGTACCGCCTGGGGTCGAAGTCCACCAGTTGGGCGCCCAGCTGGGTGCGCAGTGACGACGGGTCGTACCCGCGCAGGGGCGCCACGCCGCCGCGGCCCGCCAGTATCCCGTCCCAGGTGTCCTGGACGCCCTCACCGAGTGCTGTGAGCAGCCCGATCCCGGTGATCACGACTTTTCTCGCATGCTGCCCGCTCATACCGTCGCCGCCAGCATCGATGGTTCCCGCAGCAGGTCCAGCGCCCGGGCGGAGGCGACGGGACGCCCGTCGACGGTGACCGAGGCGGTGCACCGGGCGGTCTGCTGACCGCGGTCGAGGACCCGCACGGTGATCTCCGCCTGGTCGCCGGGCCGGACGAAGTGGCGGAAGCGCACCACCCGCGCCCCGGACAGCCGCCAGCGTTCCCCCGGCGCGGCCAGGACCACCCCGGCCAGAGCCACCATGCTCTCGAAGAGCAGCATGCCCGGCAGTACGGGGAAGCGCGGGAAGTGGCTGTCGAAGACGTCCAGCGTCCCAGGGACGTTACGGATAGCTACCGCCTGCCGGCCGTGTTCAAGCTGGACGAGCCGGTCGAAGGCTGTCGGCAGCGGTTCCGAGCCGATGTCGGCGCCGGTCATGATTCCTCCTTGGGGGTGCCGACCACCAGGCAGGTGTTGGTCCCGCCGAACGCGAACGCGTTGACCATGACGCCCGACACCGGCATCGGCCGGGCCACCAGCGGGACGTAGTCGAGGTCGAGCCTGGGATCCGCGGTGTCGAGGTTCACCGTCGGCGGGACGACCGAGTGCTGAATGGCACCGAGCGCGGCGAGCAGGTTCAGCGCGGCGCTGGCCGAGGTGAGATGGCCGGTCATCGACTTCGGCGAGCTCACCACGAGGCGGTGGGCGTCGGCGCCGAACACCTCCTTGATCGCCGTTGTCTCGGAGGCGTCGTTGCCCGGGGTGCCCGTCCCGTGCGCGACGACGTAGTCGATGCCGGCGGGTCCGAGCCCGGACTCGGCCAGCGCCTGGGCCATCACCTGGATGGCGCCGCGGCCGTCCGGCGGCGAGTCGGTGATCCGGTAGGCGTTCAGGGTCGAGCTGTAGCCGAGGAGCTCGGCGAGGATCGGCGCCCCGCGCGCCCTGGCCGCGGACAGCTCCTCCAGCACGACGACGACCGCGCCCTCCCCGATGACGAAGCCCGACCGGTCTGCGTCGAACGGGCGCGAGGCCCGCGTCGGGTCGTCGTTGTAACGGTCGGTCAGCGCGCCGAGCAGGCTGAAGCCCAGCAGGTCCATCCAGGTGGTCAGGGCGTCGAAACCGCCGGCGAGCATGAGCGTCGCGTCACCGTCCTGGATGTGCCGGAACGCCTCCCCGATGGCGTGCCCCGACCCGGAGCAGGCGGTGCTGACGCTGACCATCGGCCCGGTGCAGGCGGCCAGCCGCGCTATCGCGGCGACCGGCACGTTCTGGTCACGCAGCAGCACGTCGCCGGGCGGATGCCGGAAGATCTCCCGGTTGTCGGTGCGTTCCCGCAGGTAGCCGATGTCCACGACCTGCTGGAGCTCCGGGCGTCCGACGCTGCCGCCCATCGCGACGCCACACTCGTCGGGGTCGTAGGTGGCGGGGGTGACCTTGGCTTCGCGCAACGCCTCCGCCGCCGCCGCCAGCCCGAACCCGCCGGCCCGCGACAGGTGCCGCCAGCCGGTGGCCTCGGGAACGAGATCGCGCAGGTTGAAGTCCCGGACCTGACCGCCGATGCGGACCGAGAACGTCGAGGTGTCGAAGGTGGTCAGCCGGCCCACCCCGCTGCGGCCGGCGACGAGGTTCGTCCAGGTGGTGGCCGCGTCGTTGCCGACCGGGGTGACCGCGCCGAGCCCGGTGATCGCCACGCGCCTCACGGTGCGCTCACCGCCCCGGTCAGCTGGTCAGCCATCCGGGCCGTGGCGACCGGGTCGTCCAGCCGCTCGGCGTCGATGAGGGCACACATGATGGACGTCGCGGTGAGCACGGTGCGCTCGCCGACGCTGACCGTCCCGTCCAGGACGGCGACCTCGTCCGAGATCGACACGACCGTGCCGTCGAGCAGCAGCACGTCACCCGGTGTGACATCACCGAGGAACGACACCTCGCCCACGGACAGCAGCGCGGCCCGTTTACGGTGCCCGCTGCTCATCATCACCAGCCAGGTGCCCGCCTGGCAGAGGGCCTCGAGCACCAGCGGCGGCGGCATGACCGGCCCGGTGAGGCCGGCCCGCCAGAACTGCTCCGTGCCGGACGTCACCTTGCGCCCGACGATCCGCCGGTTCGACTCCCAGGAGTCGATCCGGTCAACGAGATGAAAGCGCATCGGCCGCGCCTGCCTTCCTGTCGGTTCACGCGCCTGTCGGCTGCCGGCCCGCCCGCCCGCGGGGAGCGCGGTCATGTTCCCTCCGCGCCGCCGGCGAGCCCGGACTGCCGGGGCCCCCGAAGTCCCGGGTGCTTCAGTCGGGACGGCCGGTGCCGAGCACGGCCGCGGCCCCGCCGTCCACGCGCAGCAGTTCCCCGGTCATGTACTCGGCGTCGGGCCCGGCGACGAAGGCCACCACCCGGGCGACCTGTTCGGGGGTGGCGAACTCCCGCAGGGGGATGCGCCGTTTGATGGCCTTCCCGCCGTCCCTGGCCAGCAGCCCGCCGACAAGATCGGTGGGGACGAAGCCCGGGAGCACGGCGTTGACCCGCACCTTGAAGCGGGCCAGCTCCAGCGCGCAGTTGCGGGTGAAGGCGTTGATCGCCCCCTTGGACGCCGCGTACGCGGACTCGCCGGTCCAGGCCCGCTCGCCCATCACCGAGGAGATGTTGATGATGGCGCCGGCGCGTTCCGCCATGAAGTGGCCCATCACGGCCTGTGTGCAGTTGAAGACCCCGCCGAAGTTGACCCGCATGACCTCGAGCCAGTCCGCCGGCGCCATGGTGTAGATCAGTCCGTCCCGGGTGATCCCCGCGTTGTTCACGAGGATGTGCAGCCCGCCCAGCTCGGCGCGGGCCCGCTCCACCAGCGTGCCGGCCTGCTCGGGGTCCGCGACGTCGGCGGCGAGCGCGACGGCCTTCCCACCGGCCTTCTCGATCTCCTCGACGACGGCCTGCGCCTCGTCGACGCGGGACCGGTAGTTCACGGCGACGTGCGCGCCGTCGTCCGCGAGAGCCAGGGCGATCGCGCGGCCGATGCCGCGGGACGCCCCCGTGACAAGGGCGACCTGCCCTGCCAGCTTTGTCACGTCGCTTCCCTTCCTGTCGTTGCGGCCGGCCGGCCACGTCGGCCGGTGTCGCTGGTCGTCGATCGGTGCCGTCGATCCGTACCGCCGGCCGGCGCCGCGGGTCGGTGCCGCCGGTGGGCGTGGGTGTTCGCCGCCGGTGTTCGTTGCCGCCGGTCCGTTACCGGTGCTCGCCGCCGGTGCGTCGACGGGTGCGCGACAGGGCGCGGCGCGCGGCCCCGCCGGGGTCATCCCCCGCCGTGGTCACCCGGACGGAGTGACCACGGCGGAATCCCGTTGCCGGAGCCTCCAGATGCCGAGCCCTGCCACCGGAACCCGGTGCCGGAGCGCTCAGGCGCTCACCGTGACCGTGGCGCGCAGGACCGCCAGGTCGACGAGATTCTGCACGGTGAACAGGCTCATCACCTGGTCGGCCGGGAGCTTTCCGGCCAGTTCCTCGGCGTCGATCTGCGGCATGACCTTCTTCAGCTGGGCCAGGCCGACCGGGGTGATGATCTCGTTCTCGTCGCCGAACTCCGAGTCCGGGATACCGCCCTGGATGTGGTTGCCTATGTCGGCCGCCTGGATCTTCACGCCGGTCTTCCGCTCGATACGGAAAAGGATGTCCAGCAGGTCGATCGATTCCGCGCCGAGATCCCCGATCAGGGTGGACGACGGGGAGACCTCGGTCTCGTCCAGGCCGAGGGCGTCGGCGACGGCCTCCTGGACAGCGGTGGAGAAGGCGGCGGTGTCGGTCATGGGACTGTCCTTCCTTTCACTCGGATCGCGCAGCGGATCGAGATGCGCTGGCAGCTGTGACACAGTGCGGGTCGATACAGTCGAAAATGGTCATAACAGGTATGTATCGACATGAAATTTTTAGTTGAACGAACCGGGCCTTTCGGGYCTCGGCCTCCCGCGGAGCCAGAACGTCGGTCAGGCCGGGCGGATCCGTTCCGGGCCGGTCGGAAATTCGTGATCCAGGAGCGTCGAATCGCGGCACCGGGGAGACACCCGGTCGCGATGGCAGTGCCTTTCTCGTTTCCCGCCCGGTCCCCTGGCCGCGGAACACCGTGATCGGGGAGGGAACACCGGCCTGCCACAGCCGGTGTGCTATGCGGGGACCGCCGGCCGCGGCGCGCCCTGGCCGGCGGTGGCGAGCAGCGCGTCGATCGCCTGGGGACGGGCGGTCCCCAGCGCCCGGACGTCCGGAACGATCCGCTTGGCGAATCCCGTCAGGACCCGGCCCGGCCCGACTTCGACGAGCAGGTTGTGACCGTCCGCCACGGCCCGTCGCACGGTGTCGACCCATCTGACCGGCTCGACGAGCTGCCGCCGCAGCAGCAGACGCACCTCCTCCGCCCGTCGGACGTAGCCGCCGGTGACCGCGCTGAGCACCGGCAGCTGCGGTTCGGCGAACACGTGCCGGTCGAGCTCGGCGCCGAACTCGGCCTCGATGTCGCGCATCAGGGAGCAGTGGAAGGGCGCGCCGACATCGAGCCGCACGATCCGTTCCGCGCCGGCCCGCGCCGCCAGCGTCTCGATGTGCGCGACCGCCTCCGTCAGGCCCGAGACGACCGTCTGCCCGGGGTCGTTGTAGTTGGCGATCTCCACGACGCCGGTGCCGGTGACGTCCCGGCACAACGCCTCGACCCGCTCGGCCGGCAGCCCGATGACCGCCGCCATCGCGCCCGGGGTACGGCTGCCGACCTCGGCCATGAGCTCGCCGCGGCGGCGCACCAGGCGCAGCACGGACTGCGCGTCGAGCACCCCGGCGGCGGCGAGCGCCGCGTACTCGCCGAGGCTGTGTCCCGCGACGCCGGACGCCTCGAAACCACCGGCCCGCAGCACCTCGAGCACGGCCAGGCTGGTCGCGGCGATCGCGGGCTGGGTCACGTCCGTGCGGCGCAGCTCCTCCGCCGAGCCCGACACGCACAGCTTCGTCAGCGGGAGGCCGAGGACGTCGTCCGCCATTGCGAAGATCCGGCCCGCGGTGTCCGGGTAGCGCCTGACGAGGTCAGCCGCCATGCCGGGCCGCTGGGAGCCCTGCCCGGGGAACATGGCCAGACAACGGGTGCCCGGTACGCGCTCCCCCGCAGCCCCGCCCGCGGTCTGCCCCGCCCCGAAGGCCGGTGCCTGTGGGACCTGCGCGCCGAGGGCTTCCGCACGGGCAACTTCCGCACGGGAAACTTTCGTGTCGGAAGCTTTCGCGTCGGGGCGGTGGACCGTGGCTGTACCGGGGATCCGGGTCATCTCGGGGTTCTCCCTTCCGATCGGTTGGCGGGTGCGCCGTGGAGGCCGGGCGCGGACGGCCCGGGTACCACGCGCGGGCCGGGCCCCCAGGCACCGGGCACCGTGCGCGCCACGACAGGCTGCTCGTTGGACCACGGCCGCTGCCGGCTCGCGGGCCTGGCCGGGACCGGCGGCACGGCGGCGGCCGTCACCACCCGCAGCGCGATCAGCACGGCGGCGAGCTCCTCGCTGGTGGGGTGGCCCCGGGTCACGGCGATCGTCGCGGCCGCCGGCCCGTCCGCCGTGGCGGGCAGCGGCGGCCGCGGCGGGACACCGACCGCTCCCGCCGGCGGGATCCGGACCGCGGACGGTCCCGAGCGCAGGCTCTGCGGACTCTGTGGCACCGTCACTCCTTCCTGCTCCAGTCCCTGGTCCCGCCGGTTTCGCTGTCGGTTGCGGTGGCGCTTCGCCGTCGGTTTCGTCGTCTGTTTCGCTGTTGCCTGCGCCGTCTCGCCTGTTGCTGCGTCGTCCCGCCGTCCCACCGGACGGCTGTCTCGCCGGCCGGCCAGGGCGCGTGCTCCGGGCCGCGGCCTCGCGATCGCCCTCTCGGGACGGCGTCCGCAGCCGGCTCCCCGGTTCGGCCGGCTTTCCCGGCCGATGCCTCGAGACGGCTTCGCAGTGGAATCCGCCGAGGGGCAACGCCGCCGGTCGTTCGGCGTCCCATCGGCGGCGCGGACGTCTACAGCGGCTCGTTGGGGTGTTTGCGAATCTGCTGTACGTGCCGCTTGGTCCGCAGAAAGGCCAGCMCACGGACGATCATCCGGCGGGTGTCGGCCGGGTCGATGACGTCGTCGACATGACCCCGCTCGGCGGCGGCATAGGGATGCAGCAGCGCATCGCTGTACTTCTTCGTGAGTTCCGCGCGCAGCTGGTCGGGGTCGTCCGCCGCCGCCAGCTCCTTGCGAAATATGATGTTCGCGGCCCCGTCCGCGCCCATGACCGCGGTCTGGTTGACCGGCCACGCGAACGACAGGTCGGAGCCGATCGATTTGGAGTCCATGACGATGTAGGCGCCGCCGAACGCCTTGCGAAGAATAACCTGAATCCGCGGCACGGTCGCCTCGCAATAGGCGTACAAAAGCTTGGCGCCCCGACGGATGATGGCATTGTGTTCCTGGTCGACCCCGGGCAGGAAACCAGGTACGTCGACCAGCGTGACCAGCGGAATATTGTACGCGTCACACATGCGGACGAATCGCGCCGCTTTCTCCGAGGCGTCGATGTCGAGCACGCCGGCCAGCACCATCGGCTGGTTTCCCACTATCCCGACGACCCGCCCGTCGAACCGGGCCAGGACGCACACGATGTTGCGGGCCCAGTGCGCCTGCACCTCCAGGTACTCGCCGTCGTCCACGATCTCCTCGATGACGGCCCGGATGTCGTACGGCGTCCGCTCGTTCGGCGGCACGATCCGCAGCAGCTCCGGGCACCGGCGGTCGGGGTCGTCGGACGACGCGACCACCGGCGGTGCCTCGTTGTTGTTCGACGGCAGGAAGGAGAGCAGGTAGCGGACCTCGTCCAGACAGGTCTCCTCGTCGTCGGCGAGGAAACTCGCGACACCGGTGCGTTCGGCGTGGACCTGCGCTCCGCCGAGTTCGGCCTGGGAGACGTCCTCACCGGTCACCGAGCGCACGACGTCCGGCCCGGTGATGAACATGTTCGCGGTGTCGCGGGTCATGAAGATGAAGTCCGTCAGTGCCGGGGAGTACACCGCGCCACCGGCGCAGGACCCAAGAACGACACTGATCTGGGGGACGACCCCGGAAAGACGGACGTTACGTGCGAAAAGCCCACCGAAACCGGCGAGCGCCGCGACGCCCTCCTGGATCCGCGCGCCACCGCCGTCGTTGAGGCCGATGACCGGCGCGCCGATCGACTCGGCCAGGTCCAGCACCTGGTGGATCTTTGCCGCGAACGTCTCGCCGAGCGCGCCGCCGCGGACCCGGGCGTCATGCGCGAAGACAACCACGCTGCGACCGTCCACCGTGCCGAATCCGGTGACCACCCCGTCGCCGGAGGGGTGGGAACGCTCCATTCCGAAACCGGTGGCCCGGTGCTGGGCGAACAGATCGAGTTCGGTGAAGGAATCCGCGTCCAGCAGCTGCTCGATGCGTTCGCGGGCGGTGAGCTTGCCGCGGGCGTGATGCCGCCGGGTGGCTTCCGGATCGTCTCCCTGTTCGGCGAGCAGCCGCCGCCGGRCAAGAAGCGCGGTGTGCTGCTCGAGGGTCAGCGGCTCGCTTTCCCGGGCTGCCTCCGACGAAATCCCGTCGGAGTCCCGGGAGATCGGCCGCCGGTTTCCCTGGTCGGGGATGAGCTGGTTGGGAAGGGCCCAGTACGCCGCGGGTTCGACAGTGCTTTCTTCGCCGTCCGGACTGTTGCGCAGGACTGAAACCACCAGCGATCCCTCCTTCTGGTAACCCGGTGGCCCGGGCCTCCCGACGTCGCGGAAGAAACGTGACCTCGCGGCCTCCGATCTTCCCGGGTGGCCGCTGTACCGAGCTTGGACGATCGCACTGGGAAAAATTCTTGAGAGATCCTTGAATCGAGCCGACTTGCCCCATGCAAGTGATATTGATCACAAGCGCGAGTATCAGCTGTCGCGATACGGACATGATTAGCCCGTCGCGTGGAATCGTATTCGTACGGAGCGTACGCGACGGCAGGCCGAAATGTCGCCGGCCGGACAGCGGCCATATCGCGTACATTGCTGTCCGAAATATTGTGGCTGTTACCCTCGCGCACCCGCCTCGCCCCGGCCGGGCCACGCGTGCCGGCATCGACACGCACCACGGCCGCCGGTCCGGCCCCGGCGGCCGTCGACGGCCCGCTCCGGTCGACGGAGCGTGGTGGCGGAGCGCACGGCAGCAGCCTGGTGCCAGGCGAGGCACCGGCACGGCACCCGGCCCGGATACGGCTGGCAGCACGGCACACCTGCCGCGGCCGGGCCACCGCACAACAGCGGCCCGGCCGCAACGGGGCACGCCAGCGGTATGGGCAACGAGCACACCAGCGGCCCCCGGTACGAAGCCCGGGCCCGGCCCCAGGTACGAAGCCCGGGCCCGGGCACGGGCCCGACAAGCCTGGGCAACGGGCATGCCGGCGGCCCGACGTCAGCGGCGCGCCAGAACAGCGTCCGGCCCGGACGCCSTGTCACCGCTCAGCGTCGCGACATCCGTCGCCGCGATATCCGTGTCCTCATGGGCGCACCAGAACAGCGTCCGGCTCGGACGCTGTGAGCGTGACCCTGCCCGACCAGGTCAGCGACCCGGGCGCGGGCAGCCCGTCGGCATCCAGCATGATCGCCCGTTCGACGCCGGTGACCGTCACCGTCGAGCCCGGGTCGACCACACCAGCCGGGGCCCGCAACACCTCGAGCGTGGCGATGTCGGCGAGCTTCGTGCCCGGGGGCAACTCCACCGCGGTGGCGACCGCGCCGTCCTGCTGCACGGACCAACCGGAGATCATGTGGTCCGATCGGTAGAGGACGTCCGGATCACCCGCGAGCCGGACCCCGACCGTGGTGCCGACCCAGGCCAGTGCCGGCGCGACCGAGGCGACCGAGACGGCCGGAACGGACGTGGTCTTGCGGATCACGACGTACAGGTAGTTCCGCAGGTCGGACAGTGCGGGTGTGTACGCGGACGCCACCGGCTCGATCTTCTCCTCGCGGCGCGCCTCGGCCGCGGACAGCTGGTAGGTCCACCCCGCGGCGTCCATCATCTGTTCCCGCGCCTCGCCCGCGGCAAGCTCGTGATCGGCGGCGAGGAAGAACCGCATACCGCCAGCGCCACCTCCGGCTCCGGCTCCGGCTCCGGCTCCGGCGATCACGGCACACACCATGTTGTTGCCCGTGCACGTCCGCAGCACGGGATGGCCGTTCTCGTAGCGGCCGGTGAACGGCAGCGTCACATGGTTGGGGCCCTGATAGACCGCCGACCCCGGCACCACGGACCCGGCCGCGTCGAGCTCGACCCGGTACACCCACTCGATGTCGGTCTGGCGTCCCCAGCGTGCCTGYAGGTACCCGGGATCGTCACCGGTGCCGCCGTCCTCGTTGCTGAACATGACGCTGTACTCCAGCACCGTGTGGCCCGGCCGGCCGGCCACCGGCGCCTGGGTGTGCCAGGCGAGCAGCGGGGTGTCGGTGTGGTTGTTCTGGAAGAGCCCACCGAACTCTGGCAGTGACCGTCCGTAGAGGATCGGAGCGTACACGAGCGGATCCGGCGCTCCGGGCGTCCTGGGTGCCACCGCCGACACCGACAGCTCATCGATCACCACCGTCTGCGCGCCGGCGCTGGACGCCTGCCCGTCCAGGGTGATCGTGAGGGTGTGGGCGCCGGCCCGCAGCCGCCCGAGCTGGACCTGCCTGATGATCGGATGCGCGGCGGGCACGACGAGGTCGGTCGCGGGCACACCGTCCACTGCGATCGCGAGCACCGCGGACTCCGCGCCCGGGACCGCCCAGTCGACCCCGGGGGCCCGGGCGGTGACCTCCGCCACCCCCTCGCCGTCATGCCGTGCCTGGACGGCCAACGAGTACGAGGCGCTCCCGCGCGCCAGCGTGACCGGTGTCTGCGCGACGGCGTCGGAGCCGGCGTCGAGAGCACGGTGGTCAGCGGAGCTGATGTCGAGAGCACGGTCAGCCCGGGCTGCGACGTCGGCGGCACCGGCCCCCGCGGCGGCTTCGACAGCCCTGACAGCCCCACTACCCGGGTCAAGGCCGGCGGTGCCGGTATCCGGGCGGGCGGCGCCGGATCTCGCCGCGGCGGTGTCGGCGACCTGGGTGGCATGGGCCGCCCGGGCGGCCCCGTCGGCTACCCCGCCCCCGCCGGCGGCGTCATGCTCCGGCGTATCCGCGATCAGGACGGCGACGAGGAGCGCGAGAACGGCCCGTGCCCACCACGTCCGCGCCACCGTCGTCACCGTTACCGCCGTCGTCACCGCGTCACCGCTGCTCAGCCACCTTCACCGCTGCTCACGTCGCCCGCCCGGCCACCGTTCACCGCTGTTCGGGTCAACCACTGCTGCCAGCCACTGTCCAGGTCGCCACTGTCCAGATCGCGCCACTGTCCAGATCGCGCCACTGCTCAGGTCACCACTGTTCGGGGCGCAGCGGCACGAACACGGCTGGCCCAGCGGGGGCGTCCGCCGCCGCGACGTCCACCAGCCGGACCGGCTCGGTGTCGGCGAGGGCTGCCAGCCGCCACGCCGGGGCGGCCACGACCGCCCCGTACAGGCAGGCGCAGGAGTCACGGAGCGCCACCGCCTCGTCCGCGGCACGCTCCCGGGCGTCGGCGTCACCGATGCCACCCGCATCGGCGGTACCCACATCGACAGCGGCCACGTCGGCCACGTCGGCGGTGCCGGCCTGGGCGGCCGCGGCGTCGGCGTCGGCGGCGCGTGCGAAGGCGGTCCGGATGTCGGCGAGCGGGTCACGGACGTCCGCGGACAGTGCCGTGCCGTCAGGGGGAACCCGGAAGAACACGCGCACGGTCCGCAGGTCCCGGAGCAGGTCGAGGGCCTGCTCCGGCGTTCGGTACCCCGGAAAACTGACGACCCCGTAGGTGTCGGGGTGGCGGCCGGGCGGCTCATCCCGCCGGGCCGCGGCGGCCAGCCGTGTCCGCGCCGCCGTCAGGTAGCCCGCCACCGCCTCCCGCTGTCCCAGGCCCACCAGGATGGCGGCCGCCGGCATCTCCTCGACCCGCGTGGGGACCGCGATCGGAGCGGGGACGGGGACCGGGCCCGCGACCATGGGCGAGGCGGTGGCAGCGTCGGCGCCAGGGACGACATCGGGGGCGGTGTCGGTGACAGGGGCTCCCGACAGTGCGCGGGCCGACCCGGCGACCGGATCCACCTGCTGTCTCAGCGCGGGTACCGCCATCCGCGGCAAGTCGAGCTGCCCAAGATCACGTCCGCCGGCCGGGCCGCGCGCCAAGGCCGCGATCGCGCTCACCCCGATCACCGAAACTACGCCCAGCACTGTCATTCGCACGCTCCGTTCGATGACGGAGCGGCCACGAAGGCCCCGCCGGGCCAGGCCACCAGCGGCGGTCGTGTCAGCTGTGTCAGCTGTGCCGGCCGAGCCGACAGCGGCAGCCATGCCGGCTGAGCCACCAGCGGCAGCCATGCCGGCCGGGCCGGCAGCGGCGGCTGTGTCCCGCGGCTCGGCGGTCCCACGCCACGCCGCGCTTCGCCCAGCGGCCACGACAACTCGGCTTGCGGTAGCGTTGCCGACCGGGTCACGTCCATCACCGTACGGTGTAACCCTGTCGCTGCGCGACCTGGTGGACGTGTCATCGTCACCACCATCACCGCTGGCCGGATCATCCGTGCGTACACCCGGCGCGGCCAGGCTGCCCAGCAGCACCCGGCTGCCCGGCAACCCATGGACGTCCAGGGCGACAGTTCGCAGACGCGAGGCCCGGGCGGTGAACCCGTCCAGGATCCGGCCCGCGACCGGCAACACGCGTTCGTCCAGACGGTCGAGGCCAACGAGCGCACGCCGTGCCGCGCCCACCACGGCCCGTCCCGCCCGCGGCTTCCCCGCATGGTCGGTGGCCCCACCCCCAGCCATGATCGCGATCGGGGCGCTGGCCCCGTCCTGGCCTTCGGCAGCCGTCCGGCCCGTCGTTTCGACCCCGCCCCTGGCCACTGCCCGGACCCTGGTGAACCGGGCTCTGGCGCACCGGCGTCGCACCGCCCGGAACACGACCGTCGGACGACCGGTGACAGTCACGACTGCCGCCGAAGAACGGCTACCGCCTCCGCGAGATCAGGTGGGTCGGGGCTGGTGAACGTCACCTTCCGCCCATCCGCGGGATGGGCGAAGGACAGCTGAGCGGCATGCAGCCACTGCCGGGCCAGCCCGAGCCGGYCGGCGAGAACCGGATCAGCGCCGTAGGCGAGATCGCCGACGCAGGGATGCCGCAACGCCGACATGTGCACCCRGATCTGATGGGTCCGCCCGGTCTCCAGACGCACCGACAGCAGCGACGCGGCTCGGAAAGCCTCTTCGGTGTCATAGTGGGTGACGCTGGGTTTTCCACCCGCCACCACGGCAAACAGGCCGGACTTACGCGGGTGACGGTCGATCGGCGCGTCCACCGTGCCGCTGGACGGATCAGGATGCCCCTGCACCAGAGCACGGTAGATCTTTTCGACCTCGCGGTCCCGGAAAGCCCGTTTCAACGCGGTGTAGGCACGCTCACTTTTCGCGACGACCATGATGCCCGTCGTGCCGACGTCGAGACGGTGGACAACGCCCTGGCGCTCCGCGGCACCACTGGTCGCGACGCGGTAGCCCGCGGCGGCAAGCCCACCGATCACGGTCGGGCCGGCGAAGCCGGGCGCTGGGTGGGCGGCCACCCCGACCGGCTTGCTGACCACCACGATGTCGTCATCGTCATGGATCACCTGTAGGCCGGGCACCGGCTCGGCCGCCACCCGGACCGGATTCGGCGGGGGCGGCAGCCGCACGTCGAGCCACTCCCCGGCGCCGACCCGGTCGGAGCGGCCGCGTACGGTTCCGTCCACGCTGGCCTGGCCGTCGTCGACGAGCTGGGCCGCGGCCGTCCGGGACAGCCCGAACATCCGCGCGATCACCGCGTCCAGGCGCAGCCCGTCCAGCCCGTCGGGAACCGGGAGCGCACGCCTGTCCCCCACATCGCCCCCTGCCACGGCCACCTGGCCGGTTTCGCCGCCGGCCGCGTCACCGGCTTCGTTACCGGCCGTATTGCCGGTTGCGTTACTGTCCATCGCGGTCGTCGATGTCCGTCGCGTGCCGGCCGTCGGGGCCCGCCGGCCCGTCCGGATTCGGCTGGCCGTCCCGCGGGGCGGGCTGGCTGTCCAGAGCGGTACCGAAGGCCGCCAGGATGACCGCGACCACCCCACCGATCACGATCGCCGAGTCGGCGATGTTGAACACCGGCCAGTTGTGCAGGTGGATCCAGTCCACGACGTGCCCGCGCAGCGGCGCCGGCGCGCGGAAGATCCGATCGCTGAGGTTGCCCAGGGCCCCACCGAGCAGCAGRCCGAGCACGACCGCCCACGACAGCGACGTCAGCGTTCGGGCGGTGCGGACGATGATCACGACAACCACCAGGGCGACGATGCTGAACAGTACGGTCGCGCCACCAGCGATACTGAACGCGGCCCCCGGGTTACGCGTCAGCCGTAGGTCGAGTACGCCGGGAAGCAGCTCGATCGGTGCCCGGTCCGACAGGCTCGCCACAGCGGCGATCTTCGTGACCACGTCGATGGCGAGGATCACAAGACCGGCACCGGCCACCGTGGCCACCGCGCGTGGCGACCGGCACACCCGATACGGCTCGCCGCCGGTACGGCTCCCGCTGATGTGACTCTCCTCATGGGCCGACGACACGTCGAAATCCGGACCAGCAGGATCATCCAGGTCCGGGATGGACTTCCCGTTTTCCACCTCGGCCGTCACATCCCACCGATCCCGCCCGTGGACGCCCTCTCCCACACCTGCCCCACTCTACGGGCAGCGCCTTCATGCCCGGAACGCACCATGACCGTCGCCCTCGCGCCACCCCGCGCGCACCTGCCGTGGGCGGAGACCCCGGCCGTAGCCGGCCGTAGGTGGAAACCGTCATCCCCACAGCGATTTCTACCTACGGCTTCCACAGCTGTAGGTGGAAATCGCTGCTGCCACAGCGGTTTTCACCTACGGGCCGGCGGCCGGGCCAGGCGGCCACCCGGGCCGGCCGAGGTGGTCGGCCCGGGATCCCAGCTCCGGATGCCGGGGGCCCACCGAATGCTCCGTCCCATCCACTACGCTTGGTACAGCGGACGGCGTTGACGGGACGAGTAGCGGCGGGCGCAGCCAGGGACGACCGCCCTCAGGACGGCGTCCAGCGAGCCGGGGACGGTGCGAGCCCGGCGGCCAGCGCGCTGCGAAGATCACCCCTGAGCCGCCGGGAGAACAGGGCCCGCGCCCCCAGTAGATCCRGCACCGCGCGCGACGAGTGGTCTGTCCGGGCCGCCACACCGGCGTCCCGGGAGGCAAGGAGGGTGGTACCGCGGTGCCACCGCGCCCCGGCGAACGCCGGGTACCGCGGGGTGTCGTCCCTCCGTTGGAGCCCGAACCCGACGGAGATCTGCCCATGCCGACCCGACCCACCGAGCCGAACCAACCCACCGAGCACACCCCGTCCACCCTGTCCACCCAGCTCACCGGGCATGCCCCAGCCGCCCGGCCAGCCGGGCACGCCCAGCCCGCGCCGGTGTTCCCGCCGCTGCCGACCCAGGTCGACCTGCCCGCCCTCGAACGCGACATGCTCCAGCGCTGGAAGGACCTGAAGGTCTTCGAGCGCTCCCTGGACGCGACCGCCAACGGCCCGCAGTGGGTCTTCTACGAGGGTCCCCCGACCGCCAACGGCAGGCCGGGCGCCCATCATGTCGAGGCGCGCGTCTTCAAGGACCTCTTCCCTCGCTTCCGCACGATGCGCGGCTTCCACGTCCCGCGCCGCGCTGGCTGGGACTGTCACGGCCTGCCCGTCGAACTCGCCGTGGAAAAGGAGCTGGGCTTCACCAGCAAGAGYGACATCGAGGACTTCGGCATCGCCGAGTTCAACGCCCGCTGCCGCGAGTCGGTGCTGCGCCACGTCGCCGACTTCTCCCGGATGACCGAGCGGATGGCCTACTGGTGCGATCTGGACAACGCCTACCGCACCATGGACACCCCCTACATCGAGAGCGTCTGGTGGTCGCTCAGGCAGATCTTCGACAGGGGGCTGCTCGTCGAGGACCACCGGGTCACCCCGTACTGCCCGCGTGACGAGACACCTCTGTCCGACCACGAGGTCTCCCAGGGGTACGAGGACGTGGTCGACCCGTCGGTGTACGTCCGCTTCCCGGTGACCTCCGGGCCGCTCGCCGAGGCGGGGGTGAGCCTGCTGGTCTGGACGACCACCCCGTGGACGCTGGTGTCGAACACCGCGGTCGCCGTGCATCCGGACGTCACCTACGTGGTCGCCAGGACCTCCGCCGGCGGGCGCGAAGGCGAGCTGGTGCTGGTGGCCGAGCCGCTGCTCGCCGCCGCGGTGGGCCCGGACGCCGAGATCGTCCAGACGGTCCGCGGCGCGCAGCTGGCGGGGGTGACCTATGCCCGCCCGTTCGAGCTGCTGCCGGCGGCGGACTTCGCCGCCCCGGCCACGGCCACCGGCCATGCCGCCGGCCGGGCTGCCGGCCAGGCCGCGGTGACGGCGGCGGCCGCGCACTCGGTGGTCCTCGCCGACTATGTCACCACGACCGACGGCACCGGGCTGGTCCACCAGGCCCCGGCCTTCGGCGCCGAGGACCTCGCCGTCGCCCGTGCCCACGGGCTGCCCGTGGTCAACCCGGTGGGCCGTGACGGCCGGTTCGTCGCCGGCGTCCCGCTGGTCGGCGGGCTGTTCTTCAAGGACGCGGACGCACCTCTCGTCGACGACCTGCGTTCCCGCGGGGTGCTGTGGCGGGCCGAGGACTACGCCCACAGCTACCCGCACTGCTGGCGCTGCCACACCCCGTTGATCTACTACCCGCTGCCGTCCTGGTACATCCGGACGACCGCGATCGCCGACCGGCTGCTGGCGGAGAACGAGCGCACCGACTGGCACCCCCCGAGGATCAAGCACGGCCGTTACGGGGAGTGGCTACGGGGCAATGTCGACTGGGCGCTGTCGCGTAACCGCTACTGGGGCACGCCGCTGCCGATCTGGCGCTGCACCGCCGACCCCGCGCATCTGACCTGTGTCGGATCGCTGCTGGAGCTGTCCTCCCTGGCCGGGCGTGACCTGTCCGGGCTCGACCCGCACCGGCCGTTCGTCGACGAGGTCACGATCGCCTGCCCGGACTGCTCGGCGGTGGCGCGCAGGGTCCCGGACGTGATCGACGTCTGGTACGACAGCGGGGCGATGCCGTTCGCCCAGTGGGGCGCGCCGCACCGCAACCGCGAGGAGTTCGCGGCCCAGTACCCGGCGCAGTACATCTGCGAGGCCATCGACCAGACCCGCGGCTGGTTCTACACCCTGATGGCCATCGGGACGCTGGTGTTCGACCGCTCGTCGTACGAGACCGTGCTCTGTCTCGGCCTTCTCCTCGACTCCGAGGGCCGCAAGATGAGCAAGCATCTGGGCAACGTCCTCGACCCGTTCGAGCTGTTCGAACGGCACGGCGCGGACGCGGTGCGCTGGCTGATGCTCGCGGCCGGCTCGCCGTGGTCGGACCGCCGGGTCGGCCACGAGGCGCTTGAGGACATCGTCCGCAAGGTGCTGCTGACCTATTGGAACACCGCGTCGTTCTTCGTCCTGTACGCGAACGCCGCGGGCTGGGCGCCGGGACATACGCCCGCCACCGAGCCACAGGCCCGGCCGGTGCTCGACCGGTGGGCGCTGTCCGAACTGAACGCCACGATCATCGAGGTCACCGAGGCGCTGGACGGGTTCGACGCACTGCGCGCCGGGCGCCGCCTGACCCGCTTCATCGACGAGCTGTCCAACTGGTATGTGCGCCGCTCCCGGCGGCGGTTCTGGGAGGCCGACCCGGACGCTCTGGAGACCCTCTACACCTGCCTGGACGGCCTGACCCGGCTGCTGGCCCCCTTCATCCCGTTCCTCACCGACACGCTGTGGTCGAAGCTGGCCGCCGGTGTGCGGGCGGACGCCCCGGACTCGGTCCACCTCGCCGACTGGCCGACCCCGCGGCCCGACCTCGTGGACGCGCCGCTCGCCGACCGGATGGACCTGGTGCGGCGGGTGGTGGAGCTCGGCCGGGCGGCCCGGGCGGGCAGCGGTGTGCGGACCCGCCAGCCGCTGGCCCGCGCTGTGGTGGCCGCCCCCGAGTTCGCCGGGCTCTCCGCGGACCTGCGCGCCCAGATCGCCGAGGAGCTCAACGTCATCACCGTCGAGGCCGCGGCCGCCGATGTGGTCGACGTCACCGTGAAACCGAACTTCCGGGCGTTGGGCCGCCGGTTCGGCAAGCGGACCCCACTGGTCGCGGCGGCCGTCGCCGCCGCGGGCCGGCCGGTGGACGGACGGCTCACCGTCGAGGTGGACGGCGAACGGATCGAGCTCGCCGGTGACGATCTCATCATCTCCGAGACCCCGCGGCAGGGATGGGCCGTGACCTCGGAGTCGGGGCTGTCCGTGGCCCTCGACCTGGAGATCACCCCCGAGCTGCGGCGGGCCGGTGTCGCCCGGGATGTGGTGCGGGTCCTGCAGGAGGCCCGCAAGGCCGCCGGTCTGGACATCACCGACCGGGTCGACGTCCGCTGGACGGCGGACACGCCGCAGACCGCCCAGGCCCTGCGGGAGCACGCGTCCGCCGTGGCCGCCGAGGTCCWTGCCGTGACGTTCGCCGAGGGCGCCGGCCCCACCGGCCAGCAGGCGGGCCAGAACACGGAGCAGAACACGGACGAGGCCGGCCAGCACACGCCGGATCTCGGGCTGACATTCTGGCTGCGACCGGCGGCGGGCACGGCGGGCACAGCCGGCTGACAGGTCGCGGGCAGGAGCCGTGGGCAGGCTTCGCCGGGAGTGTTTCAGGCCGGGAGACTCAGTGGGTGTCCCGGCCTGCCGGTGGGCGTCGGGACGGCCTGCGCGCCCCCAGCGGCAGCAGTGCCGCCGCCAGCAGGCCGATCACGATCGAGGCATAGACGAAACCGGTACTGCCCAGGACTCCCGCGCCCAGCAGCGCGGCCGACAGCAGGACAAGAACACCGCTGAGGACGGTCATGGCCGGACGGTGGTCATGGCTGACATCACCGGAACGAATTTCGCGGACCGGACATTGTGGACCCGGAGGTTCACATGACCGGTACACCGGGATGATGGATGCATCCAGCGCCTTTTCCGATATTTTCTAATATTTTCTGACGATCCTGTCGGTTCCCGGCGGCCCGTCACAGCTCCTGGCCAGGCTGCTACCGATGAGACGACGAGAAATGCGACGTCCCCCGGCCTGAAAAACTGGCGTCCGCGCGGGCGGAACGGGCAACCGGTGTCCAGAAGCCGATTTTCCCCTCGGTGGCCGGCCCCCCTGGTGACAACCCGGCTGGTGGCGGCACGGAAACACCGGCTCCGCGGGACAGGCCCACCGGGGAGTGGTCCACAAGGTAGCGGTCCGCCAGTCGCTGGTCCGCCAGGGGGCGGTCCATGACACCGTGGCCGGGCATCCCGTCGGCGACGACGCGGCAGGTGGTGTCGTCAGGGTACCGGCCCCCCGCACAGGTGAGGATCTACCAGGCGGGCCTGCACACCCGATGGCCTGAGTCAGGCTGGCAGGACCCCGGCAACGTCGATACCCCAGGATCTGGGGAACTCCGGGCCCTGGAAACCGCCAGGGCCGGGGAAGCCCAGGAGCCTGCGGCCCCCTGGACACACCCTGCAACCGGGCGCGCGCTGCCACACCGCGGCACCGCCTGGGCCTGCGGGCTCCTAGAAGTCCTGCAACCCGGAAGGGTCCCGACGGGCGGCTGCCTCCACGTCGGGTGCGCGTACCCCACCGTTGTCGTTCCCGCGTGCCATCGCGCCCGCGCCCAGGGGCGAAGCGGTCGGGAAGGGCGAGGACTGGGCGGATGCCCCTGCCGGCGAGTTGGCGCTGATCCCGACCGGCGGAGGCGGCGGAGGCGGGGAACCGGTGCCGGGGTTCAGCGGCGGACGGGACGGCCCACMGGACCCGACGGCCGGCTGTGTCGGCATGCCGTCCAGGTCGCGCAACTGCATCTCCAGGTAGGCGCGCAGCCTGGTCCGGTACTCGCGCTCGAAGGCCCGCAGCTGTTCGACCTGGCCTTCCAGGCGACGCTTGTCGTCCTCCAGGCCACCGAGCTGTTCGGCGACGTGCGCGCGGGCCTCACCGATGATGCGGTCGGCATCGGCGCGGGCTTCGCGGCGGGCCCGCTCCGACTCGTTACGGGCCTCTCGCAGTGCCTCGTCCGCGGTGCGCTGGGCGAGCACGAGGGTACGGGCCACGCGCTGTTCGATCTCGGCGTCCAGCTGGCTGTTGCCGGTGCGGGCCGGGGCCGCGCCCGCCGGGGACACGGCCGGGATGACCGTGGTCGCCGCCGCCGGCTGCGCGGCGGGACGTTCGCGGGCCGCCGCCTGCGCGGCCTGCACCGCCTGGGCTGCCTGTGCCTGCGCCTGCGCAACCTGGCGCCGGGTTTCCTCCAGCTGCCTGCGCAGCTGCTGGTTTTCCTCCAGCACCTGAGCGGGTACACCGGAACCACCGCCGCCCGTGCGGCGGGCTTCGTCAAGTTGCCGGCGTAGGTCGGTGTTCTCGTCCAACAGGCGGGTGAGCTCGCTCTCGACGTCGTCGAGGAAAGCGTCAACCTCGTCCTCGTTGTAGCCGGTGCGGAACCGGGTTGGACTGAAGACCTTGTTCTGTACGTCCTGCGGTGTCAGARCCACGTCGCCTCCTCATGATGCGGCATCGCCGTTCCCCGGAGAGGGCGGTCCAGYGGCAGTCTGCCGCGCGCATTCGCCACGTGCGCGACTTCGTCACAGCCCATCTGCGAGTCTCCGCAAGACCCAGATCACAACTAAGATCAATAAGAATCCGAGGTCAAATGCCACGTTACCGACCCGAAGGGGTGGGACGAACCGCCGCACGAATCTCAGCGGGGGATCGGTGACGGTGTACACGGACTCAAAGACTAGTACGAGGACTCCAGTGGGACGAAAAGTACGGCTCAGGGAGACCACTAGATCTATCACTACGCGAGCGAACAGCAACAGTAGGTAGACCAGCAGGAGTGCGGAGATCACGTCACCCAGTGTGCTGATGGCGAGCTCTCCTGTACCTGCGGGGACCTGCGTCCGGCGACAGCTGAAATATGATCATGACTGGTTGTAGAAGCCACCCTCACGGATGCGCCGCTTGTCGGTCTCGGTGACCTCGACGTTGTGCGGCGAGAGCAGGAACACCTTGTTGGTGACCTTCTCGATCGATCCGCGCAGGCCGAACACCAAGCCGGCGGCGAAGTCGACCAGCCGCTTGGCGTCAACATCATCCATCTCGGTCAGATTCATGATAACCGGAGTCCCGTCGCGGAACTCCTCGCCTATCTGCCGCGCCTCATTGTAGCTTCGCGGTTGCAGAGTGGTGATCCGGTACGCTGATGGCTCCTCGATCGCCGACGGTCGGCGCATCGGCACCGGACCGGCTGGCCGGAGCTGTTCCACCGGGGGACGTCGCGGCATCGCAGGCGGCTCCTCACGCGCATCTATCCGACGGACCGACCGCTCGGCGGGCACAGGCTCACCGACATCGCGACGATCGTCACGACCGGCGTCGTCGTACTCGTCTTCCTCGAGGTAGCTTTCATCCTCCTCGGCCAGACCGAGGTAGACCATCGCCCTGCGCGCCACACCCATGAGCGCGACTCTAAGGGACAGCGCGCCGTGGACCGAACAAAGCCGTCCCGATGCGAAGGTGTGTCGCGCCTTCGGCCACCGCGTCGGGGAAGTCCGCCGACATGCCGGCGCTGATCACCGACGCCTCCGGGTGCTCTCGACGAAGCATCCGCGAAACCTCACGCAGCCGCGCGAAGGCCGGCCGGGCCGGCAGACCACGCGGCGCGACCCCCATCACCCCGGCGAGGACAAGGCCGCGACTGGCGGCTACGATCTCGCCGAGAGCGAGGACGTCGGCTGGGCGGGCACCACCGCGACCGGTGTCGCACCCGGGCGGGTCCAGCGACACCTGGAGGCACACGACGATCTCCCGGTCGTGCGCGAGAGCCCCGGCGGCCAGCGCGTTCACCAGTGGCACCCGGTCGACCGACTGCACCCAGCCGGCCCACCGGGCCACCGGGCGGGCCTTGTTGCGCTGGAGCTGGCCGACAAAATGCCAACAGGGCCATGATCCGGAGGACGATCCGGGGCCGGCTGCCGGCGTGGCCGCCGGATCCGGCCGAGGCGGCTGGCCGTCGTCCCCCTCGGGGGCGGTCTGCGGTGCCGATGGCCGCCACGCGGACGAAACCTCGCTGTCAAGTTCGCGACAGGACTCGTGGGCGGCGAGGTACTTTGTCACAGCCGCCACCTTCGCCCGGGCCTCCTGTTCGCGGTTCTCCGCGAAATGCGTGACGCCGGACCCGGCGAGCAGGACGACGTCCGACGCCGGCCAGTTCTTGCTCACTGCGATGAGGGTGAGCTCGTCGGCCTGGCGCCCCGCCGCGGTGGCCGCCGCGGCGATCCGCGCACGGACGTCTGCGAGGTTGCGCCACAGCTCCTCGCGCCGCCGCGCGGCGGCCGGCCCGCTCACCGCCGGCCCGCCCGCTGCCGGTGCCGCCGTCACCGGGCCCACCCGTACCGTGGCGCCGCCCGTCCGCCGGCCGGTCCCGCCCGCCACGGGCCGGCCTTCTCACGGCCGTGCGACAGGACGGCCAGGACGGGCCGCGGGTCGTTCCCGACGCGTCTCCCGCCACGCTTCCCAACGAACTTCTCAGCGATCTTCCAGACATACCGCTCGACGTACTGCTCGACGTACCGCTCGACGAACATGGCCGCCACCTGGATCCGGACGGGTACCGGCACCGAAGTTATTTGAGGAAGTCGGGGACGTCGAGTTCGTCATCGTCGTCCGCGACCGGCCGGACCGGCCGGCGAGGTGCCGCGTAGCTCGGCCGGGGCGCCTCCCTGGGCTCCTTGTACGGCGGGTGACCCTGGTCGGCTCCGGCGTCGGTCCCCTCCCGCCGGGACGGGGCCGGTCCGTCATGGTTGTAGTCCCGGTTGTCGGCGCCGCCAGCCGTCTGGCCGGGAGCGGCCGCGCGGGGCTGGGCTGCCGGCTGGGGCGAGGAACGGGCCGCGGACACCGCGCTGTGCGGGGCCGCCGCCGTCGCGGGGACGGACCTGGACTGCGCGGCCGCGGCGGCGAAGGGCGAGGCCGGGGCGGTCGTGGCGGACGCCGCGGGCGGCGTGGCCGCCGCGGGGGTGACCGTGGACGTGGATCCCGATGTGCCCGAGGCCGTGCCGCCCTGCGCGGCGGTGGAGTTCCCCGTGCTGGCGGGTGGGCTGGCGGGGCCGCGGCGGGTGCCGGGCAGGAACGCCTTGGGCCGCTGCGGGATGGTGTCGAAGCCCGCGGCGATGACCGTCACCCGGACCTCGTCACCGAGCGCGTCGTCGATCACCGCGCCGAAAATGATGTTCGCTTCGGGGTGGGCTGCGTCGGCGACCAGCTCGGCGGCGGCGTTGATCTCGAACAGGCCGAGGTCGGAACCACCGGAGATGTTCAGCAGGACGCCCTGGGCGCCGTCCATGCTCGCTTCCAGCAGGGGCGAGGCGATGGCCTGCTCGGCCGCGACGATGGCCCGGTCGTCGCCGCGGGCCCGCCCGATACCCATCAGGGCGCTGCCCGCGTGTGACATGACGGTCTTGACGTCGGCGAAGTCGAGGTTGATCAGGCCGGGGGTGGTGATGAGGTCGGTGATGCCCTGCACACCGGAGAGCAGCACCTGGTCGGCGCTGCGGAACGCGTCCAGCACGCTGATGTCACGGTCGGTCATCGCCAGCAGCCGGTCGTTCGGGATGACGATGAGGGTGTCGACCTCGTTGCGCAACGCGTCGATCCCGGCTTCGGCCTGGGTGGCGCGGCGGCGTCCCTCGAAGGTGAACGGACGGGTGACGACACCGATCGTCAGGGCGCCCAGGGACCGGGCGACGTTGGCCACCACCGGCGCGCCGCCGGTGCCCGTGCCACCGCCCTCCCCGGCTGTGACGAACACCATGTCGGCGCCCTTGAGGACTTCCTCGATCTCTTCCCGGTGGTCCTCGGCCGCCTGCCGGCCGACCTCCGGATCCGCGCCGGCGCCGAGGCCGCGGGTGAGTTCACGGCCGACGTCGAGCTTGACGTCGGCGTCGCTCATGAGCAGAGCCTGGGCGTCGGTGTTGATCGCGATGAACTCGACGCCCTTGAGACCGACCTCGATCATGCGGTTGACGGCGTTCACACCGCCACCGCCGATCCCGACGACCTTTATCACCGCCAGGTAGTTCTGTGGAGCTGCCATGCGGTGTCGGTCCTCCAGCGGCATCGATGGGCGGACGGGGGGCGTGCCCCAGCCGGCCGGCGCGGCAGGGAAGGCTGCACCGAGCGGATGGAACGGGTAACGATCGGTGAGCTTCAACCTTCACCGTCAGCTAGACAGTTAATGTTATGTCAACTTCCGACCGTGGACCGGACAGTAGGGAGGACCAACCCGGGGGTCAAGGACGCACTCGGCGCGTCACGTCACACCTTTCCCGTCCGTTCGGTCACATCATCCGCCACACCCGGGATGAGCGCTCCGGCCGGCCCGGCCCGGGATCGTCCGAATCCCCCGGAATCGGGACCGGCCCGGCCGTGGTCCCCGCGGTCCCCACGGGTCCCACGGGCCGCTTCACGGCCGCACATCGAGGCGTTCGGCCGACCTGCCGGGAGGATGATGACTGATAGCATCCGTCCGATTACCCGAAGAAAGTGAGCCACGATCGCCCGTCGACCGTGAGCAAACCGCGACGTCCGGTAATCCTCCGCGACGCTTCCGGACATGGGCGACCCGTTGTCGCGTGCACGACCCTGGCAGGTGTTTTGATATCCCTGTGCGGGCTTCCCCGCCGGGTTTCACCCGTGAGTATCCAGTGGACCAAAGACATCATGATCATGGTTTCTCCGTCTCGTCGGAGAGCCCGGGGAACCGAGGGGTGCGATGTGGCCGTCACCGACACCTCCGGGGCTGCCGACCAGCGGTGCGGCACGGACGAGGCCGCCGTGGAACCCGGACCGCGGATACGCCTGGTCACCCCCGGCTCCCTCGTCGACCAGAACATGCTGACCGACCCGCTGTCGGGCGAACCGTCCGCCACGGGCACGGTGACGCTGCTGTTCACCGACATCGAGGGCTCGACCCGGCTGGTACGCCGGCACGGTGAGCGCTACGGCGACATCCTGGCCGCCTGCCAGCGCCTGCAACGGCAGGCCTTCGCCGCCAACAACGGCCGGGAGATCGACACCCAGGGCGACTCGTTCTTCGTCGCATTCCGCACCTCCAAGGACGCCGTGGCGGCGGCGGTCGCCGCCCAGCGCGCGCTGGCGGCGCACCAGTGGCCGGCCGGCGCCCGGGTCCGCGTCCGGATGGGCCTCCACACCACCGAGCCGACCGCGTGGACCGGCCGGTTCGTCGGGCTTGGGGTAAACCGGGCGGCCCGGCTGTGCGCCGCCGGGCACGGCGGGCAGATCCTGCTGTCGGAGATCACCCACTCGCTCGTCGAGGACGCCCTGCCCGACGGCCTCGACATGCGCTACCTCGGCGAGCACTGGCTGAAGGACTTCGACCAGACCCAGCGGATCTGGCAGCTGGTCGTGCCCGACCTGCAGAACGCCTTCCCGCCGCTGCGAGCCCCCGACGCGTCCGCCTCGGCCGGGATGTGCGACGAGACGGTCGCCGGCGCCGCCGCTGACGACGACGCCGACAGCGACGGCGAGCATTCCGCCGGCTCCCACCTCGGCTGGCTGGCCAGCATGGCGGACGCCGCCTTCGTCGGCCGGGTGGCCGAGCTGCGGGCCCTGCGGGAGAGCTGGGAGCGGGCCCGCTCCGGGCACCGGGTACTCGCCCTGGTCAGCGGGGAGCCCGGCATCGGGAAGACCACGCTGGCCGCCCGGATCGCCCGGATCGCGCTCGACGACGGCGGACTGGTGCTCTACGGCCGCTGGGACGAGGACGTCCTCGCCCCCTACCAGGCCTACCGGGAGGCGTTGAGCGAATACTCCCGCACCTGCCCGCGGTCCGTGCTGCGCGCCGAGTTCAGCGAGCACGCCGACGAGATCTCCCGGCTGTTCCCCGAGGTCGCCAAACGCATCGGCGTCGGCGGCACCCCGCTGCCGGGCAACGCCGAGGCCGAACGGTTCCGCCTGTTCGAGGCCATCGACGGCTGGCTGGCCACGATGGCCGCCCGCCGCCCCGTGCTGACCGTCCTCGACGACCTGCAGTGGGCGGACCGCTCCTCCCTGCTGTTGTTACAGCACATCACGCGGGCGCTGCGGGCCACCCCGCTGCTCGTGGTGGCCACCTACCGCAGCACCGACCACGGGGAGCTCAGCGACTTCCTGCCCCGACTGGTCCGGGACGTCGACTGCCGACGGATCACCGTCGACGGCCTCGACGACGACGAGACCGTGGCACTGCTCGGGCGGATCACCGGCGACGGGCTGTCCGGGCCCGACCTCGCGCTGGCCCGCGAACTGCGGGCGGACACCGCGGGCAACCCGTTCTTCCTCACGGAGATGATGCGCCACCTGGTGGACATGGGGACGCTGTTCCCCACTCCTCTCCCGGCATCCGGCCGGGCCCCGTCAGTGGACCCGGTGGACCCGGTGGACCCGGTGGACCTGTCGACGGACCTGCCAGCCCCACCGGCACCGCCGAACCCGCTGCCGGCCCCGCTGACCCCCACGGAGCCCCTTCAGCCGGACCGGCCGCTGCCGGCACACCTGGCGGACCTGTCGGGGCCGCCGCTCCCGTCCCAGATCGAGATCCCCGAGACCGTGCGGGATCTGGTGCGCTGGCGGCTGAGCCGGCTGTCCCGGGAGTGCGCCGCCGCGCTGGACGTCGCCTCCGTGATCGGCCACGAGTTCGACGTGGACATCCTCAGCACCGCGACCAGGATCGACGAGATGCGCCTGCTCGACCTCCTCGACGAGGCGCAGCAGGCCGGTCTGGTGCACGAGGACCACGACCAGCCCGCCCGGTACGTCTTCTCGCACTCGGTCGTACGCCGGTTCCTGCGGGACAACCTGGGTGTCACCCGCTCCGCCCGGCTGCACCGCCGGATCKGGGACGCCTTCCAGGACCGCCAGGCCAGCGCCCACGCCGAGCTCGCACACCACTACTGGGCGTCCGCGGACCCGGCCGTCGCCGACCGGGCCGTCCACTACGCGCGGCTCGCCGGCGACCGGGCCCTGGCGGAGGCCGCCTTCGACGGCGCGGTGCTGCACTACCGCCGCGCGCTGGACGTGCTGGACCGCAACGGCGGCGGGCTGCGCGCCGAACTGCTGCTCGCCCTGGGCGACGCCCACGGACGGGCCGAGGAGTACCCGGCCCGGGACGCCCGTTTCCTCGAGGCGGCCGCCGCCGCCCGTAGCAGTGACTCCACCGATCTGTTCACCCGCGCCGCCTTCGGCTACGGCGGTGTGCTGCCCCCGGCGGTCAGCCCCGACCCGCGGGGCCGGGCGCTGCTGGAGGAGGCGCTGCAGCGTCTGGGCACCGCCGACAGCCCGGCCCGGGCCAGGGCCCTGGGTCGGCTCGCCCACTGGATACACCACGAGCGCCCGTACGCCGAACGGGTCGCCCTCTGCCGGGAGGCGATCGCCATGGCCCGGCGGGTGCGGGACCTCGCCACCCTGGCCACCGTGCTGCGCCACCGCTGCTGGGCGCTGGACGGCCCCCGCGACGTCGACGAGCAGCTTGTCGACGCCGCCGAGATCCTGCGGCTGGGCGAGGAGCTCGGCAACCACGAACTGCTCCTGGACGGACTGCGGATCAAGATGTCCGCGCGGTTCCGGCGAGGGGAGTTCGAGCTGGCCGCCGACACCGCCGCCACCCTCACCGACCTCGCCCGCGAACTGCGCCATCCCGAGTTCCTGCGGATCGCGACCATGTGGAACGTGGTCGTCRCCACCATCGAGGGACGCTACGGGCACGCCCAACGGCTGGCCGGTGAGCTGCAGGCCCACCTGCGCCAGCTCGGCCACTCGCAGACCGACCTGATCCCCATCGGCCAGGCGCTCCCGATGCTGTGGCTGCAGGGACGCCTCGCCGACGCCCGCTCGCTCATCGACGACATCGCCACCCTCCAGTCACACATCCAGATCTGGCCGGCGATGCGGGCCTGGCTGGGCGCGGAGTCCGGCGCCGACGGCCAGGTCCGTCAGCTGCTGGGCCGGCTCTCCCCGGACGCGCCGGCCAGGCTGGACGAGAACTACTCGTGGTGGGCCACCATCGTCGCGTTCGTCCAGGCGGTGACCGCGGTCGGGGACCAGGAGTGGGCGGGCCGGCTCTACGACCTCGTCCTCCCCTTCGCCCGGCACAACGCCACCCTGGGTCTGGCTGGTTTCCTCGGCGCGGTCACCCACCACCTCGGGGTGCTCGCCGGGACGCTCGGCCGCTGGGACGCCGCCTGCGCGCACTTCGAGGCGGCTCTGGAGCGGCACCAGACGATGGGCTCCGTGCCGTTCGTCGCGCTCACCCAGACGGAGTACGCGCTCGTGCTGACCGCCCGGGGCTGCGACGGCGACCGGGAACGCGCCGAGGGCCTGCGCGCGGCCGCGCTGCGGACCGCCGCCGACCTCGACCTGAAAGCGATACGCACCCGCGCGGACCGGCAGATACCGCCAGGAGCCTGACCCGGTCACCGCCGCGACGGGCCGGGTCACCGTGACAGCTCGACCTCGGCGGAGGCCGTCAGAACCCCGGCGGATGCTTCCAGGTGCTGGAGGATGAGCGGGTAGACGTCCCGGTCGGCGTTCTGGCCGATGACCGCGTCCAGGTGCGCGTAACCGGGCAGGATGCTGCGGCTGTATAGCTCCGGGCCGTTGGCGTCACGCAGCCAGCGCAGGGTCCGCGCGCTCCCCTCCGGCAGGAAGATGTAGTTCTCCGTCCCCTGCAGGAGGTGGATGGGCAGCCGCAGGAACCGCGGATCACGGGTGTAGACGTCGCCGCCCGCGGCGTCGACGGCCCGGCCCGCCCGCATCATCGACGCCAGGTGCCGCAGCGAGGCGATGTTGCCGACGCCGAACATGCCGTGCAGCGCCTCGTGGGTGGCCTGGTTGAGCTGGGCGTGCCGGTGGGTGCAGCCGAAGATGGCGTTGATCCAGCGGCACAGCGCCTGGCCGCACCGCTCCGACGGGGCCATCGGCAGCGCGCGTAACGCCAGGTCGACGGCGGCGTTCGGCAGGGTGAACCGGCGGGCCGGCCGAACCAGCCTGAGACCGGCGGCGGTGAGCAGCTCACTGACACGCAGGGCGATCTTGAGCCTGTTCAGTCGTGACGTGACCAGATGCAGCGGAAACTGGGCGCAGACCACCGAGCGGACGTCGGGCAGCAGGCCCGCCGCCAGCGCCATCAGCAGCGACCCGGAGCCCACACAGTGCCCGTACGCCTGGACGTCGGCTGCCCCGGTCACCCGCCGAACCTCCGCGACCGCGGTCGGCCAGTCCTCGGTGGCGATGGCGTCGATGGTGAACTGGGTGGTCGATGACGGCAGGTCGATGGACGCACGGTAGTCGAACAGCCAGACGTCGTAGCCGTGCTCGACCAGGAACTCGGTCAGGTTCGTGCGGATCGCGTCGGTGACGAAGGCTCCGGTGGACATGGCGAACCCGGCGGCGAGCAGCACCGGCCCCTTCTCCCCGCCCCGGTAGCGGATCAGGCGCAGCCAGCCGTCGGCGCCCACCTCGGCGCCCTCGTGCCAGCGACCGCCCTCGCCGCACCAGCGAACCTCGGGCTCCGGCAGGCGCAGCGCCCGCCGCCTGGGGCCGGCCGGCCGGTGGGCCGTGGCGGCGGGGAAGCGCCGGGCCTCGTCCAGCGGGCCGCCGTAGATCCGCCGCAGGTGCCTGGCGAGCAGCTTCAGGGCGGCCAGCTCGTACTCCCGGCGGCGGCCGGCGTCGGTGACACCGCGCACCTCGATCGCCCACGGCGCCCGGACCCGCCGGGCCAGGCGAAGCGCCCGCAGCGGGCCGCGCCACGCGGACCTGGCGCGGCCCGCCCCGAGTGTCCGCCCGTCGTCCGTGCGCAGCGTCAGGTTGAGGGTGGTCGTGTCGGACCACGCGTCGAGCCCCGGATGATCGTGCAGTACCTTGAAGCCCTCGAGGATGTAGCGTCCACCGTCGTCGGCGACGAGCAGCAGACGGTACCGCGCGTGCCAGGTCTCGACCCGATCGGGGTCGGGTTCGCGGAGGACGCACTCGCCGTCCTCGATCGTCAGCGCCGTGCTCGACAGGATCGGCACCCGCACGCTTCCCGACGGGCGGCCCGGCGTGCTCTGGTCACGCAGCAGCGCGTCGGCGTCGTCGAAGTCGACCGTGAGATCGATGCGGACCGACGTCCGCGCGGAGCGACCCCGGGCGAATCCGGCCCGGAAGTCGTCGGTCACCCTGGTCGAGAAATAACCTCTCAACCGCTCACGGAAACGCAGTGCCGCCAGGTCACGGGACGGAAATGAGGCAACATCCGGCTCAGAAGGTGGGATCTCCGGTCTGGAGACAATGCTCATCGCTCCCCCGTCGCTGTATGCCCGGCGTCGATGTCGCCGACCGGTGACGGGCTGGTCGGTCGCCATACCGCCGGCGGGCCACCATGCTTCGCAGAGCACATTCCCACGACCAATTGAGCCACGTCACTATCGGTTGCCTGACAGCCCCCGCGCCATCTCTTCGCCGGCCGCCCCAACCATGCCGACGATAATCACCGACAGGGGCACGGTCTGCCCCTGGGACTCGACTTACGTCCAGAGGTTGCGAGCGCTCACCCACCGGCGGCTACCGGCACCGAGCCGGCCCTACGGCGACCCGGTACGTCCCATCAGAGGTCGATCATCTGGGCCAGGACGGTGCGCACCTCGGCGATCTGTTCGGCGTCCAGCCGGTGGAGCGGGCCGCGGCCGGTCAGCCGGCCGGCCGAGACCGTCCGGACCTGCTCGGTTATCACCCAGCCGGCACGCTTGCCGGGGATGTCGATCCGGACCCGGTGAATCCAGCCGGGCCGCTCCCGCGTGGTCAACGGCAGGACGCTGACGAGCGCGCCACCGGTCAGCGCCAGGTGAAAACGCGAGGACACCACCAGGGCCGGACGCCGGCCGGCCTGCTCACGCCCCTCGGTGGGGTCGAAGTCGAGCCACCACACCTCCCAGGGCGCGACGCCCACCCTCACACGCTCTCGTCCCACACCTCGTCGGCATCCCACGCCGCGTCGGCGACCGGGGCGTCCACCGCGCTCCACGCCCGTCCCTCGGCCAGATACTCGGCCCAGCCCCCCGGATCCTGCGCGCGGAAACGGTCCATCGCGGCGACGGCCTTGCGCTGCCAGTGTTCGTCCAGCAGCCGACGCACGGTCTCGTCGGCGCTGGCGCCGCCGAAGTCCTCGGCTGCGACCCGAAGCACCCGCTCCCTGGTCTCGGGACTCACCCGCATCATGGTCGTCACATCATCAAGTTTACGCCACCGTAAACCCGACGGTGGCCCACAGGGGAACCCTGTCCGGTCGTGAAACGCGACGCTGACACGCGCCAGCGGGGTTGCACCACGTCGCCGTCCCGGCCAACCGGGATACGACCGGCCTCGGGACTCGGCGGTTGGGCCCCGCATCAGAGGCGCACCGCGCCGCTCCGGCCCAGTTCACCGATTTGCCGATCGTGTCGTCTTTTCAGGTGCCACGCTGGACACGACGGCCAAGCCGGGCGGTCGGCCGGCATACTGGGCCGCGCCAGCGGCCGGCTTCCCGGCTGCTGGCGTTCGTAAAGGCCAGCCGAGTACATTTGCCAACAATTCCGGCCGATTTCGCGAAAGGCGTGATGGGGGCATCGGCAGTGATGTCGCCTGATGGTGGTGTGGAACGCGCACGGGAGCGAAGCAGGAGATGATCCTCAGACTGAGTGTGCACGACCCCGACGCGGGTACCCGGCGCGACGTCGAGATATCGGCCGCTCCCGAGACCGAGGTCGGCTCCGTGCTCGACGCGCTGCCGCTGGTCGACGGCCGCCGCTGCTTCGTCGGCGACCAGCCGCTCGACCGCGCCGGGAGCGTTGCCGAAAGCCCCCTGGTGCACGGCGCGACGATCGGTATCGGCGCTCCGGGCCCCTGGCCGCGCGCCGTCCAACGTGGTGTCGCCGGTGCTCTACGGGTGTGGGACGGTCACGACGCGGGCCTGATCGTGTGGCTCGCGCCAGGCCGCCACCTGCTGGGACGGGATCCAGCGAGGTCATGACCAGCGGTGCCCGGCTGCTGCTCACACCCACCTCACCAGTGGTGGCGCGCGAACACGGCTTCAAACTGGAACCCGACCAGTTCTTCGCCACCCCACCCGGCCGCGGCCACCTCGCCACCGCCCGCACCACCACCCTGATCCACCTCGCCCGGTAGCCGTCCGTCACTGAGAATGAATGGCCCCGGTTCGACGGAGACCACGGCTGCTCCAGTCCTCGGAGGACGCGGCTACCTACGCGGGGTGCCCGTTCCGCGGGAGAGATCTCCACGCTGCCAGAAGATCTTCTGGGCCGATGGAACGGGCGGGAACACCGGCGGCAGCACTCGTCCGGCTGATGGCGAGAAGTTCGGTCGACGTGTCAAAGCCCGGCACCGCGGTGACATCACGCACCAGCGCGGCATAGTCGTGCTGGTCGAATGGCTGCGTCGACTGCCATTTGATACTGCCGGCAAAGATTATGCGGTTCGCAGCCCCCTCCCGGTCAGCGCCGACCACGTCGATCTCGGGGTTGTTCTGCCGGTTCCACCAGCCACCGACGGCCTCCGCCTCGGGCCAACCGAGTTCCGGCGCCATACGCAGCAGAGTCTCCCGAATCAGCGGTTCCACCGCCCGGCCACGCCAGGCATACCAAGATCGTTTAACCCGCCGCAGCAGCAGATCCCCTCGCCCCCGTTCCACGAGCGGCAGGCCGGCTGCGAGATAGGCGAGATAGAAGCGGAGATATGGGTCGGCCACCCGATAACGGCGCTCCTTCTCGGCCGGCCTGGTCGAAAGCGGGGTGTCGACAGCAACCACACGTTTGGCTTCGAGCAGGCGCAGTGCGTTCGTCAGCGAACTCGCCKCCATCGGCTCGGCTCCGGCGGACRCCGCCGCGCGAACGCCGCTCCACGTACGTTCGCCGTTACCGATAGCGGCCAGCACCRTGCGGGCCTGGATATGCCCTGGGAACTCGGCGGCGAGTGACCGTTCTCCCGAGACCAGCAGTGCGGACGTCGGGTCGGCGAGCGAGACAGCGAGGAAGCTCTCGACCGACTGGCCTGACCCCCATTCCTGGCATATCAGCGGCAGGCCGCCGGTAACCAGGTACGCGTCGATGGCTCCGGCAGCCGGCAGGCCGACCATGGCGCCGACTTCGGCCGGATTCAGCGGTGGCAGCACCATCACCGTGCCCCGCTGGTGGAAGGGCCGCCGGTAGTCGTCGAGACGCTCCATCATCGCCAGGTCCGAACCGATCAGGATCAGGAGGACCGGCTTGCGCGAGAGCTGCGTGTCCCAGGCCGTCTGCAGCGCCCCTTCCAGCGCCGGGTCGGTTTCGATCAGCCACGGCATCTCGTCGATGACCACGATGCTCGGCGTGTCGGCGGGCAACGCCGCGGCCAGCTGACGGAACGACGCCGCCCAGGTCGGCAGAACCGTGCCGGACTCGAAGAGATCCCGACCGGGAAGGTCGGACTCGAGCACTGCCGCGGCGAACGCCGCCCGCTCGGCGGCGGGATCGGCGCCCTGACTCGCCTGGAAGAACACGAACGGGACGCGTGCCCGCTCACAGAACACCTCCACCAGCCGCGACTTGCCGACCCGGCGCCGGCCCCGCAGCAGCACCGCCACCCCCGGCAGGTCCCGCCGCGCCTCCCCCACCCGCCCGAGCAGCGCCTCAAGCCGAGCAAGCTCCGCGGACCGCCCGACGAACCCACCCCCCACCACGCCTACTCCTCTCGCCCGAACTACAGTCCATTGTAGTTCATGGTGATGAAGTTACCCTCGATCACGCACCGCACAAGCAAGATGGCCAAGGTCCACCAAAGCGAACCAGCCGTAGACCGCACATCGCCCACAACCGAACACGGCGGCCCACGAACACGGCTTCAACCTGGAGCCCGATCAGCTCTTCGCCACCCCACCCGGCCGCAGCCACCCCACCACCACCCTGATCCATCTGGCCCGGTAATCGGCAACGATGACCCTATCGACCCCAGCCCTCAATCACCGGAGCCCAGGGGACAGATAAGCGGAAACAGAGACGATTGATGCCGCTTCCGCCGAAATGTTTATTGTCGTCGACCCCGATGATGCGGCCACTCTGACCGCATCGCCTTGCCTCTCCAATGAAAGATTGACGGAAGACTCATGACTCCATCCACGCAACGACAGATCTCGGATACCAATAAGCATCAATTGGATCTGTACGACATTGAGCCCCTGGTTGAGCCATTTTTTGGGTGGATGCGTGGGGTACTCCGGAAGATCGAATCTTAGAACCACTCGTGGACCGTCGCGATGTAGAGAGATCTCATGTAGCACGACCGATTCCAGCGGAGGGGTTCTGTCGTCGTAGATCGCCTGAATGCTGCGAGGATCATCGAGAACATCTGGCCAACTTGCCATCGTGCCTACCTTACAAATGGATAGTGATCATCTGTTCCCGGCACATGTCCGGACCTGGTATTTTCCGGAGGCCTGACGTTAAAATGCGGACCCCGATCACCTATTCCGCCTTCGCCAAACCGGTGGCCAGCAGAGTGATCCTGAATAATGACCTTACTGCCATCGGGACGTACGTACGTGTACTCCCTCGTCATGACAGGGCGTCCGTTCTCTCCGAGAACGCGGTGCCCGTTTCTATCGCTCATCGGGACACGGCTAACTTCTTCTGGGTGTCGTGATCGCGGTATTCCCAGATCCCCTTTTGCCTTGTTAAGCGCACCGCTCCTCCCTAGCGGGCTGTCACCGGTATACGGGGCGAGGCCGAGAGGGTCGAGCCAGGACAGGGGGTTGGGGACGTAGGTGTGGGGGTTGGGGGCGGGGGTGAGGCCGAGGGGGTCGTTGGAGTCGTAGCGGGCGGTTTCGGGGTCGTAGTAGCGGAAGTAGTTGTAGTGGGCGCCGCTTTCCTGGTCGTGGTACTGGCCGGGGAAGCGTAGCGGGCAGTCGACGACACCATCGGCGGGCTGTGGGCTGGCGCCCCAGAGGGTGGTTCGGTTGCGCCAGGCCAGGTTGCCGTCCGGGCCGATCAGCTCGGTGGGGGTGCCGACGAGGTCGGTGACGATGGCGTGGAACCGGGCGTCGAACCATGCCTGGTCCGCGCCGTCGGATGGGCGGCGTTCGGACTGGGTGAGGGGGCGGAAGCTGCCGGGCTCCCAGTCCCAGGTGGTGACACGGGCTGGCAGGTCGGCCTCGGTGACGTGGCTCTGCTCGGCGAGTACGGCGCCGTCCCAGGTGAAGTCGACTCGCCCGACAACCCCACCGGCATCGCCGGTGCCGTTGTCGGTGACACGCTGCTTGGCGATGCGGCGGCCGAAAGGGTCGTACAGGTAGTGCCAGCGCTGGCCGTCCGGTGTGGTCACGGCGGTGAGGCAGTCGTCGGCGTCCCAGGTATAACGCCAGGTGCGCGGCTTCGCCGACAGTCGCTTGTGCTGGCGCAGGGTCACCCGTCCCTGGCTGTCGTGCTCGTAACGGACGCTGCCCGCGCGGCGGATCAGCGTGCCGGCGTACTCACGTCCGCCCTGCGCGGCCTCGTGCTCCTTGTCGCGCCCGTCGCGTTGCGCAGGCACTGGCCAGGACGCGTCGGTGATGTTGCCCGCGGCGTCGTAGGCGTAGCGCTCGGACCAGTTCGCCCCGTGGACGGCGGTGACCCGCCGCGCCGGGTCGAGGTCGAACCGGCGCAGGCCTGCGAGCATGTCGTCGATCTCGGTGACGTAGCCGTCCAGGCTGTAGCTGTAGTCGCGGCGCTGGAGCACCCGTGCCTGCCGCGTCGTCCCCGGCGCATCCACGCGGGCTGTTCCCGGCCCGCCAGCGGTCACGGTCTGTGACAGCAGTTGATCGTTGACGTCCCAGGCCTGCGTCAGCACGACACCGGTGTCCAGGCTGCGCCGTACCTCCCGACCGGCTTCGTCGTGGGTGAAGCGCAGGGTCCGGCCGGCGGTGTGCAGGGACAGCGGCAGGTCGTTCGGGCCGTACTCCCAGACGCTGGCCGCCCCGGACGGGGTCACCCTCCGTACCCGCCGGCCGAGCACGTCATAGGCCGAGATGAGCGTACGGCCGTTGCAGGTCTCGGCCAGCACCCGGCCGAGGGCGTCCCGCTGGAACGTACAGTCGGTGTCGGGGTTCGTCGCCCGTGTCACCCGTCCCGCCGCGTCGTAGGTGAACGTCGTCACACCGCTCGCACTGTGCTTCTCGATCACGTTACCAAGCGGGTCGCGGGTGAAGCGCACGGTCTGCCCCGCACCGTTGGTGCGTTCGACGAGCTGGCCGGCGGCGTCATACCCGTAGGCCAGCGCCCGCCCGTTGAAGTCGGTCTCCCCGACGAGGTTTCCCGCCGGATCGTAGTCGTACCGCCAGACCAGGCCCTGCGGGTTGGTGACCGCGACCAGCCGCAGCTCGGTGTCGTAGGAGAACTCCAGCCGCGCCCCGTCCGGGCCGGTCCGCGCCGCCGGCAGGTCGAAGTGCGTGACCTCGGTGCGGGTCACCAGCCCGGCCACGTCCACGTGCTCGACGAGATTGCCCTCCCCGTCGTGTGTCCAGCGTTCGGTGGCCCCGTCCGGCCGGGTGTGCCAGGCCAGTCTGCCTTCGACCGTCCAGCCGAACCGGGCCACCTCACCGATCGGGCCGGTCACCGCGACCACTCGGCCGAAGGCGTCCCGCTCGTAGACGGTGACCGCGCCGAGCGGGTCGGTCACCGCGACAGGCAGGCCGGCGGCGTCGGTCTCGACCCGCCGGGTGTGCCCGAGCGCGTCGGTGACGGCCGTGAGCCGGCCGCGGTCGTCGTAGGCGAGCACCGTCCGGGCACCGGCCGGGTCGACCACGGCGGTCAGGTTGCCGCGGTCGTCGTAGGAGCGTTCCCAGCGGGCGCCGTCCGGTTCCACGAGGGTCACCGGCAGCCGCAGATCGTTCCACCGCGCGGTTGTTCGACCACGATCCGGCCTGACGATTTCCGTCAGGTTGCCGGCGGCGTCATAGGTGTAGCGGACGGTACGGCCCAACGGGTCGGTCTCGGTGAGCTTGCGGTCGTACCTGTCCCAGGTGTAGCGGCTGATGTTGCCGAGCGGGTCGGTGACCGACTCGACCTGCAACGCCTCGTTGCGACGGTAGATCGTCGCGTGGCCCAGCGAGTCGACGACGGTGGTCGTGCGCCGCTCGGTGTCGTACCGTAGCTGGCCGGTCAGGCAGCCGCCGCTGCCCACCGTGGCCACACACCGGCCGGAGGCATCGTAGGCATACAGGTATTCGGTGGCGTTGCGGTCCGTCCAGCGCAGTATGCGACCGTCGTCGTCGTAGTCGTAGCGCAGCGGCTGGCCCGAGGAGTTGACGACCTCGGCAAGGTCACCGGCCTCGGTGTAGCCGAACCGCACCAGCACGGTCGCGGACCCGTCGTCATCGTTGCTGCCGGGATCGTTGCCGCCGCTGTCCCCGCCGAGCAGGGCCAGCGCGACGACCCGGTGTCGCCAGGTGTCCACCCGGATCCGGTAACCGCCGGAATGGGCGATCTCGACGGGAGCGCCATCCCCGTCGTAAACGAAATCAATGCGGTTGCCGTTGCGGTCGCTCAACGCGCTCAGCGGCCACTGGACGGGTCCGCCGGCCGCCCGCTGCCCACCGGACGGTCGTGGCTCGCCGGCTGCCCCGTGCGGCGGGGTGAGCGGGGTGAGGGGGGTGAGCGGGGTGAGGGGGGTGAGCGGGGTGAGGGGGGTGAAATGCCAGGTCCGCCCCTGCCACGGATCGCTGATCACGTATGTCCCGTCCGCGCCGCGGGTCAGGGGCCAGCGCGGCCCCTCCACCGGCAACACCGGCCCGTCGGCGTCCGCGACCGCCGCGTACACCAGGGTCATGCCGTCCGCGGTGGCGAAATAGACCCCGTTGTCGTCCACCTCGATCCGCTGGTCGAGGGTGGACGCCCACGAACGGCCGAACCAGCTGCCCAACCGGTAGGAGGAGACGTGCGTCCGGGACAGCGGCAACGGTAGTACGCCGGGCAGCTCCGCGTCGGTCTGGGTCAGCACCATGTCACCGGTCGCGACGTCGATCGGGTCCAGTCGGACCAGGCGCTTGACGGCCTCGACCCCGTTCGCCCGCGGGTTGGAAAGCCCCCACCTGGCTACCGACATCATGTTGCGCCCACGGGCGGCCAGCGCCGTGCCGGCGCCGCGCAGCGCGGCGCCGACGAGCTTCACCCCCTGGCCGTGCGTGACCCCGCGCGCCAGACCGGCGGCGGCACGCGCCAGCCCGGCGGCACTGGTAACGCCCCGCGCGCCCGGGATGAGACCAAGGGCGTCCAGACCGAGCTGGCCCAACGACGCCTGGCCACGCGCGTACTTCATCAGCGTGTCGGCAAAGACGGTGGCGCCGGCCACCAGGGCGATCCCGACGAGCGCGAGCCCGATCGGCCCGGAGACGAACAACGCGACCACACCGGCGACCATGGCGACGTCACGGCACAGCTCCACGAAGCTGTCCCAGGACCGGAACGGCGCGGACACGGCGTTCCACATCTTCTCGTACCACGGCTTGTTCTTGATCCCGCTGCCGGCCAGCGCGTCCTCGATCTCGCGGGCACAGGTGTGCGCCGCGTTCCCGCGCAGCTCGGCGGCGTCATCGGCCAGCCGCCGGGCCCGCAGCCGGTCGGCGCTGGCCACCTGCCCCTGCTGCGCGGCCGCCCGCACCTGCACGGCAAGATCGGGAGACTCCCAGCCCACCGTCGCGGAACTGATCGAGCCGTCGCTGAGCTCGGCCCGCGGCCACAACGCCACCTCCCGGTCGGGCGGCAGCAGCGTCCGGACCTGACGCAACGCCGCCTGGTAGCGGCCGTGAGCGTCCAGGCCCTGCCGCAGCGCGCCACCCGCGCGTGTCTTCGCCTCGGTCAGAGTCGTCGCATAGGTGGACAGCGCGTCGCCGCAGCCGCGGTAGGCACGGGCGAGCTTGGCCAGCTCGTCGGGCAGTTCAGCGAGCGCCTCGGTGAACCGGGGGGCGTAGTCACCGGCCATCCGCAGATCACCGCCGTTGGCCGCGATCGCACGCAGGCGGGTGGTGGAGCTCTCGGCTCGCTCGGCCTGCTCCCGTAGCCGGGTGGCCAGGGCCCGCACCGCTTCTGGGTCGCCCGGGGTCGGATCACCGTCCAGCTCCAGGACGCCCCAGTCACTCACCGCTGTTCTCCTTCACTCACCTACCGACAGTAGTGATCATGGCTGTATGCGGGCCGCGCGGATCTCACGCCCGCGCCCTGCGCGGCGGCTTGCCGAACACGGGCCTGCCGGTGATCTCCGGAGCCGGCCGTCCGGGTGGCCGGGTGGCCGCGGGGCAGGCCGCCCGACGGCCGGTCATCCGGGGCGGGTCATCCGGGACGAGCCACAGCCGTGGGTCARCCGCCCGTGGACTGGCTGAGCACGGAATCGAGCTGCTGATGCTCTGTGACCGCCTTGTTGAGGAAAGCACTCATGCCCTCCAGCCCGGCAATGGCGTTTCTTGTACCGGTGTTCCACTGGTCGTAGGACTGCTGGAACTTCCCGGACGCCTGGTCGGTGATGAAACCACTGCTTACCAGGCTGTCAATCAGGCTTTTGAGCTGGGCCAGCTGGGACTCCATCTCGTGCTGGCCACCTGTGAGCCTGGACGCGGCGTTCTGCAGCGCTCCGTAGTCGACGTGGACGTTGGCCATGGCGTACTCCCTTTCTTCAGACGGATCCGGGCGACCGACGGAACCGCTCCGGAACTGCTGGGATGAACGTGAACTACTGGGAAGAACTCGTGGCGAACAACTGGTCCGGACGATCCCGCGACCAGGCCAGCGTGTCGCTGATGGCGTCGAACAGGTCGAACAGGTCGTCGGCGATGTCGACATGTGGACTGCTCAGAACGACGTTGAGCACCCCGCGGTCGCCGGGCACCGGGACGAGCGTCTGCATGACAACGCTGTCGATCGGCACCCCGTCCGGCTCGGCCCGCTCGACCCCGCGAACACGCACGGCCCGGCCGGCCGGTATCTCGACAATCGCCACAGTGCGCCATGGGAATCCCCGGTCCGTCGGTGCCACGGCGGTAACATGCCCCGCGATCGCGTCCACCGTGTTGTCCACGGCATTCGGCGCGCCATCGGTATGGAACACCATCACGCTCGCCACCAGGCCGCCGGAACCTTCCACCAGCTCGGCCGCCGCCGCGCAGTAGACAGCTCCCTGCCGCTCGGCCCGCTCGGCGACCTCCCGCAGCAGCCTGAGCAGCGCCGACCGCTGCTGCCGCAACTGCGGAACGTGCGCGATACGGGCGTCGACGAGCCGTGCGAGATCACCGGTCCGGGTGGCCCGCCACACATCGAACTCGAACCAGGAGCGGGGAACCCGGAGCGTGAACCACGACGGGACACCGGTGGCCGTCACGCCCATCACATGCCACCCGCAGCCACCGGCGAGGCGGACACCACGGCGGCAGGAACCTCGGGTGAAGCCGGCTCCAACGCACCGGCCAGAGCGGAATCCACCTCGGACACTCCCTCGGCCAGCCCGCGCAGCAGGCCGGATGCCCGCTCCAACAACTCGTCCATCAACTCACGACTGTCGGATGAATGACTCACGAAATGGTCCAGCGCAGTCTCCACCTCCCGCGAGCCGGTCACACCGTGTAGACCGTCGAAGGCGGCACCAAGAGAGGCAAGAGTGCTACGAATATCGGCCAGGTCGCTGGAGACCTGGCGGGCGACATCGGGATCACACCCGAAGACACTCGCCATCATGTCACCACCCTTACTCCGGCTATGCACGCCCACCATGACCTGGCTGGGTGGCGTCTTCGGTGCCTCTCAGCAGACATGGCCGGCGACGGTGAAGCCACCGTCCGAAGAGACACCTGAAAGGCTAGACAGCACTCTACCAAGAAGCAATAAGGACAGTCTGTAACGACCAAAGGCCGTGCGATCACAGATCTTTTCACGTGGCCGGCGGCCGCGGAGCCACTGGAAAAACAACTCATGTGTGTCACGTCCCCGCGGCGCTCCCCTCGCGTACGTCGCCGAAGCGCGTCACGGCTTACCATATCCAACGGGAGGCATACGCCGCGGCGGACGGATTCGTGCGAAACATACCGGGGGCGATGTGGGGAGGACTCGGGAGAGCCAGGATGCGGCGCGGGTGCCGCCGGGCCCGGCCATCGAGGGGTACCGGGATTTCCGCCGAGTCGCGATCGGCGGGTTCAGCACCGTCTACACCGCCTACCAGGAACGTTTCGCGCGAACGGTAGCCGTGAAGGTCCTGAGCGCCGACGTCGGGGACGCGGCCGCGCTGCGCCGGTTCACCCGCGAGTGYCAGGCGTCCGGCCGCCTGTCCCACCTCCCCGAGATCATCACCGTGTACGACGCGGGYGCCACCACCGACGACCAGCCGTTCATCGCGATGCAGTACTTCCCACGGGGATCGCTGGTCGACCGGATGCGCGACAACAACCAGCCGAACCAGCCGAACCAGCCGAACCAGCCGAACCGGCTGTCAGCGCCGGAAACCGTCGGGGTAGGTGTGTCCGTCGCCCGGGCACTGGCCGCGGCGCACCGCGCCGACATCACCCATCGTGACATCAAGCCGGGGAATCTCCTGGTCTCCGACGATGGCGGGGCAGTACTGAGCGATATCCACGGACCCGTGGCCGGGCCCGTGGATGCGGTATCGGCGAACCCGGATTCGGCGCGGCAGCCGACATCGCCCGCCGCGCCGACAGCACCGGCTCCCAGGGAGCCGGCAAACCCACCGCCCCGGACAGGCAGTGGCCCGGCTCCCCTGCCCGCCCCGTCCCAGGTTCCCTCCTCTGCCCGGCCCTCGCCGCAGCCRGCTCCCGTCCGCGGCTGCTCGGCGCGCGGCGAGGCGATCACCGACTACGCCGGACGGGCCTTCTCGACCCGCTACTACTGCAGCACCTACGTGGCTTCGGCCGTCTACGCCAACGTCCGTTCCGACCAGGCGTCGGAGACTCTCGATGACAGCGGGTACATGGCCGCGGCCGCGAGCGTGTGGGCGCTGTGCCAGTACCAGGGCCGCCCGAACCCGGTCATCCAGGGCAACACCAACACCTGGTGGCTGTACACCCAGGGTGACAACGGGCGTGCCAACACCCATGGATACACCGCCGCCTGGGGGTATCTGCCGGCGACCGCGGTGTCCCAGGGCGAGCAGGACGAGCCTGTCCCCGGCGTACCGCTCTGTCCGTCGTACTTCTGACCATCCGACGATCATCCAGCAATGACCTGATCCGGCCTCCGCCGGCCGGCCGCCCGGACGACCCTCGGACGGTGTGGCGACCGGCCTTCGTGACGGCTGGCCTCCCGAATCGGGGTCGGGTCCCCGCTCGGCTGGGTACGACAGTCGACGTGCGTGGCGCGACAGCCACTCCTCAAGGAGGTCGTACATGCCCCTGCCCAGATGGATTGCCTCGGCCAACCGCCGGGCCACCAACCGTGTCACCGGCCCCGCCGCGACCCGGCTGCCCGGTTTCGGCGTCATCGTGCACAGGGGACGCCAGTCGGGCCGCGAGTACCGGACTCCGGTCAACGTGTTCGGCTCCGACGGCGGTTACGTCGTCGCGCTGACCTACGGCAGCGACTCGGACTKGGTGCGCAACGTGCTGGCCGCCGGAGGCTGCGTGCTGGAGCACCGTAACCACCGGGAGGAACTCGGCTCGCCGCACATCGTCCACGACGACAGCCGCAGCCAGGTACCCGCCCCGCTGCGGCCCGTGCTCGGCGCCATCGGCGTCTCGGACTTCCTGACCCTGCGCCCCCAGCCCGCGCCGCCGCAGCCCTCCGCCGAGGAGGACGTGACGATCTGAATCCGGCAGCCGGGAGACCAGCGGCCAGGAGGCTACATACAGTTATAGGACTACCGCTTGAAGTGCCGTGAGGAGGTGCGGGCCGGTTTCGGTGATCGTTCCGGCGCCGRGAGTCAGCAGCAGGACGCCGTCCGGGGTGTTCAGTCGGCTCGTCGAGAGGTCGGTGGCGAGCCGGTCGGTCAGCTCGTCCCAGGGCACGTAGTACGCGGCCTGGGGTATGGAGATCTTTTTGACCAGGTCGCCGGCGTGCAGGCCGAGCGTGTCGTGCTCGCGGGCGGCGTAGATGTCGGTGACGTACACCCGGTCGGCGTCGGCGAACGCGTCGGCGAAGTCGTCCAGCAGGGCCRCCAGCCGGCTGAAGGTGTGCGGCTGCACAGCCACCCACACCTCGCGCGCACCGGCCCGCTGGCGGGCGGCGGCCAGCGTGGCGCGGATCTCGGTCGGATGATGGGCGTAGTCGTCGATCACCTCCAGCGGGCCCCGGCGGTCCGTCGCCGCAGCCGTGCCAACCAGCGTGAACCGGCGGTCCGCGCCGGTGAAGGCCGCCAGCGTCGCCAGCGCGCTCTCCACCTCGACACCCAGCTCGGTGGCGACCGCAAGCACCGCCAGCGCGTTGCGGACGGTGTGGGCGCCGGGCAGCGCGAGCGTGAGCGTCCCGACGTCGTCACCGTCGTGGCGCACGGTCGCCCGCTGGCCCCCGTCGGGGGTGGTACGCAGGTTCACCGCCTGCCACGACCGGCCCGGTTGCAGCCCGTAGTCGATGACCCTTGCCCGCCCGCCACCGGCCGTGTCCCCCGGCCCGGCATCAGAGCCGGACTTGGAGCCGGAGCCGGGGGCGGGGGCTGCCGGCAGCGCCGCAAGCACCGCCTGTACGCCGGGATCGTCCCCGCACACCACGAGCGTCCCGCCGGGGCGGACCCGGGCGGCGAACGCGGTGAAGGCGCGCCGCACGGACGCCTCGTCGGGGAAGAGGTCGGGATGCTCCCACTCGACGTTGGTGATGACGGTGAGCGCCGGGTCGAGACCGGCGAACGCGCCTCCGTACTCGTCGGCCTCCAGGACGAACACCCGCCCGGCGCCGACCAGCGCGTTGCCGCCGAGCTGCGCCACCTCGGCGCCGATCACCGCGGTCGGGTCCACTCCGGCGGCGCGCAGCACCAGGGTGAGCATCGCCGACGTGGTGCTCTTGCCGTGCGAGCCCGCCACCGCGACAAGATCGTAGCCGGCGGTCAGCTCGGGTAGCCACTGGCTGCGCCGGCGGACCGGCAGGCCCCGGTGGCGAGCGGCCAGCAGCTCAGGATGATCGTCGGGAAACGCGCTGGACGCGACGACGACGTCCACCCCGTGGAGCTCCGCGTCCAGCGCGGCCGGGTCGGTGACAGCACCCACTCGTATCCGGGCGCCGGCGGCACGCAGCGCGTCCAGGCGAGGGGCGTCCTGCGCGTCGCTGCCGCTGACCGTCCCGCCGCGGGCGAGATGGACGTGGGCGAGCGCGGACAGGCCCGATCCCGCGATCCCCAGGAAGTGGACGTGCTGCAAGCTCTCACCGGTCACGACAGGCAGTGAACACCACGCCGCGACCGGACCGCCACGCGGCCGGCTCCGCTGACCAGGCCAGGCAGTCGAGCGACCAGGCCGAACGATCAGGTGGCAGCGAACGAAATCAGCGAGCGTGGCCAGCGAGCGAGGTCAGCGGGCGTGGGAGGCCCGTTCGGCGAGGACGCGCAGCAGCTCGCCGCCGAGAAGCGTCACATCGCCGGCACCGACCGTCAGCACCAGATCGCCCGGACGGGTGAACGCCGCAACCTGGTCCGCCGCGGCCGACCAGGACGGCTCGTAGACGACCCGGCCGGCCGGCAGTGGCACCTGCGCGGCGACGCTCGCGCCGCTGACCCCGGGGATCTGCTGCTCCCCCGCGCCGAAGACGTCCATGACCACGACCGCGTCGGCGAGGCCGAGAGCGGCGCCGAACTCGGCGGCGAAGGCCGCCGTCCGACTGTAGAGATGCGGCTGAAAGGCCACCACCACGCTGCCGCCGTCGACGATGTCGCGCGCGGCCCGCAACACGGAGACGACCTTGGTCGGATGGTTGGCATAGTCGTCGATCACTCGGATGCCGCCCGCGGTGCCCTTGGTCTCGAAACGGCGACGGGCCCCGGCGAACCCGGCCAGCCCCTCCAGCAGGCCGGCGGCGGGCAGGCCGAGCTCCAGCCCGGCGGCGAGCGCCCCGGCGGCGTTGTGCAGGTTGTGCCGGCCGGGCACCCGCAGGCTCAGCTCGCCCAGGCGCCGCCCGCGGACGACCACCTCACAGGTCGAGCCGGCAGCGGAGACCATCGGCAGCTCCACCCGGACGTGGGCGTCCACCGATTCGCCGTAGGTGGTGACCCGCGGGACCTTTCCGCCGTCGCGCTCCCGCTCCCGCAGGGCCGCGACCAGTCGGGCGGCGCCCGGATCGTCCGCGCAGGCCACCACGAAACCGTTCGGGTCGACCCCGTCGAGGAACCGGGCGAAGGCGGCCTCGACGTCCTCGGGCCGCTGGTAGTAGTCGAGATGGTCGGCTTCGACGTTGGTGACGATCGCGCCGGAGGGCGCCAGGAGCAGGAAACCGCCGTCGCTCTCGTCCGCCTCGGCGACGAAGATCTCGCCGGTGCCGGCGTGCGCGTTGGAGCCGGCCTCGTTGATGTCGCTGCCGATGACGAACGACGGGTCGGCGCCGCAGGCCTGCAACGCGACAGTGACCATCAGGCTGGTCGTCGTCTTCCCGTGGGTGCCGGCGACGGCCAGCCCACGCGTCCCGCGCATCAGCGCCGCGAGCGCGGCGGACCGGGAGACGACGCGCAGGCCGCGCCTGCGGGCCGCCTCGACCTCGGGGTTCCCGTCCGGGATCGCCTGGGAGACGATCAGGGTACGGGCATCGCCGAGATGGGCTGGATCGTGACCGACCGTCACCACAGCGCCGAGCGCCCGCAACGCGGCCAGCCGGCGGGTGTCCCTGGCGTCGCTGCCGGACACCGACGCGCCGCGCCGCATCAGCAGCCGCGCCAGCCCGCTCATGCCGGCGCCGCCGATCCCGACGATATGGACGCGGTCGAACTCGTCCGGTAGGGCCGGAGCTGTCACAGTGACATCTTGCCCCATCCGCCGTCCGAGACCAGGTCTTTGGGAGGCCGCGCGTGGCGCGGCGGCGTCTTCAGGCAGGCCGCGCGTGGCGCGGCGGCGTCTTCAGGCAGGCCGCGCGTGGCGCGGCGGGTCTTCAACGGGCCGCGTGGCGCGGCGGCTGCCGCCGGCGGGACGCCGCAGCCTCCCGGATCATCGCGACGATCGCGTTCGCGGCGTCGGGATGCCCGGACCCGGCGCAGGCGGCCGACATCTTCGCCAGCCGCTCGGCGGAGGTCAGCACGGGCAGCAGTTCCGTACGGATCCACTGCGCGGACAGGTCGGCGTCGTCCACGATGAGGCCGCCGCCGGCCTCCACCGTCGGCAGGGCGTTACGCCGCTGCTCGCCGTTGCCGTGTGGGAGCGGGACGTAACCGGCGGGCAGGCCCACCGCGGCCAGCTCCGCGCAGGTCATCGCGCCGGAGCGGCACAACGCCATGTCCGCGGCCGCGTAGGCCGACGCCATGTGGTCCAGGTACGGCCGGACGACGTAGGGCGCGGGCAGCCGTGCCGGCAGCTCCGCGAGCACCGTGTCGGCGTTCTTCGGCCCGGCCGCGTGCAGGACCTGCACCCCGCTCGACGTGATCTCCCCGGCCACCGAGACGGTCACGTCGTTGAGCCGGCGGGCCCCCTGGGAACCGCCGAAGACCAGCAGCGTCGGCAGGTCGGGGTCGAGGCCGTAACCGGCCCGCGCGGCCCGGGCCGCCGCCGGGGAACGGTCCAGGCTCAGGATCTCCGGGCGCAGCGGGATGCCGGTCAGCCGCCCGCCACGCAGCGGCGTGTTCGGGTAGGACACCGCGACATAGGAGGTGAACCTGGCACCGATCCGGTTGRCCACGCCCGGCAGCGGGTTCGCCTCGTGCACGACGATCGGGATGCCCGCCCGGCGCGCGGCCAGGTAGGCGGGGACGGAGACATACCCGCCGAAGCCCACGACCACGTCCGCGCGCACCTGGGCGAGCGCCGCCGACGCCTGGCTGACCGCCCCGGCCAGCCGTCCGGGCACGGTGAGCAGGGACGGCGTGGGCCTGCGCGGCAGCGGCACCTTCGACACCGTCGCGAGCTCGTAGCCGCGGGCCGGCACCAGCCGGGCCTCCAGCCCGGACGCCGTCCCCAGCAGGGTCAGACGCAGCCGGGGGTCGGCGGCGCGCAGGGCGTCCGCGACGGCCAGCGCCGGTTCGACATGACCCGCCGTGCCACCGCCGGCGAGTACCACACTCCTCAGCATCGCCCACGACGATGGCACATCCTGGCCGCGGGCCGCTCCCCGGGTGCCGTCACCGGCCCCGCCCGTCCCGGTGGCGCCGCTGGGGACCCCGCTGGGAACTGGCGGAAAGGGCATGTCAACGCCGTATTTCAACTTTGTCTACCTGCCTGGTCGGGCATGGACGCCGCGTCCGCAACGATGGTGCACTGCAACTAAATGTCCGGCGTGCCCGCAGCCGCGCGCCGACCGCCCGGACGGGAAGGGAACCCATGACGAGCGTGAGCGCACCGACCCCGCACCAGGCCGAGGCGGCGGAGACAGCCACGGCGGCGGGGGCGGCCACGGTGGCGGGGACGGCCGAGGCGCCCGGGATACCGGCGCAGGCCGCCGCGCCGCGGGGCCTGGTCCTCGGCGTCCAGTTGCCCCTGCCGTGGGGGATCCCCGTCCGGCGGGCGCTCGACGACGCGCTCGGCGGTGAGCCCGGCATCGAGATCGTCGATGTTCCCGCGACGGGGATCCGGACCGCCGGCCGCGGGTCCTGCTGATCGGGCCGGGCCTGCGCGCCGAGCGGCCGCCGGCCTGGTTCGGCGAGGTCGAGTGGGTGCACACCGTCTCCGCCGGGATCGACAGCTACCCGTCCTGGCTGCTGTCGGCACCTGTGGTGACCTGCTCCCGCGGCCTGCACGCCACGCAGATCAGCGAGTGGGTGGTGACCGCGCTGCTCACCGGGGCCAGGCAGAGCTCCTGGGTCACCGCGCCGGTCACCTTCCCCCGGCCGACGCCGGGCGCCCTGCTCGCCGGTTCGACGCTGGGGATCGTCGGCTTCGGGGAGATCGGGCATGCGGTGGCCCGCCGCGCGCTCGCGCTCGAGGTCGACGTGGTGGCGCTGCGACGGCGGGACCGGCCGAGCCCTGTGGACGGCGTCCGGCTGCTGCCCGACCTCGCCGGCCTGCTGGCGGTGAGCGACGCCGTGCTGCTCAGCGCCGCGGCCACCCCCGAAACCCACCATCTCATCAACGAGACGACGTTGCGCCAGGTGAAGCCCGGCGTGYACCTACTGAACATCGCCCGGGGCACCCTCATCGACCAGGAGGCGCTGCGGACCGCCCTCGACGACGGCCGGGTCCGCCTGGCCAGCCTCGACGTGACCGGCCCGGAGCCCCTGCCGGCCGACCACTGGCTGTTCGCCCACCCCCAGGTACGGATCAGCCCACACATCTCAGGCTGGGCCCCCGACCTGGAACGGGCCATCGCCCGACGGTTCCACGAGAACCTGCTGCGCTACCGCTCCGGCCAGCCCCTGATCGGCCTCGTCGACCCCACAGTGGGGTACTGAGGAGAGTACCGAGGACCCGCCCCAACCGGCCGTCCCGGGCACACGGGCGCATGGCACAACCGGTGGGTGCGCGCATGAGCATGATCGCGCCCGTGGCCCGTAGACGGGCAGGGCGGCCCCGCGGCCGTGGGTCAGCGGCCGAGGGCGGCGGTGGCGGCGTCGGCCAGGCGGCGGGCGCAGGCAAGCCGACGGAGCACCAGCGGGCGGGTCACCAGCGGGCGGAGACCCGCGGATCGTCCTCACGGCGGACGTCCGCGCGGTAACCGCCATGGGGCGGCTGCTGGGCGTGGAGACGCCGCCGCCAGTGGTCGGTGCCGGCACGGTCCCGCGCGTCGCGCCGGGCCGCCGCCCGGGAGCTGATCAACGCGGCGGCCGCCGGCTCGTTGCGGGCGAACGACAGCAGCATGCCCACCGTGAGCATCGTCGGGACCAGCGCGGAGCCCCCGAAGGACACCAGCGGCAGCGGAATGCCGGTGATCGGCAACAGCCCCACCACGGCCCCCATGTTGACCACCGCCTGGCCGATGATCCAGCCGGTGGCCGCCGCGGCGGCAAGCTGGGTGAACGGGTCGGTGCTGCGGTGGGCGACCCGGATGCCGGCGAACCCGAGCACGGCGAAGAGCATGATGACGACCAGCGTGCCGAGCAGGCCCAGTTCCTCCCCGATGATGGCGAGGATGAAGTCGGTGTGGGCATTGGGCAGCAGCCCCGGCCACTTCTCCCGGGAGGCGCCGAGGCCCTCTCCCCACCAGCCTCCGGAGGCCAGCGCGTACAGGCCCTGCACCGCCTGGAAGCCGGTGTCGTGGGCGTCCGCGAAGGGATCGCGATAGGACATCAGCCGTTCCAGCCGGTACGGCTCCCGGACGGCCAGGATGGTTCCGACCAGCAGGATCGCCCCGCTGAGCGCGGCGAACACCCGCAGCGGCGTCCCGACCACCCACAGCAGGGTGAGCAGGACGGTCAGCACCACGATCGTCGTGCCCATGTCCGGCTCAAGCATGATCAGAACGGAGATCAGCAGCGCGCCGGGAACGAGCGGCACCAGCAGGTGCYTCCAGTCCCCCAGCAGCCTGCGTTTGCGTACCAGCAGATCGGCGCCCCACAGGACGAGAGCGAGTTTCGCGATCTCACTGGGCTGTAGCGTGTACGGCCCGAACTCGATCCACCGCTGGGCACCGTTGAGCGACTTACCGAGTGGTGTCAGCACGACCAACAACAACAACAGGGAAACGACCATCGTGGGATAGGCCAGCAGCCGGAACACCCGGACCGGCAACCGGCTGCCGAGCACCAGCAGGGGCAGGCCGATACCCACCCAGGTCGCCTGGCGGGCAAACACCGCGTATGGGGAGCCCAGTTCCTCGAAGGCACGCACGCTGGAGGCGGAAAGCACCATGATCAGGCCGAACAGCAACAGCAGTCCGGCGGAGAACAGCAGCAGGTAGTAGGACGCCAGCGGCCGGGCCAGCAGCGGCACCCGGGCGTCGTCACCGCCGCCCGTGCCCGGCCGGGAAACACCGGGCCGGGGCGGACTCGTCGTCACCAGACCGGTCATGCCACTCACCCCGACACCCTCCCCGGCACCATCCCGGCACGTCCTTTCGCTCTCGCCCCCGACGAATCCCCGGAGCACCGGGACGAACGCGCTCCGGCGCGAAACACCGTTACGCCTTCCACCGAATAGTCCATGCCGGAGGCCCTTTCGACACCGACCATCGCGGGCGTGTCGGGCATCAACCGACGGAACCACCGGACGTACCGAACAACAATCAACCCTGCGCAGTCGCCCGGATATGCGAAGCAGCAGATCATCACAACGGTGATACGTGTTGTCGTAACCGGCCCACCGACCCGTCCCGCCGTCGGGCCAGCTACGACGAAGAGATCACGAGGAAGAGCCTGAGCCATGGCCCGAGACCCCGTACTGGAAACACTGCGTGATGCGATAGGCGACACGCGCGTGCTGACCGACCCCGACATCGTCGCCGGCTACGTCGGAGACTGGACCGGGCGCTTCGTCGGCCGGACGGCCGCCGTCGTCCGGCCGGTGAGCACCGCCGGGGTGGCCGCGGTCGTGGAGATCTGCGCCCGGTACGGGACCCCGCTGGTGCCCCAGGGCGGCAACACCGGGCTCGTCGGCGGCGGGGTGCCCACCCGCGGGGAGATCGTGCTGAGCCTGCGCGGGCTCAGCGACACCCTGTCGGTCGACACGGCGGCCGCGCAGGCCACCGTCGGCGCGGGCGTGCTGGTCAGCAGCCTGCACCGGGCGGCGTCCGCCGCCGGCCTCGCCTACGGCGTGGACCTCGCCAGCAGGGACAGCGCCACGGTCGGCGGCACCGTCGCGACGAACGCCGGCGGCCTGCGCGTCCTGCGTCACGGGGACACCAGGACCCAGCTGCTCGGCGTGGAGGCCGTCCTGGGTGACGGCAGCGTCGTCTCCCATCTCGCCGGCCTGCCCAGGGACAACACCGGCTACCATCTGCCGTCCCTGCTCGCGGGCAGCGAAGGGACGCTCGGCGTGGTCACGGCGGTGCGGGTCCGGCTGGTACCGGCCACCCGGGCGCGGGCGGTCGGGCTGCTCGGCTTCGCCTCGGTGGAGCGGGCCGTGACCGCGGCCTCCCAGCTGCGCAACGGCCTGCCCGCGCTCGCGGCCGCCGAGCTGATGCTCTCCCCCGGCCTGGAGCTGGTGATCCACGCCTGCCATCTGTCCCGGCCGCTGCGGGGCCAGCACCCGGCCTACCTGCTGGTCGAGATCGCGGACGAGACCGGCGTCTACGCGGGGGGCGGCGTCACCGCCGGCGGCATCCCCGGCAGCACTGTCGGGGATGCCGGTGCCGGGAGTGTCGGTATCGGTGGTGGCAGCCTGGTCGGGCGGGCCACCGTGCTGGAGACGCTGGCGGACGCCGTCGCCAGCCTGCCGGGGGTCCAGGACCCGTCCCTGGCGGGCGACGCGCGCGGCTGCCGCGCCCTGTGGGCCTACCGGGAACGGCACACCGAATCGATCAACACCTTTGGCACGCCCATCAAGATGGACGTGACCCTGCCGCTGGACGTCCTGCCCTCGTTCGTCGAGACGGTCCCGGCCACCGTCGCGGGAATCGCACCCGAGGCGAGGACCTGGCTGTTCGGTCACGTCGCCGAGGGCAACGTGCACGTCAATGTCACCGGCACCGGCACCGGTAGCGGCGGCAGGAGCAGGGGCAGGAGCACCGGCGGGGACGCCGAGGATCGGCGGATCGAGGACGCCGTGTTCGGGCTCGTCGCCGACAACGGCGGCAGTATCAGCACGGAGCACGGGATCGGCACCGCGAAACGCCGCTGGCTGCCGCTGAACCGCTCACCCAGCGAGATCGCCGCGTTCCGCCGTCTCAAACAGGCTCTCGACCCCGCCGGCATCCTCAACCCGAACGTCCTTCTGCCGGAGGCACCCTGACCGGCCGGCGGCATCCTGACCGGCCGGCGGACCCGACCAGCCCGCGGACGCCGGGACGGGCCCGGCCGCGCCGGAACAAAGCCGGCCAGGACACGGCCGTGTCGGCACTCGGCCGTGTCGGCACTCGGCCGTGTGCCGACACTCGGCCGTGCCTGCGCTCGGAGGGATGAGCACGGGCACGAAACCCGGCTGAGCGGGACGAGGTGACGCCGGGGGGCCGTCAGCCGACGTCGACGTCCTTGAGCAGGTCCGCGGCCGCCAGGAAGAACGACCGGATCTCCTGGAGGTAGTCACGGGAGCCGAAAGCCTTCGTCGGCGTGACCGAGGCCGCGGCGTCGACCCCGGCCACCGTGACACCGCACCGGGCCGGCCGGCCGAGCGCCCTGATCGCGACAAGCTGCTGGTAGGGCACGTAGATCTGGGTGGTGACGGCGACCACGTGGTCGCGTGGTGTCAGCGGGCTCCTGGTGCGCCAATAGGTCAGCTGGTCGAACGTGTTCGCCCGGCGGGCGTCCGGGTCGGCCGACGGCGCGACCACGACCGTCACGTCCGCGACCGCCCCGCCCGGCCAGCGTAGCCAGGCGGTGGCCGTCCGCTCCTCGCCGTCCCCGCCGTCCGGGAGCCTGCCGTCGATCTCCGGCAGCCCTCGCAGCTCCCAGGTGGCGCGGGCCGCGGCGACCACGGCGTCCGCCTCGGTCGTCATCCGGCGTCCCGGCAGCAGCCATTCGGTCAGGCCCAGCGCGTCCGCCTGACTCCGCTCGGCGGTGGAGAGATCACGGGCGGCCGTGGTGACAACGACATCCCCGGGACGGGGCTCGCCGCGCTGGAACGACCGGGCGCGGTGCAGGCGGTTGACATTGGCCCGCACCGCGCCGGCGAGAACGACCAGGCGCGACGCGTCCGCGAGCGGCGGCTCGGTCGCGTCGACCATGCCGAGCGCCCGCGCGGCGGCGACGGCCAACTCCCCGGGGATGARCCGGTCCCCGACGACCGCGGCGTCACTCTCGATCGCGCCACGCTCCCGGTTCCGGCGGAAGTCCCAGTCCACGCAGCGCTGACAGAGCTCGCCCAGCAGCCGACGCGGGTCGGCGGAACCAGCCCAGCCCCATCCGGACGCCTTCGCCAGCGCCTGGACCGGCTCACCGGACAGCCACGCCCACAGGCTCTCCAGCAGGACGGCGTCGGGGACACCGCCGGCCGGCCACCTCGGGACGTCGACCGGGTCGAAGGCCGGTGAAGCATCGCGCCGCACGGCACGCCYCCCCCTCGTGGCGGGGCCGTCCACGCTCACGCCGGGGTCATACGCACGCGGACGGGCCCTGAAACGGTCCCTGTAGGGCTGCTGTCCCGGTACGTTACGCCCCGCCGCACATCACGCCCCGCCGGCAGCCGCTCCCCGGCGGATCTTCCCACCGGAGGCCGTGGCCCGCGAACACGTGGCCCGAACGTCGTGACCGTTGGTAGAAGTGGCGGGTCGGCAGCGTGACACGAGACCGGCAGCGTGACACGAAGCGGACGTGTCGTAAGTGAGCACGCTGTCGCCGCGCCACAACCAGGTTGATGATCGCGGGGATACGGACGTTAGAATGGAATATTCCCGTGTTCCGCATTCTTACCGTATGCCCGCCGGTAACGGGCACCGACCCGCCGGCCCGGCCATGACGGTGCTACGATCCGGTTCAGGTGAACAAATGCGGGCCGAAGGAGGCGGAACGGCGGACACAATCCTCGACGCCCGCCCGGTCGGACGCAGGCCACCTCGAGCCGGAAACGACTGGTTCGTCGGCAGCACCACCGGACGTCGTTCAACCGGACATCGTTCAGAGAAATCATAACCTCCACGCTTCCGTCCAAGGATTTCCACAGCATTCTCCAGGCTGTCCCCGGAATCGGAAGAGAAGGTTCTTACAACCCTGGGACAACGACCGCCAAGGTCGGGAATCGAGGCCGGGAACAATGTCCACGAGCACGGCCGAAGCGCACTTCCAGCGGACCGCCCCAGGTCTGCGGGTGCTGCGCTGGCCGGCCCTGAACGGACACGGCGTGGACGCTTTCGTCACGACCCGTGACGGCGGGGTGTCCACCGGCCGCTACGCGTCGCTGAACCTCGGCCTGCACGTCGGGGACGACGACGCGGCCGTGCTGGCGAACCGGGCGAAGGTGGCCGACGCCCTCGGCGCGGAGCTGGACGACTTCGTGTTCTGCGAGCAGGCCCACCGCCGCAACGTGGTCGTCGTCACCGACGAGCACCGCGGCCGGGGCGCCCGCTCGGCCGCGGACGCGATACCGGCGACCGACGCGCTCGTGACCACCGTTCCCGGTGTCATCCTCGTCGTCATGGTGGCCGACTGCGTCCCGCTCGTCCTGCACGACCCGGTGGCCGGCGTCCTGGCCTGCGTGCACGCCGGCTGGGGCGGGACCGTCCGCGGGGTCACCCCCGCCGCCGTGACGGCCATGCGCCAGCTCGGCAGCGAACCGCGCGACATCGTCGCCTGTGTCGGGCCGGCCATCCACCCCGACCGCTACCAGGTCGGTGCGGACGTCGTCGACGCGGCCCGCGCCGCCTTCGGCGACCAGCTCGACACGGTGGTGCGACCCGACGGCACCGGCCGATGGACCTTCGACCTGTGGCGGGCCAACACCCTGCAACTGGTCGCCGCGGGCGTGCCGGCGGGCCAGGTGCACGTCACCGCCCTCGACACCGGCCCGGACAGCCCGTTCTTCAGCCACCGGGCCGGCGGCCCGTGCGGCCGGTTCGCCGCCGTGGCCCGGCTGCGCGAAAAGGACCAGCCGCACGAAAAGGACCAGCCGTGACGGCATCACCTCCGCGCGGGGAGAGCTTCCGCTACGTCGGCTACGACATCGACGTGTCCCGTAACCGGCTGGTGTGCCGCTACCGGCTGGACGGGCGGGACTTCCGCGAGGAGATCACTTTTCCCGACGGCGGCGCCTGGGACGAGCCGGCGGCCGCCGAGACGGCCCGGCTGATCTTCCTGCTGGCCGCGGTCTCCTACTACAAGTCCGCCGCCCCGCCGGTGGTCGACCTCGGTGACACCGCGGTGACGGACACCGAACGCGCGTTCCTCCGCGAGTTCTACCTGGACGGCCTGGGCGAGTTCGCCTACCGCAACAACCTCGACCTCTCCGGCCTGCGGATCGTCGGCCCCCGGTTGGAACGGACGGCGCCGGTGGCGTTCAGCCCCCGCGACGGCCGGCCGCTGGTGCCCTTCGGCGGCGGAGTGGACTCCATCGTCACCGCCGAACTCCTCCGGCCGCTGGCGAAGGACCCGGCGCTGTTCGTGGTCAACCGGCCCGGGGACCGTTTCGACGCCATCGAACGGCCCGCCCGCGTCACCGGTTTCCCGGTCGTGCGGGCGGAACGGCTCATCGACCCCCAGCTGTTGCGCTCGGCGGAGCTCGGTTTTCTCAACGGGCACGTCCCGGTCACCGGAATCCTCTCGGCGATCGCGCTCCTGGCGGCCGTCCTGGACGGGCGGGACGCCGTGGTGATGTCCAACGAATGGTCCGCGTCGGTGGGCACCGTCGAGGTCGACGGCCGATCCGTCAACCACCAGTATTCCAAGAGCGAGGGGTTCGAGAACTCCCTGCGCTCGGTGCTGGCGGAAACACTGGCCGGCGGGCCGGACTACTTCTCGCTGCTGCGCCCGTTCACCGAGCTGTGGATCGCCCGCCGGTTCGCCGCGCTGCCGCAGTACTTCGACCATTTCCGCAGCTGCAACCGCGCTTTCCACATCGACCCGGCACAGCGGCTGGACAGGTGGTGCGGCCGCTGCGACAAATGCTGTTTCATCGACCTGGTCCTCGCTCCCTTCATGGCCGAACCGGCGCTGCGACGGGTGTTCGACGGCCGTGAGCCGCTGGCCGACGTGACGCTGCTGGGCCGCTTCCGCACCCTGCTGGGGCTGTCCGCGGACAACAAGCCCTGGGAGTGCGTCGGTGACGTCACCGAGTGCCGGGCCGCCACCGCGCTGGCCGCCCCGCGTCACGACCGGGCCGGCTCCGCCGTGCTGGCCGCGCTCGGCCCCCTGCCCAAGGAGCCCGCGCTCGAGGAACTGCTCGTCCCCCATGGCCGCCACTTCGTCCCGGACCGGTATGCGCCCGACGATCTCCTGGTCTGACCTGCACGGCCGCGCGGTCGGCATCTACGGCCTGGGACGCGAGGGCGAGGCCAACCTGCGGGCCTGCCTCGCCCGGGGAGTCGACCCGGTGCTCGTCGACGACGCCCCCGGCCGGGCCCACGTCGAGGGCCGGCCGCTGCTGGCAACCGCCGCCGGCGGGTTCGACGCACTCACCCACTGTGACATCGTCGTCAAGACGCCGGGGATCTCCCGTTACGGCGAGACCGTGCGGGCCCTTCAGCGGCGCGGCATCCCGGTGGTGGGCGGGGTGGGCCTGTGGCTCGCCGAAGCCGACCGGTCGAAGGTGCTGTGCGTGACCGGCACCAAGGRCAAGAGCACGACCTCGGCGATCGCCGGGCACCTGCTGACCCGCCTCGGCTACCGCTGCCTGGTCGCGGGCAACATCGGCCTGCCGCCGCACGACCCACAGGCCGGCGACGAGTACGACTTCTGGGTCGTCGAGATCTCCAGTTACCAGGCGACCGACCTGGCGTGCTCCCCGCCGGTGGTCGCGCTGACCTCCCTGCATCCCGACCATCTGCCCTGGCATCGCGACGATCCCGAGACGTACTACCGCGACAAGCTGTCCGCCTGCTCGCAGCCCGGCGCCGAGCTGACCGTCGCCAACGGCGACAGCGACCTGATCCGCGCCCACCGGCACCTCCTCGGCCCGAAGGTGCACTGGGTGCACGCCGACGACGGCACCACCTGCTCCGCCGACATCGCCGGCCCGGCTGTCCCCGTTGGCTCTGCCGGCTTTGCCGGCCCCCTTGGTACTGCCGGTGCTGACGCCGCCGGTGACGCCGGTGACTGGACCCGCCCACTGGGGCTGCTCGGCCGGCACAACCGGCGCAACGCGGTGATCGTCAGGGCCTGCCTGCGGGCGCTCGGCGTGCCCGAGGCGGACGACGACGACGCCCTACGGGCCGCCGCGGCGGGCTTCGCCGGCCTGGACAGCCGACTGAAGATGATCGGCTCGGTGGACGGGGTCAGCTTCGTCGACGACAGCCTGTCGACGAACGTCCTGCCGACACTGGCGGCCGTGGACGCCTTCGACGACCGCCGGGTCGCACTCATCGTCGGCGGCTACAGCCGCGGCATCGACTACCGCCCGCTCGCCGTCGGCCTGCGCGACCGCACCCTGGACACGTTCGTCCTCACCGTGCCGGACAACGGCCCGGACATCCGCCGCCAGGTCACCCAGACCGGCGCCGGCCCGCACGTCACCGTGGTGGACACGCCCGATCTCGCCACCGCCGTCGCCGAGGGCTACCGCTGGGCGAAACCCGACGGCGTCGTCCTGCTCTCACCGGCGGCGGCGAGCTTCGGCCGCTTCCGCGACTACCGCGACCGCGGCGCCGCCTTCGCCCTCGCCATGCACAACTGCCACGCCACCTGACACCGGGTCACCTGACGTTCTGAAGGACGCCGACGTTCTGAAGGACGCGGTGGCCGCGTGCTGGTCGTGCGGTACTGGCTGTGCGCGGCACTGGTTATGCGCCCGCCGACACCAGGCCGTAACCGGCCGCTTCCTTGAGCAGTTCCTTCTCTTTCGGGTGGAGCACCCCCGCGGCTTGCTCAGGTGACAGCGTCGCCAGCTTGACGGTGGCGGGATCGACATTGTCGGGATCGGCATCGTCGGGCTTGGGAGTCGCGGCGAGGAACAGCCGCCGCAGACCGAAGATCTTCTCAAGCAGATCCATGGACTTCAGGCAGTCGTCGCTGTCGGTGTGGGCAGGGGCGAGGTCCGACCGTTCCCGCAGGGAGTCCGCGACGAGGACGCTCGCCTGACGGAGCAGGTCCAGGCGGGTCGCGGTGCCGACCCCGACCACCGGGGCGTCGTCATTCCCAGCGTTCTTCCGCCGGGGGTCGACACCGGCGAGTGCGCCGTAGTAGAGCGCCAGACCACGCCCCGACGTGCACGCCGCGATCGACGAGATGACGACCCCGTGGAACCGCTCGAGCCGCATCTCCCGAAGCCGGGAGTATCCCTCGTACGCGGCGTGGAACCAGTGGTGCGCGTTGGCGCCACCGGTCAGTTTGCCCAGCCGCACGTATGTCCCGAGCATGTTGAACTCGGCCCTGTCGATCTCGGGATCGTTCAGGCGCCTGCGTTCGTCCAGCGAGCGTTGCAGGAGCTCCATGGCCTCGGYCAACGCCGGCTCCTCGGGCGCACCGTCCTTGCCGGCCTTCTTCCGCAGCAGCAGGCCACGCATCGCCATCGCCCGGGCGGCCCGGATCCTGCCCTCGACGGTGCTGTCGGTGCTCGCCAACCGCTCGGCCTCACTGGCAAAGGCAAGGCCCTCATCGAACTCGTCCAGCGTGGCCTTGCTGTTCTGGTTGGCCCAGCGGGCCCGGCCGTAGAGGCATTCAGCCACCAGCGGGGCGTCCCGGGCCGGGTCGAAATACCCACCGGCCTCGGCGTAGAGCTCCGATGCCTCCTCGACCATGGAACGCAGCTCAAGAACACGCGCRACACCGTGCAGGACCAGACCGTGACGGTGTGGCTCCAGTCCCGCGAGCGAATCCGGCTGGGCGGCGGACGCGTACAGGTCGCTGACCGTGGAGTTGTCCGCGAGGCGCGTGAGCAGTTGCCAGCCGGGGCCGGTGCTCGCCAGCGCGGCCCAGCCGGGCAGCCCGGCGGACGCGCCCTGGGTCATCACATGACGTTCTTTCTGAATCTCCGCGCGTAACAGCCGGTGCATCTGCACGGTGGTGACGCGGTTCTGGGTACGGGTGGCGAGCAGGCCGATGTCCCGCAGGGTGTCCAGTGGGGCGCTGTCGTCCAGCCCGAGGGCGGCGGCGAGATCGTCCAGGGGCAGGAGCACCGGTGGCGCCCATGCCACGGCGTGCGCGGCGTCGAGCGCGGCCTGGTCATCGGCCAGGATGCCGGCGGCCAGCCGCCAGACAACAGCCGGGCCGCTCTCCTGCGTGCCCGTCTGCCCCGGGCCCGCAAGCGGCTGCCAGGCGCCGGCTGCCTCCAGCCGCCGCAGCGCCTCGTAGATCAGCGGCCTGCCCTGGGTCACCCGCCGGAGCCGCTCCGGCAGATCGGCCATGTCCGTGGACTTCAGCGGCTCGACGACGATCGGCTCGACCCCCGGGAAGAAGGTGCCCCAAGCCGTGTTCGTGGTCGTCACGATCAGTGTCTGGCCGGGCTTGACGGTCCGCGGCAGAAAATCCCGGATCTTCTCCGGAGGCCCGTCGGCGTTGTCGATGACGACAACCCAGGGCGCGTCGCTGTCCTCCAGCCGCCGCAGCGCCGCCAGGGCGTACGGCTCATGGTCGGCGTCGTCCGTCACAGGGCCGACACGCGACATCTGCTCCAGCTCCGCCCGGGCCAGTTCGGCGCGCAGCGACAGCCGGTCACTCGCGTTCAGAAACCACCCGTACCCGGCGTCGGCGCCGCGAGCCCGCTCGTAGGCCAGCAGGGATTTCCCCATACCCTGTTCCCCGCACAGCACAATGCGTCCCTGACCGCGCTCGAGGTCTTCCCGGACGCCCGCCCGGCTGGCATAGTCCGAAGGGGCCTGCTCCAGCACCGGCAGCCGCGCGTAGATGGCCGGACTCTGCGCGTCCTGGGGCTTACCGAGCGGGTTACGCGCATGTGGTGACGACGGAATATCCAGCAGCAGCGTCGTCTCATATCCCTTGCCGAGCTCGTCGTGTCCACCGTGGACCGCCTCGTCGAAAGGCGCCGGCTGCTCATCGTCGTGCTCGATAGCCACTCTCACCACGTCCACCGGTATGAGCCATGCCGGCAGCCGGGCCCCGGGCCGCAACTCCAGCACCCCGTCCTCCGCCCCGGAACGGGGCCGGACGATATTCCGGAAATCTGCGCTCTGGCGCAGGTGGCTCTTGTCCAGCGGTCTCCTGACGTCGGCCAGAAGAACGGCGTGCCTGGCCTGTCCCCAGGCGAGCAGCGCGACGACCGGCCGGACCTGCGCCCGTAGCAGCAGCCCCGCGAGCATGAGCACGAGATCGAGGCAGGTGCCCTTCTCCCGGCGGACACGGGCCGGATAGCGGATGCGCTGCCAGCCTGCGTGCAGGCCGCTCCAGGCGTCGAAGCCATAGCGCAGCCTCATCGCGGCAAGCACGTTATAGGCATCTCGGACCACCTCGCGGCCGGCTGCCTCCACGAGATCGGGATTCGTTTCGTTGAAGGCGAGCCCGCCCGGTACTCCGAGGTCATCGAAGGACGCGGGATTCACGTAGCGGGCCAGCGCCGCCGTATCCGCCGTGTCCCAGTCCGGCCAGGGCCGCGCCGCATACTGATCATCTCCGGGGTTTTCCCCCGACCCCCCATACGTCATAACGCGATCGTAACGACATGCATACGACATACCGCGGCATGGTCGTACGCAGCCGAATCGGACGACGCCGCATGACTACGATCGATATCCAGTCGGCTGCTCCTCATGCGGCGTGGCGGGAGCGGCAGCCCGATCGTTCCACGGCCGCTCGACCATCCGGCAGCATCCTCGGCCAGCCCCCGGTCACGTCGTCCAGAGGGCTCGGTCACGTCGCCCAGAGGGCTGGAGCCGTGCAGCTTGGCCGGCGGCCGGCCACGGTCACGCGTCAGGGCCAACGATCCTTGTTGTCAGTCCAGTCGTAACAGGAGTAAGTATGGGCATATGGGGGAAACGTCCAGTGATGATCGAATTCGGGACCAGATCCGGCAGGCACTCGACAACCTGCTGGCCCAGAAGCTGCCATCGGCTGGCTGGGAGCAGGTACGGTCGGCGATCGCCGATATCAGGGAGAGACTCGCATCCGGTGACCTCGACCTCGAAAAGGTGCGCAGCGCCGTTCAAAGCCTGCCTGCCCCCGGTCCGGTGCTGGCGAAAAAACTCCAGGACCGGCCACTCGAGGAGCCCGTCGACGAATACACTCGGGAAAGAATCGGCGAGCTGAAGCATCGCGTGCGTGATCCGAGCGGCGAGCAACCAGCCGACGATGAATGACCTCCCAGCTCTGACCGATCATGAGCTGGTCGTTCACCTGTTCGCCCCCGCCGAGGGGACAACCGGTATTGGCGCCTACCGCGAACTGCGACGCATCTGGTCAGCATGCACAGGCGAACTGGCTATGCACAAGGAGATCACGGCAACCCTTCCCACCGCTCCTCCCATCGATCCGGACCTGCTGACGGAAGGCCCGATCGCCGCCTGCGAGGCGGCTGGCGATGGCGTCATCCAGGCAATTTTCCGTCGCGAGCGCGACACCTTCTGCCTTTCACTGGTCCTGGATCCGGCGAATCCGGTGTCCTGGGCGGATCTGGACCGTCGGTGGTCGCGGATCGTGGCCGGCTCCGCGGATTCCCTGTCCGACACGGAAGATTTCCTGTTCGGCGAGGCCCGGCTGTACCTGGCACAGTCCCATCGGATACCCGCCGACGTCCACCATGCATCCCCTGGCTGCGTGCCCCCCGGCGACACCGCCGGCGGGACAGGCCTCGGCGGGATGAGCCGGGAGCTCGCCGCGGCGGTGCGTGCCGCGATGCCTGGCGATGTCGCCGGGCCGTGGTGGCGCGACGGCGTGCTCGTACCGACCGGTTTCGCCGTCTGGGAAGCGGTCGAACGACGCAGCCCGGACGCCGACGCGCGGGCCGTTCGCCGAATCGCGGCGGTCGCGGCCCATGGTGACGGGGACGCGCTGAGCGAGTGGACATGGACCCCTGGCGGTCTCCGGCTTCCCGCGTTTCCCCGCTATCTTCTACATGCCGCGAGAATCCGCTACCAGATTCGGGTCTGGTCGGTGGAACAGCCGGAACTGCGTCGCATCCGCCGGGAGACGGACGAGGTCATATCGGATCTTCTTCGCCGGCTCGGCACCGGCACCGGTGACGGTAGCGGTGACGTTGACGAGGTATCGGACGCCGAGCTGTTCGACGGTTTACAACGGCTGACCCGTCTCGAGCTCAACGACGCCGGGCTGACCCTCGGATCGACCCGGCTGCGGGAAATCCGCCGTACGGTCGAGATCGCGCGTGCGAACATGGCGAAACGGCTGCCGTGGACCGCCGCGGCGGCGGGCGGCCTGTTCGCCGACGACCGTGAGCTGGCCTCCTGGTTCGACGAGCAGCTCGACGACGACAGCAGCTATGCCGAAGCGACGCGGGAACGCGCCCGCGTCGTCAGCACGATCGTCGAACGGGTAATCCGGCGGCGCCAGCAGCAACGGTCCGGGGAACTCCAGGACATGGAGGACACCCTGTACCAGCGGCAGGAATGGTTCACCCGGGTGCAGACGATGGCTATCGGCGTGGTCGGCATGGTACTCACCGCCGTGCAGACGTTCGGTTATCAGCTCCCGCTTCCAGGGCCCACACAGGCCCCGATGATCGTCCTTCTCGGCGCGGTCACACTCCTGTTGTCGTCGGTCGTCTTCCGGTACCGGCATCCGTCCCGCCACCCGGACCCGTCCCACTCCCCGGAGCGCAGCCGGATGGCGAGCCTGGGATGGCTTGAACCGGTCGCGGTCGGCTGCTCAGGGGCGGCCGGGGTGTGGCTCGCCATTTCCTGGATCTCCTACGATCTGGGCTCCCTCGCCTCGCCCGCGTGGACAGCCGGCCCGGCCGGTGGCGCCTTCGCCCTGTGCACGGCGGGCGCAGCCTGCTTCGCCCGGCGGCGGGCCACCACCACGCCGTGAAAGCGGCGGCCCACGGGACAGCAGACCGGTTATTGATCGTCATGGTGCGGGCGGCCCACGGCACGAGCGGCCCACGGCGTCCGCGCCTGACCGTCCGGACTGACTGGCCGGACCGGTTGGCGACGGCCTGCGGGCCCACCCGGAGAGCCGGGAGAGCAGCAGCCGTTAGATGGCAAAATGTCCGAATAGCGAGTTATACTCGTACACATGTTCGATTCCACAGTGGCCGCTGTCGCCACCGAGGCCACCGCGGCCGTGCCCGCCACCGCCACCGCCACCGGCGCCCAGGCGCACGCGGTGCAGACACGGGTCCTCGCCCGGGGCGGGCGGGGCAGCCACAGCCTGTTCCGCCAGGCCCTGCGCCGCGCCGTCCTCGCGGTGGATCCCGACGGCTCCCACCGCCGGCACACCCACGCGCCCGCGAAGAACGACGGGTCTGGATCCAGCCGGCCGAGAACGGCATGACCGAACTGGGCGCGCTGCTACCCGCCGTCGACGCCCAGGCCATCTACCAGCGCCTGGACACCCTCGCCCGCGCCGCCGCCGACGGGCCGGACGGGCCGGACGGGCCGGACGGGCCGGACGGGCCGGACGGGCCGGCGAGGATGGACGGGCCGGACGGGCCGGCGAGGATGGACGCCCGCCGCGCCGACGCCCTCATCGACATCCTCCTCGGCCACGACCGCGGCACCGACATCTCCGTCGAGGTCGGGGTACTCGTCTCCGCCGCCACCTCCGACCTCAGGCTGTCCCCGACCTCAGGTTGTCCCTGAGTGGGTCGTGCCTTCCCAAGGACGCCTGTTCTTCCAGCCCCGGGCATCCAGCCGGAACACCGCCTCGGGTATGCCTCGGCTATGCCGGGGGTATGCCGGCCGGAACACGCCTCGGGAGGCCATCCCGGAAACGCCCGCCTGAACCRCCGTGGAGCCGGCAGGAGGCCACCGCGAGACGGAACTGCCAAGAGCCCACCGCGGAGCTGGCAGGCACCGCCTGGTGACCGCCAGAAACCACTGTGGGAACTGTCAGCAACCGCCATGAGGACTGCCAGAAAGCGCTGTCGGAGCGGTCAGGAGCCGCCGTGGGAGAGGAACTCCGCGTAGAACAGGCCGAGTCCGAACGCCACGGCCAGACCGGAGACGATCCAGAAGCGGATGATGACCGTGGTCTCGGGCCACTCCGCCAGCTCGAAGTGATGATGGATCGGCGCCATGTTGAAGACCCGCTTCCGGGTGGCCTTGAAGAAGGCCACCTGCAGGATCACCGACAGCGTCTCGACGACGAACAGCCCGCCGAGAACGAACAGCAGCAGCTCCGTCCGGCTGACGATGGCGATGCTCGCGAACGCGCCGCCGAGAGCCAGAGAACCGGTGTCGCCCATGAATATCTTCGCGGGGCTRGCGTTCCACCACAGGAAACCGAAACAGGCGCCCATGGCCGCCGCCGCCACCAGCGCGACGTCGAGCGGGTCCCGGACGAGATAGCACCCCGGGCCGCTGGCGCCCGGCCCGCACAGGTTGCCGAACTGCCAGAAGGAGATCACCACATAGGCGCCGAACACCATCGCCGAGGTGCCGGCGGCCAGCCCGTCCAGCCCGTCGGTGAGGTTCACCGCGTTCGACGTCGCCGCGATGATGATCCAGGCCAGTAGCGGGAAGCCGACCAGGCCGATCGAGATGTCGGTGTCCCGGACGATCGAGACGAACGTCGACCCCGGCAACAGCCCTTCGGCGTTCTTGAACCGGACGGCCAGCAGCCCGAACGCCAACGCCACCGCAGCCTGCCCGGCGAACTTGGTGCGGGCGGTGAGCCCGAGGCTGCGCTGCTTACGGATCTTGATGTAGTCGTCGAGGAAGCCGACCACACCAAGACCGGTCATGACCATCAGGACGAGCAGCCCGGACGCGGTGAAGCCCTTCATCGTGACGAYGTGCGCGATGAAGTACCCGGCCAGCGTCGCAAGGATGATGACCGTCCCACCCATGGTGGGCGTGCCCCGCTTGGTGAGGTGGCTGGACGGCCCGTCCTCACGGATCTCCTGACCGTAGCCCTGCCGGCGGAACAGCCGGATCACCGATGGTGTCCCCAGCAGCGACACCACAAGGGCCACCATCGCGGCGACCAGTACACCTCTCACCCGTGCGCACCCCACTCGCCGGGCGCGGCATCCAGAGGTGTGGCACCCAGGGACACAGCACCCGACGTCAACTCGCTCGCGACCCGCTCCAACCCGAATGCGCGGGATGCCTTGACCAGTACCACATCGCCCGGTAGCAGCTGTTCCCGCAGCAGTGTGCACGCCTGCTCGACGTCGGCGACCCACACCGACTCCCCCGACCAGGACCCTTCCAGCGATGCCCCGAGGTGTATCCGGCGCGCCCGCTCGCCGATTGCCACCAACTGCTCCACCCCGAGGCGGACGACGAGCCGGCCGATGGCGTCGTGCTCGTCGTCGGCGCTCGCGCCGAGTTCCTCCATGCCGCCGAGAACCGCCCAGGCCCGCCGGCCCTGGCTGAGGTCGACCAGGGTCTTCAACGCGGCCCGCATGGACTCGGGGTTGGCGTTGTAGGCGTCGTTGATGACGGTGACGCCGGTGTCGGTCACCGCCACCTCCATCCGCCAGCGGCTGCGCGCCCGGGCCCGCGACAGCGCCTCGGCCGCTCGCGCGGGCGGCAGGCCGAGGCGGATCGCGACCGCGGCGGCGGCCAGCGCGCTGCCGACCTGGTGCTCGCCGACGAGAGTGAGCGCGACCGGGTGCCGCTCACCGGCGGCCACCAGGTCGAAGCGGGCACGGCCGTCGTCGCCGACCCGCACGTCGTGCGCCCGCACGTCCGCCCGCTCCCCCTCACCGAAGGTGATCACCTCGCCGCGGGCGCGGGCGGCCATCCCGGCGACCAGCGGGTCGTCGGCGTTGAGGACGACGGCGTCGGAGGCGGCCTCGGCCAGTTCGCCCTTGGCCCGCACGATACCGGCCCGCCCGTCGGCGTACTGGCCGAGATGCGCCGAACCGACGTTGAGCACGACCCCGATCCGCGGACGGGCCAGCTCGCACAGGGCGGCGACGTGGCCGGGCCCACGGGCGCCCATCTCCAGTACGGCGAACCTGGTGGCCGGCTCGATGCGCGTGACGGTCAGCGGCAGGCCGATCTCGTTGTTGAACGAGCCGATGGCGGCGACGGTCGGCCCGAGCTCGCCGAGCAGGTCGGCGAGCAGGTCCTTGGTGGTGGTCTTGCCCGCCGAACCGGTCACCGCGACCACCGTCGCCGACGACCGGGTGCGCACCTCGGCGGCGAGCGCGGCCAGCGCGGCGACCGGATCGGCGACCACCACCGCGGGCACGCCCACCGGCCGAGCCGCGAGCACCGCGGCCGCGCCGGCGCCCGCCGCCACGGCGGCGAACTCGTGGCCGTCGACCCGCTCCCCGGCCACCGCGACGAACAGCGCGCCGGCGGTGACCTGGCGCGAGTCGATGACGACGCTGGTCACGGCGGCGTCAGGATCAGCCACGGCGTCCAGTCGGCCGCCACAGGCCACAGCGACCTCGCGCAGGGTCAGCGTCATCACCGTTGGACGCCCCTCACGCCGGGTGCTGACGCGACACGGGACGCCATCCGGCCAGCTCCGCCCGCAACACGTCACGGTCGTCGAAGGGCGTCACCACGCCGGCCTGCTCCTGACCGGTCTCGTGTCCCTTGCCGGCCAGCACGACCGCGTCTCCCGGCTGGGCGAAGCCCACCGCGAGGCGGATCGCCGCGGCCCGGTCCGGCTCCACCATGACACGGCCACGGGCGCTGGGCGGCAGCGTCCCCACGCCGGTACACATCTGCGCGATGATCAATTCCGGATCCTCCGACCGGGGGTTGTCGCTGGTGAAGATCGAAAGGTCGGCGCCGGTGGCCGCGGCGGCGCCCATCAGCGGACGTTTGCGCCTGTCACGGTCACCGCCGCAGCCAAGCACCACGATCACACGGCCGGGCACCAGCGGCCGCACGGTACGTAGCAGCGTCTGCACCGCGTCCGGTGTGTGCGCGTAGTCGACCAGACCGAGGAACGGCTGGCCGGCGTCGACCCGTTCCATCCTGCCCGGGACGCCGGGCAGGCTCGCCAGCCCGGCCGCCGCCACCGGCGCGGGGACGCCGGTGGCCACCAGCAGCGCCAGCGCCACCAGGGCGTTACCGACGTTGAAGGCTCCGGGCAGCGCGATGCCCACCCGGACGTCCGCGCCGTGCGGGCCGAGCGCGCGGAAGGTTGTCCCGGTGGGGCCGGCGACGACGTCGACGGCGCGCCATTGCGCGTCGGCGGCCGTCCCACAGGTGATCGCGCCCGGGACGGCGGCGGCGAGCTGGCGCCCCCACGACGTGTCGACGTCGATGACGGACACCCCGGTCCGCTCGGGGGTGAACAGGGCGGCCTTGGCGGCGAAATAGTCCTCCATCGACGGATGGAAGTCGAGATGGTCCTGGCTGAGGTTGGTGAACGCCGCCCCGGCGAAACGGATGCCGCCCACCCGGTGCAGGGCGACGGCGTGGCTGGAGACCTCCATCGCCGCAGCGGTCACCCCACGCTCGACCATGACCGCGAGCAGCGCCTGCAGGTCGGTGGCCTCCGGGGTGGTGCGCACCGAGGGGAGCACGGTGCCRGCCAGCCGCGTCTGCACCGTCCCGATCAGCCCGGTCGTGTGCCCGGCGGCCCGCAGCCCCGCCTCCAGCAGGTAGGCCACCGTCGTCTTGCCGTTGGTGCCGGTGACCCCCAGCAACGTCAGGGCCCCCGACGGGTCGCCGTACACCCGGGCGGCGACCGGCCCCAGCAGCACCCGCGGGTCCGCGGCCACGAGCACCGGGACGTCGGCCACGCCCACACCGGCGGCCACGCCACTGCCAGCCACGCTCCCGCCGCCGCTACCGGCCGCGCCCGCGCCGCCAGTCACGCCCGCGCTGGCGGCCACACCGCTGCCGGCCACGGGCCCGCTGCCGGTCGCGCCGCTACCGCCGGCCACGCCGCCGCCGGCGCCCGTGCTGACCGACCGGGCCGTCGCCGCGATCTGGTCGGCGCCGGCCCGGTCGGTCAGCACGGCCACGGCCCCGGCCGCGACCGCCTGCCGGACGAAGGCGGCCCCGTGTGCGCGCGCGCCGGGCAGGGCCGCGTACAGGTCGCCAGGACGCACCGCGCGGGAGTCGTGGGTGATCCCGCGGACGACAACACCCGCCACAGCACCGCCGGTCACCGCGAGACCGTCGTATCCGACGGTCAGCTCGGTGAGCGCCCGTGCGGGCGAGGCGACCGGACGCAACACCGGTGAGGTCACGGCAACGACACTAGTAGCCGGCCCGCAGGGACCTGCGTCGGGTCACGACGGGCACGGCGGGTCAACGACCCGCATCAAGATCAAGAACGAGCTTCGGCGCGCTCGTGCCGGACGGAGGCACGCCCAGCGTCGTCAGCGCGAAGGTCATCACCCGCTGGAACACCGGCGCGGCGACCGTCCCGCCGAAGTGGCCGTCGCGGGGGTTGTCCAGGACCACTTCGACGACCACCCTGGGCTGGTCGGCCGGGGCAAAACCCACGAACGACGCGACATAGCCGTCGTAGCGGCCGGTGGGGCCCACCCGCTGCGCCGTCCCGGTCTTGCCCGCCACCCGGTATCCGTCGATGGCCGCCAACGGCGCGGTCCCCGAGTCGGTGGTCACCGACTCCAGCATCTGCGAGACCGTGGCCGCGGTGGCCTCACTGATCACCCGGACGCCGGGCTGGCGGGGCGTGGCGCGCACGGCCCCGTCCGGGGAGATGGTGCTGTCCACCAGCCGGGGCGCGACCCGCACGCCCCCGTTGGCGATGGTGGCGTAGACCGAGGCCATCTGGATCGCGGTCGCGGACATCCCCTGCCCGTAGGAGATCGTGGCCGCCTGCTGGACGTCCCACTCGGCGGCGGGCCGCAGGATGCCGGCACTCTCCCCGGGGAAGCGCAGCGCGGTCCTGGCGCCGAGGCCGAAGTCGCGCAGCGCGCTCTCCAGGCCGGCCGGGCCGAGCCTGTGCGCGATCTGGATCGTCCCGAGGTTGCTGGACCTGGYCAGCACCCCGGCCGCGGTCAGGTGCTCGACCCCGTGCGGCTCGGCGTCGGTGAAGGTCCGGCCCGCGATGCGCATGTTCGGCGGCACCGTCACCGGGGTCTCCGGCGTGATCAGGCCACGGTCGATCGCCGCGGCCATCGTGATGACCTTGTTGACGCTGCCCGGCTCGTAGACGTCCTGGGTGGCACGGTTCTTCAGAGTGCCTGGATCGRCGGTGGCGACCTTGTTGGGGTCGTAACCGGGCGCGTCCACCATCGCGAGGATGTCCCCGGTGTTCGGGACCATGGCCACGACGCTGCCGCCGTCGGCGTGGGTCGTGCGCACGGCCTCGGCCAGCGCCTGCTGCGCGGCCCACTGGATGTCGCGGTCGAGGGTCAGCCGCACGCTCGAGCCCGGCACCGGGTCGGATTCCCGACTGGCCGCCGACGGGATCATCCGCCCGGCCGGGTCGACCTCGACCCGGCGCAGGCCGTCCGTCCCGCGCAGCACCCGGTCGTAGGCGCTTTCGATACCGCCGCTGCCGACGATCATTTCGTTGTCACCGATCGTGGTGAACCCGACGACGTTGGACGCGAGCGTGCCGGACGGGTAGAGGCGCCGGCGCTCCTCCAGGACGCCGATGCCGGGCAGCCTCAGGTCGGTCACGGCCTTGCCCACCGCCGGATCCAGGCCCCGGGCCAGGTAGGCGAAACGTCCGCTGCCGGCGAGTTTCGGCTGCAGGGTGTCGGCGGGCACGCCGAGCAGCGGCGCGAGGGCGGTGGCCACTGCCTTCGCGTCGGTGACGTCGTGTGGGTCGGCGTAGACCGCGCGCGCCTCGACGTCCTGCGCCAGCGTCGCTCCGCTACGGTCGGTAATGACACCACGGACCGCGGGCAACGCCACCGTCCGCAGCCGCTGCTGCTCGGCGCGTTCGGCGTAGGTAGAAGCCTGGAACGCCTGCAGCTGGGTCAGCCGACCGGCGAGCACGACCAGCGCCGCGCAGAGAACGACGACCGACACCCGCAGCCTGCGGCGCGGGCTACCCAGCCGCATGGGCGGCCGGGACGCGGCGACGCGCGCCGCCGGCCGGGCAGCGGGACGGGCTGACGAACGGGCTGAGGGATGAGCCGTGGTGCCACCCGGTCCGCCCGTCCGGCCGCGTGGCGCGGGCGGCTGACGACTCCCGGTACGAACGGGCCTACGTCCCCGGCGCTGGTTCGACGACCAGCCCGGGCGCCGCCCGCCCACCCGGCCGCGGTCCAGCTGGTGACCGTCCGTGTCATGGACATATTCGTCCTGGTCATGGACGTATCCGTCGCGTCCGGACGTGCCGCCCTCGCGGTAGCTGTCGTCAGGGTGGTCGTAGTCGGAGTAACCGGAGTAGCCGCGGCCGGAGTAGCCCTGGCCATAGCTGGGGTGGTCGTAGCCGGAGTAGCTGTCGTCGACGTAGCCGTCGTCGGGGCCGCCGCCCCAGCGGTGGGGGTCCCCGTGGGCGGTACGGGAGGCGGAACCGGCGGCCGTGGCCCGGTAGCCGTCCGGATCGGCGTAGCCGGCGGCGAACCCGCCGTGGTCATCCTCATACTCGTACCACTGATCAACAGCGCCACTACGAACAGGAGTGGATGCTTTACGTGATCGCGATCGGCCACGCGCGGCCCCACGGTGCACTGTGGAGCTCACCGGGCACCCGCGGCCGGTGACCCGCCCGCGGTCGACGCGTCACCAGCGGGGCCTCCCACGGCAGCCGGTACGCCGGCGGCCGGTACGGCTGCCGGCTGCGCGCTGCCCGTACCCACCGTGGCGCCAGTACCCACCGTGGCTCCAGAGCCCACCGTGGCGCTGGAGCCTGTCGTGGCTCCAGTACCCGCCGTGGCTCCAGGGCCCACAGCACCGCCGGCCGGCCGGCCCGGTGGCGGCACCACCACGACGACAAAGCCGGAGGACGGCTCCGCACCGATCACCCTGGCACCGGGCGGGAGCGGGGCGCCGGCCGGCAGGTAGTACGGGATGCCGCCGGGGACCATGCCGAGCTGCGCCGCCCGGGCGGCGAGGTTCGCCGGGTCGGACAGGTTGTCCAGCCGCATGGACAGCGCCTGTTCCTCGTCCATGAGATCGGACGAGTCCTGCCGCAGGTCGTGGACCTTGAACGCGCTCTGCGCGAGCGCCGTGTTGAGCAGCAGCAGGCCCATCAGACCCGCGCCCATGAGCAGCAGCAACAGGATGACGAAGGGCGCCCGGGGAGCGTTCCCGCGCACGGGGGGCTGGCCGACACGCAGCGGTGACGGCGCGGACGGCCGGCCCGGCCCGTCCACCCGCCGGCGCGGCCGGTCCAGGACCGGGGCGGCGGTGGCCGCCCCGCCCGCCGGCCCACCGGCCCGCCCGCCCAGGGACGGGATCGGGATGGCGGTGTCGGCGTGCCCCCGGACCGCCGCCGAGGCGGGCAGCGTGTCGTACACCGCGGCCGACGCCGCGTAGCCGTAGCGGTCGGTGCGGGCGGCCTGGTGCGGCGTGCGGGCGGGCGGCGTGGCCGCCTTCGCCCTGCCCCGGCCCTGCCGCGCCAGCAGGGGGGCCGGCGCGCTCATGCCGCACCTCCGGCTGCCCCGCCTGGGCCGGCCGGCCCAGGCGTTCCGAATGCTCCGGATATCCCCGGTGTCCTGGATGGCGGGGCGATCCGCTCGACGGCGCGCAGTTTCGCCGCGGAGGCCCGCGGGTTGGCCGCCACCTCGTCCGCAGACGGTGTCTCCCCACCGCGGGTGAGCCAGCGCATCGTCGGTGCGGCATCCGGTGGGATCACGGGCAGATCCGGCGGTACGTCAGGGCGTACCCGCGCGGCGAACGCCCGCTTGACCATGCGGTCCTCGAGCGAGTGGTAGGCAAGCACGACKAGTCTCCCCCCGACAGCGAGCGCGTCGAGGGCTGCCGGCAGCGCCCGGGCGAGTGCCTCGAGTTCGCCGTTCACCTCGATCCTCAGYGCCTGGAACGTACGTTTTGCTGGATTTCCACCGTTACGACGTGTTGCGGCCGGAATGGTCCGGCGGACGAGATCGGCCAGCCGCGCCGAGGACACGAACGGCTCACGGGCGCGTTCGGCGACCACGGCCGAGGCGATTCGGCGGGCGAAGCGTTCTTCTCCGTAGTGGCGGAGGATGCGGGTGAGTTCGTCGGCGTCGTAGGTGTTCACGACGTCCGCGGCGGTGCGGCCCCGGCCGGGGTCCATCCGCATGTCCAGGGGAGCGTCCCGGGAGTAGCTGAATCCCCGCTCGTCGGAATCGAGTTGCAGCGAGGAGACGCCCAGGTCGAACAGCACGCCGTGCACCTCGGTCAGGCCGAGGGCGTCCAGGACGGTCGGCAGCTGGTCGTACACGGCGTGCACCAGGGTGGCCCGGTCGGCCCGGTCGGCCAGYCGGGCGCGGCTGTGCTCCAGCGCCTGCGGATCGCGGTCGAGACCGATCAGGCGGGCCGTCGGGCAGGCGTCGAGTAACGCGCTCGCGTGACCGGCGAGACCCATGGTGGCGTCGACCAACACCGCCTCGGGCCTGAGCAGGGCCGGCGCCAGCAGGGCGACGACACGGTCGGAGAGGACGGGGGTGTGTGTGRCCTCCACCTCGGCCTCCTCGAACGGTTTTGTGAACCTCGCGGCGGGGAAGATGCGGTTCATCCGCGATCGCGCTCGGTGAAAATCGCGGTGTACACGTACAGACGATGTGAATGGATGTGACGAACCGGTGCTGTCGGCTGCACGACAGCCGGCCGGATGACTGCTACCGGATAGCTGCTACCGGGTGACTGCTGGGCGTGCGGATATGCGGGAAACACGTGCGTCGGGGCGGCCCGGCGTCATCACCGGTCCCGAGGGCCCGGCGTGTGCCCAGGTCCCGCCCCGCTCACGCCACCGGACACCGGGGAAGTGGTGTCCGGTATGGAGCGGGGGGAGACCTCGGCGCACACCTGATGCCCCGGGCTGCAGCGGCATGGAGGGCGGCGCGAAGGCTGCCGACGGTAGTCGGTCGGYGCTCCCGGCCGGGTGTGTCCGCTTCGGACGATGACGTTCGGACGACGCTCAGATGACGCCGGGCAACACCTCCTCGGAAAGCGCGGCGAAGTTCTCCTCCTGGCTGGCCAGATAGGTCTCCCAGCGGGCCGCGTCCCAGATCTCCACCCGGGTGTTCGCGCCGTTGACGACGCAGTCCCGGGTGAGTTCCGCATACGTCCGCAGGGCCGGCGGGATGGTGATCCGTCCCTGCCGGTCGGGAACATCGTCCGAAGCCGAGGAAAAGAAGACGCGGCTGTAATCCCGTAGAGCTTTTGCCGTAACAGGCGCGGCCCGCAGGGACTCGCTGATCCGGGTGAACTCAGCCATGGGGAACACGTAGAGACAGCGTTCCTGCCCCTTGGTGATCACGAGCCCCCCTTCCAGCTCCTCGCGGAACTTCGCCGGCAGGGTGATCCGGCCTTTGTCGTCGAGTCGTGGCGTGTGGCTGCCGAGGAACATCGGCGGCCTCCTCGCCCGTACCCGAGAGGTTCATGGCCGTTCAAACCCCACCCTGGTCAGCCTGACAGTGCCTCCACCCCCCACTGCGCGCCACTGTACCCCACTCCCCCCCACCTGTCCGACACTCCGGACACCCCCACGCCCACGTTCGGCAGGCCTCGGAGATCACCTCTCCGGCATCAATGTGTCTTTTGACCGAACATGCCAAAAACACCTCCAGTAACCGATGCAGCGGCTATCCTCGATCGCCGCCGCGAATGAGTACGCTTTCCGGACGGAGCGGACGGATGATTCCCACCGGTGAAGATCATCTTCTGCTCGGGTGCCACACTTGTGGGGGGTCCGCCGGGCCCACCTCGCCGATCTGAGGACGGAGRCCGACGTGACGGTGACGGAGCCCGGCGTCATACCGTGGCGCGAGCCCGGGACCGGCCTGCGCCACCTCGCGGATGTCGCGGCGCGCATGACCCGCGCGGTCGAGAGCGTCATCGACGGCAAGCCCGAGGTGGTCAGGACATCCCTGGTCGTCCTGCTCGCCGAGGGCCACCTGCTCATCGAGGACGTGCCCGGCGTCGGCAAGACGATGCTCGCCAAGGCGCTGGGACGCTCGATCGACGCCCGCGTCCGCCGTATCCAGTTCACACCCGACCTGTTGCCCAGCGACGTCACGGGGGTGAGCGTCTACAACCAGGACACCCGCGACTTCGAGTTCCGCCCCGGGCCGGTCTTCTCCAACCTGGTCATAGCCGACGAGATCAACCGAGCCGCTCCCAAAGCGCAGTCGGCACTCCTCGAATGCATGGAGGAACACCAGGTCACCATTGATGGTGTCACCTATCACCTGGAATCGCCGTTCATGGTCGTCGCGACCCAGAACCCCATCGAGATGGAAGGCACCTATCCCCTGCCCGAGGCGCAACGGGACCGTTTCACCGCGCGAGTGTCCATGGGTTACCCGTCGCCCGCGGCCGAACTGGCCATGCTGGACAGCCATGGAAACACCGAGCCTCTCGACACGGTCGACCCGGTCACCGAAGCCACCGAGATCACCAGACTCATCTCCCTGGTCCGTTCGGTGCACGTGGCCGACGAGGTGCGCCGCTACATCATCGATCTCGTGACGGCGACCCGCCGGYACCCGGAACTCGTCCTGGGCGCCTCCCCGCGCGCGACCCTGCACCTGATCAGAACCGCCCGGGCCCATGCCGCCCTCGACGGCCGCGCCTTCGTCGTCCCCGACGACGTCCAGGCCATGGCCGAACCGGTCCTCACCCACCGGCTGCTGGTCCGAGCGGAAACCGCGGCGTCGAGCGGGTCCGCCGAGGCCGCCTCCCGGATCGTCGCGGACGTCCTCGCCCGGGTCCCCATCCCGCACCGGGGGGCACGTCCGTCGCACCGTGGCCGTTAGATCGCCGTGTCGGACTTCCTGGCGGCCTTACGAGGTCTGACCGTCCGCGGACAGTGTTTCGTGGTCACCGGGCTGGTCTGCTGCGGGCTGGCGGTCGTGGTCGGCGAGAAGGACCTCCTGCGGGTCGGCCTGCTGCTGCTCGCCCTGCCGGTGTGCGCGACGGCGTTCGTGTGCCGGACCCGCTACCGGCTCGCCTGTCACCGGCGCCTGGTACCCGCCCGCGCGACCGTGGGGGCGGTGGTGTCGGTCAGCATTCGGATCGACAACATGAGTCGGCGTTCCTCCTCGGTGCTGCTGGTGGATGACGACGTCCCCGCCCATCTCGGCTTCCGGGCGCGCTTCATGCTCGACCGGGTGGAGCCGGGGGGTGCCCGGTACTTCACCTATCAGCTTCGCCCCCAACTGCGCGGCCGTTACCTGATCGGGCCGATGGCGATCCGGATCACGGATCCGTTCGGGCTGTGCGAGCTCACCCGCACGTTCCGCAGCCGCGGCGAGCTTGTCGTCACCCCGCCGGTGGAAACGCTGCCCGCGRCGCGCCCCGGCAGACAGACCATGATCGGCGACCTCCGCCAACGCGACCGGCCCACCATGGGGACCGACGACTTCGTCACCCGCCCGTACCAGGCCGGGGACGACCTGCGACGGATCCACTGGCGAACCAGCGCCCGCGCCGGTGAGCTGATGGTGCGCCGGGAGGAGAGCTCCCGCCCGGCCAGCGCGACCGTGCTGCTCGACACCCGCTCCGCGGCCTGGACTGGCCAGGGGCCGGCCTCCTCGTTCGAGTGGGCGGTCAGCGCCGCGGGCTCGGTCGCGGTGCATCTCGCCGAGAGCGGTCACCTGGTCGACCTGATCTGTGACGGTGGCGTGAGCGGTGTGACGACCACACCGGGTACGGGCCGGTCGCGTAACCCGACCCGCAGCCCCACCGCGCTGTTGGACGCGCTCGCCGTGGTGACCACCAGCGACGCCGGCCCGCCGTCCCGTACGGCATCCCCGGGCCCGTCGCTCCCCGGCCGACGTGACCTGACTCACCTCGCTGGCGACGGGATGCTCGTGGCGGTCCTCGGAGCCACCGAGCCGGCACGGGCCGGGATGCTCGCCAGAACCCGTCCGCGCGGCGCACTCGCGACGGTTGTGCTCGTCGACGTCACGACCTGGGACGGGAACCACTCCGTGGTCAGGCAGGAGGCGGTCAGGCAGGAGGCTGCCAGACCGGAGAACCTGCACGCCTGCCGCGCGGTCTTCCAGCGTCACGGCTGGACTGTGATCGTCGCTGGCTACGGCGACACCCTCGCCGCGCTGTGGCCATGGGCGTCCGAGCGGCGCTCCGAGCGGAACACAGCCGGCGGCGGTGGGGGCAGCGGGGCCGGGCATCGGGCCGGCCCCCCGACCACCGGCCTGATCCACAATGACCGGCCGGCGCCGCCACAGCCACGGCATCCGCTGAACCCGAACCCACCCCATCCGAATTCGTCAAATTCGAATTCGCCAAATTCGTCTGATATGTCGTATCTGTCGGATCAGCCGCTCGAGTGGCCATCCACCACCGGCCCAGCCACCCCTGGCTCGGCCACTGTCTCCGGCTCGACCGCTGCCAGCCGGGCGGCCGCCCGGCCAGCCAGCGGCGATTCGGCGGCCAGAAATTCGGCGGCCCGCGGACCAACGGCCGGCAGACCAGCGGCCGCCTGGCCAACCACCGCTGGCCCAGCCACTGCCGGTCCGGCCACCGGTGGCTCAGGGACATTCCCTCCCGACGCGGCCGGTGTGGCACCACCGCCCGCATCCCGCCAACCCGCGGCACGCCCGACAGCCTTCCCCCCCGGCCCGCCCGACAGCGCCAGGACGTCCCCCCTGTCCCGGCCATCGGCCATGCGGGAACGCTCCGACAGCACGCCCGAGCCGGCACGCCCGTCCGGGACGCCCCGGTCATCCGCCCGGCGGGTACGCCCTGAAGACGCCGCTGAAGGCGCGTCCGCGACAGGACAGCCGGAGGCGGAAGCAGGCCTACGGCGGTGATCACACGCCTGCCTCCCACCCTGACCGCGACTCTCGGTGGCGCGTTCGCGTCGCTGCTGTGCGCGTTCGCGCTCGTGCCGTTGTTCGACGGCCTGTGGTGGCTGCGGCTGGCTGTCGCTGCCACGGTGGTGGTGGCGGGAACATCCGTGCTGGGCCAGGCCCTGCGGCTGCCCGCCCCGGTCATCGTCCTGCTGGAGGCGCTCGGCCTGCTCGTCGCGGCGACCATACTGTGTGCGGGGGAAACCGCTCTCGCCGGCGTGGTGCCGACCGGTCAGACCCTGGAAACGTTGCGTTCCCTGATCACCACCGGCCGGGACGACGTGGCCCGGTTCGCCGCGCCGGTGCCGCAACGGCCAGGTCTGGCGCTGCTCGTCCTCATCGGTGTCCATCTCGTCGCGATGATCGTCGACTTTCTGATGACGACGCTCCGGCGTCCGGCGCTTGCCGGGCTCCCGCTGCTGGCACTGTTCATGCTGCCGGCGGCGGTACTGCCGGACGGTGTCGGGTCGGTCCGGTTCGTTCTCGGCGCGTTGGGCTTCCTCCTGCTGCTGATACTGGACGGCCGCACCAGCGTCGAACGGTGGAGAAAACCGATCACCAGCGCGTCGGCCTCCGGCGTATCGGGTTCCGGCTCGTCCGGCTCCGGCTCCGGCTCCGGCGCATCGGATGCCGCTTCGTCGGCATCCCCGCGGCTGGGCAGCAGAACCGGTGTCCACGTCATCGGGATCACCGTGTGCGCGCTGGTGTGCGCGGTGGCCGTCCCGGCCACGCTGCCCTCGCTACAGGGGCTGGCGCTCGTCACGCACGGTCAGAGCAACGACGGCGACGACGGCCCCGGCTCGACGGTTGTCATTCAGCCGATCGTCTCGTTGGCACAACAACTGCACTCCCCCCTGACGAGGGAACTGGTGTCGGTGCGCACCACGTCACCGCAGTACCTGCGGTTGACCGCGCTCGAACAGTTCGACGGGCAGCAGTTCACCCTGCGGGCGCTACGCGCCGGACGCGAGGCGAAAATCAGCAACGGCCTGCCCGGGCCGGCAACCACCGCCCACAGCACTCAGCTCACCGCGACCATCAACGTGTCGAAGGATCTGGAGGCGAACTACCTCCCGCTGCCCGGAATCCCGACCAAAATCACCGGTCTCGACGGCGACTGGCGGCTGGCCGCCGAGACCGGCACGGTGTTCAGCACCCGGACCTCCACCGCCGACGCGACCTACCAGGTCGAAGCAACCGTCCCTGCCCCCGCCCGCGACGAGCTCGCGACCGTGCTGGCGGCCGCCCCAGCCGAGCTGAAGATCGATACCGAACTGCCTCCCACCACCGATCCCCGGATCCACAATCTGGCACGGCAGCTCACACGAACCGCCTCCGGCCCCTACCAGCAGGCCGTCGCCATCCAGAACTACCTGCAGAGCGGTGCCTTCACCTACGACCTGGACGGCGCCCCCACCACCCAGGCCGGGGCGCTGGCGGACTTCCTGTTCACGCGCAAACGCGGCTACTGCGAGCAGTTCGCCTCCGCGATGACGGTGCTGCTGCGGTCGTTGGGGATCCCGGCYCGAGTGGCGATCGGCTTCAACGAAGGCGAACGGCAGCCGGACGGCAGCTACCTGATGACCAACAAGAACATGCATGCGTGGCCGGAGGTGTGGTTCGCCTCCACCGGCTGGATCCCCTTCGAGCCGACCCCGGCGGCGAGTGAGAGCATCATCATCCCCGGCTACTCGCGGGCCCAGGACCCGGCTGGAGGGGCCACGGCTTCCGCGCCGGCGGGCGCCGCCCAGCCGTCGTCCGCGCCTGAGACCACCGCGCCGAGCGCCGATGTCACCAGCGACAGCGGACAGGGYACGGTGGTGCAACAGCCCCTCACACAGGTACAGCCCACCAGCGACGGGCCGCCCGCGATCCTCTGGTGGCTCCTGCCGGGGGTCGCCGTCCTCGCGGTGCTGGGTGGACCAGCGCTGGTGCGGATGGTGCGCCGCCGACACCGCCTCACGGCCACCCTGCGGGGGACCTCCGACGACGACGGGGACACCGCGACCGACAGCCGGGCGCACGCGGCCTGGGCCGAACTGACCGACCTTGCTGTCGATCTTGGTATGCCGCTGCGGCCGAACGAGTCCCAGCGAGCCAGCGCGACGCGGCTGAGCGCTCACATCTCGGCCAACGCCCGCGCCCCCGAACAAATGATCACGACGGCGGAGGTCGAGGAGGCCCTGGCTGCTCTGCTCCGGATCGCCGAGGCGGAGGAACTCGCCTGTTACGCGCCACTGGCCCTGGTTCGTTCCAACGCACCGGACGAACGGATCGGACGCGATCTACAGACAGTTTCACGAATCTTGAGAAAGACAGCGCCGCGCACCAGCCGTGCTTGGGCCACCATGGTTCCACGCTCCGTGGTCGCCGACCTGGGTAGCCTACGTGCCCTGGTCCGACCGGGAAGCAATCCGGCGTCGAGGCGTCCGCCTGCACGCCGGCACGACCAGAACAGCCGGCACGACCAGGACAGTCAGTGGGACAGGGTGTGAACACCGGAAGCATGGCTCGGTTGCTCATGCCGGCCGCGTCGACGGGGTCGGCTCCGTCGGGAGCGACCCTGTCACTCAAGATCGCTTGTGGCCCGCCCGGCGGTTGGCGGCTGTCGTCGGCCCCTGGTTGACAGTCATCACCAGACCATGATCACTAGTAGTCGACGATCATAACGCCGACTGATCGTCCCGGCGATTGGCGGCGGCTCCTGCCAGCCAGCGACAGCGCCGGCCCTGGCCAGCAATCGGGCTGGTTGTCAGCAACCGTCTGTCAGCAACCACTGCCAGTAACTACCCCAGTCAGTGATCATCCCACCGGCGGCGCCATCGTTCCTCGATCCGCTCGGTGAACGGGGGGCGGGTCCGACGACGGGAGGCCGTCGGACGACGGCTACTGGTCTCTCCGCCCCGGCCACTGATCCGACGAAGATCGGCGGCACCCCGGGACGCCGCGAACAGCATCGTGGCAAAACCGAGCACACCGAAGATCACGACGCCGCGAACAGCATCGTGGCAAAACCGAGCACACCGAAGATCACGATCAACGGTGTCCGGTTGAGGACGACCCCCACAAGCAGGACGACCAGCCCCACCACGAACAGGAGGAAGCTTCGGCGGACCCTGCGCATGAGATAGGTGCGAGGGTTCGTCGAGCGGACCGTGCTCGCGAACTTGGGATCGTCCTCGACGAGGGCGCGCTCGATCTGATCAAGCAGGCGCTGCTCATTTTCCGAGAGCGGCATCGACGCTCCTCCCACGGCCGGCAGGTCCGGCAGACGGAACCTGACACCCAAGAATAGGCACGACCGGGCATGCGCGGTAGGCAACCAACCATGCCGAGACAGACCGATCGCTTCCTGCTGCCCTGACTCCTCCCCGCAGGCGCGAAGGCTCATGCCACGCGGCGTGATCAGCCCTGTCTCCGTGAGGAAGAAATCACCCTGAGTCCAGGTGGAGCCGGTCCGATCTCACCCTGCGTGATAGACCCTGCCTCCGCGGGGAAGCACTCACCGTCCTGTCACRCCGGAAGCCCTCACCGTCCTGCCATGCCTTTCTGCCATACCTTCGTGGGGATCTGCCATACCTTCGTGGGAATCTGCCGTGCCTTCGTGGGAAAGTCGCCTCCGAGGGGATGTCGGATGTGCCCGGCAGCCCCTCCCCCTCGCACCGTGTCTCTCGCACCGCGCGCCTGCCTGATCACGATCGCTCCCGCCCTGGCATCGGCCTCCTGCCGGTCTCGCATCGGTGCCGGTCTCGCATCGGCCTCTCGCCGGCCCATCACGCCATCAGCCATCGCGGTGGGCCCGCAGGAACCCCGCAGGAACATGGTCGGGTGTCCGCCACGCATAGTCATGCCATCTGGTCATGCCGCCTGATCGTGTCGTCGGGTCACGTCATCGGCTGTCGCGGCGGTGGGCCAGGACATGCAGGTGAGCCGCAAGATCCCGAAAGGGTGCCCGGGAGGATGCGGCGATCTCCAACTGGAGCAGCCGCTCCGCCGCGGACGGATCCGCGTCCACGGCGGCCGCGGGCACCAGATCGGCGAACACCCGCACCCCGTGGACCGCGATCACATCGGCTCCGGCGTCGCTCACCATGCGTACCAGCGTGCCGCCGTCGAAACGGCGCGCCCGGTCAAAGCCGCCACAACGTCCACCGGGATCGGCCAGCGCATGCTGTGCCTCGGCGAGCCTGCCGGCGAGCACACGGGCGAGGACGACCGCCGCCCGGTTGGCGGCGACAACGCTGAGCAGCCCACCTGGACGCAGGGCTGCCACTGCCGCGGTCAGCGCAGCGACGGGTTCGTCCACCACCTCCAGCACGGTGTGACACAACAGCACGTCCGAACGGCCTACTCCGACGATCTCCGGCAGGACGGAAAGATCTCCCTGACGCGCCGTCACGAGATGTCTGACCCCGTGCTCCGCCGCCCGGTGGTCGAGCGAGGCGAGCGCGTCCGGGCTGGGATCCACCACGGTCACCCGGTGCCCGCGCTCGGCAAGCGGCACCGCGAACCCACCACTGCCGCCACCCGCGTCCACCACGTCGAGTGTGCTGCCCGCTCGCGCAGTCACGGTGACCAGTGCGTCCAACAGCCCCCGCCAGACCACGGCCTGGCGCAGATCTCCCCATGTCACCGGACGACTTCTGACGGCCATGCCGTACCTCCTCGGCGCCCCGGAGGCCTTGAGCCCCTCAACGACCCGGGGACCTGGACCTCCCCGGGCCATGCCCGCTGGAGAGTTCTCGCGAACCTCGCAACGAGATGAGCGACGCCAGGGCGATCAGTGCCAGGGTGATCAGCGCTGAGGTTGACGGCGCCGGGCGGCCAGCGTCAGGTGACCAGGTTGGGGTAACCAGCGCCAGGGTGGCCACGACCGCCTCGGGTTCATCGTCCTTCACGCATCACGCACTGGCGCGTCTCTCTACGTGCATCTTTTGCGCTCTCTCGCGCATCTCGCACGCCGGTAGCCGGTCTCACGCCGGCAGCCGGAAACCGATGGCGATGCCGGCCACGAGACCCCCCAGGGACAGGCCGACCAGTTGCAGCAGCCAGCCCGGCGGCCGCCGTCGGTCTCGCCGCGTGACTTCGCGGATCCCCACAGGCACGTCCGATGACACCACCCCGTCGACAGCCCGGAGACCATGACCTCCGACGGAACGGAAAACCCACGCTTTTTCTGCCTTCGGCCCTCTGGTCAACCCTTCGGGCATCGATCGCGTGGTATCCCCAGCAATGACTGAATTCATCCGAATGACCTACCGTCGTAATCAAGACGCTCACCAATGGCCACCGATAGTGAACGCCTGATCTACGATACGCAAAACGATCTACATGGATCTCGCAACAACCGACGGGCAGAAGCCTCTGTTCGCGCACAGGACGACATCCGGGATCCCCCGGCAAACAGGACCAGCATCTCCCGACAACGAGAGGTAGCTCTTCCAGCGGTCAGGATCAGCCCGTTCAGGGGCCACAAGGGTGAACCCGCGTCATGACCACACCCGGCGTGCGCACAGCTCCGCATCCTGGCCTTTCCACCCCGTTCACACCCCGGCCTTCTCCGGTGAGCAGGTCACGCCGACAGGCGGGACGCAACTGACGACCGTGGCCGTCAGCGCCGGCTGGGACGGTAGGCCCAGCGTTGTTTCCGCCACCGCGAGGAACGTCTCCGCCTGCCGGAGCAGGTCGTCGGCATCCCGGACACCGACCACGGACAGGCCCGCCTCGGCGGCCGTCCTCTTGGCCGCACCGGCCGCGAAGAACTGTGCCCACTCCGCCAGTTCGGGCGCCACTCGTGCCAGCAACTGCCAGACGCTGACGGGCCGGCCGCGGTGACCGTGCCGGGGGCGGGCCCGTTCCACGAGAACAGCGGCGGCGGCCCGCAGCGCCGCCAGGTGCGCCAGGGCGTACCGCTGCCCGGGAGTTCGGGCGAAGCTCGCTTCGTCGAGTCCGTGATGCGCGGCCATGAGCAACTCGTCGCGGGAACGACGAGGCAGCCCCGCGAGGGGGACCGGGATTCGAGGCTGTCGATCTACGGCCTGCCGACTCATGACCGCTCCCTCCGATACGACGACATCACTACATGGCTCAACCGCATGACGATCTTTCGCATGGCCATCTTTCGCATGACGGTCTACTCCAGTAAGTCGAACATATGTTCGACTTACTGGAGTAGTAAACCTCACCCGTCCTGAACCGTCAACGTTGTCGAGGGGTACGGCTGCGTGGCATCGTGGCCGCCACCGTGTGGCCATTACCGTGTGGCCGCCGGCTCGGCCCGCCGGCGGGCCGAGCCGCTGACGTCGTCGAAAGCCACGGCCGAAGCAAGCCCCCGGGAGTTGGCGGCCGGGCGCCAACTCCGGGGGCGGCGCCCAGAACTCCGCGTGGGCGTTGTCGTCAGGTGCCTGGGCGGCCCGCGACCGGACAAAGCCGGTTGACCGGGCAGCCGGCGGCATCGACAGCCGTTCGTCGATGCGGTCACCGGCTCCGGGTCGGCGCACGCCGCCCGCCCAGCCAGGGATCACCCAAGCGGCCACCCATCCGGCAAGCGGCAAGTTGTGCCGCGGCGGTCCCGCCCGGCCCGGATGCGTGCTCGCAACGGCGAGGACCGGGGCGGAGCTCAGGCCACGTGGGGCTCAGACGCCGAAAACACCCCGAGCCACCAGGAACATGCGGCATTCGGCACGGTGCGGCCGCACCGCACAAGGTTCGCCTACAGGTCTTCGTCCGGACCGAGTCGGGCGCAACGCCCCGAGCACCCGTTATCGTCAGTGACCTTAGATGGTACAGGGGACTGACCCGGCCCAGGCGTGGCCGGTAATCGACGCGGGTAGACAGGCCACCCGGGCAGGCAGCCTGCCCGAGGCAGGAACGGAAGCGCGAGGAGGCAGGCTTGGTGGAGAACATCAGGCTGGTCCGCTGGACACCCGCGCGGATGCGTGCCCGGCTGACCGATGTCATCGCCGTCTACAAGGCCGCCTTTCTGGACTTCCACGAGCCCGACCCGGCGCGGGCGGCGATCGAACGGACCATGCACGCCCGCCGGCACGCCGACCGCCGGGATCTGCGAGCGGTCGCGGCTCTTCTCCCCGATGAGCGCCTGGTCGGCTTCACCTACGCCCTRCCGGGGCTGAAGGGGCAGTGGTGGCACGACGTCGTCAGTGACGCGCTGGGACCCGAGGACGCCGTGACCTGGCTCGGCGACTGTCTGGAGATCGTCGAGTTCCACGTCCTGCCGGAGTTCCAGGGCAGGGGGGTGGGACGCAGTCTGCTGCGGGAACTGCTGCGGGAGGCACCGGAACAGACAGCCGCGCTGTCCGCCCTGGAGCTGCCCGACAGCAGGGCCCGACGGTTGTATGCCAGCGAGGGTTTTGTTCCGTTACTGTCGAATTTTCAGTTTCCGGGAAGCTGGATCGAATACGCGGTGCTGGGTAAGCGCCTCACGCCGACCGACCCGGCCCGGGAGCAGCCTCCGTCCCCTTCGGCCGAGCAACGGCCCGCCCACGACTCCGGCGGCGACCACCGGCAGGCCCGCGCCATCTGAAACTCCCCGATGACGTTCGTCCCGTCATGCACCCTGCCACACCTCACCCTGCCATGCCCGCAACCATGCCGGCGCCCGCCACCCAGCCTCCACCAACCATGCCCGCAGGTAGCAATTATTCCTGTACGGACAATTTCCGTCTCGTGCTTCGATCGGCATCCGGCCAGTCGTAGGTGGAAAGCGCTGTCATCACGACGGAATCCACCTACGGGCGCGCAGGCCGTAGGTGACAACCTGCGTGACACCAACGGTTTTCACCTACGGCTTGCGGTCGCGTCGGGCGCGGTGGCGCCGATGACGGGATCGATGAATCGCGATCAGTGACGATCGGTGACGACTGTCGCCAGCCGGGCGGGGACAGCGGACCGCCGCAACAGGCCCACGGGGCGGTGAGACGCCGGGTCGGCCAGGCAGCGGAGGCAGGAGGCAGTGAGTGAACGGTGCACGGACGCTGTGACGTGAATACCGGCGCAGGACGCGGGGCAGTGGCGGGGCATCGCCTCGGCGATGATCATCGTCATCTTCGCCGGCGCCGGGGGCCCCGTACGGGCGTTTCGTGGGAATATGACTGCCATGTAGGTCCGACCACGTCTTGCGACAGCTTGCCCGGTCGGCACCGGGGCGGTCATCGGAGCATCATGCCTGCTGCGTATCGTTCCGTCGTCTGATGACGACCGAGACTACCGACAACCGTCAGCCCTTCGAGGGCCGCCAGGGGGCGGCCGCAGGAGACACCGGTGACCAAGCATGCACCACTGGTCGTGGAGACACTCGACGACCTCGACCCGACAGCGGTCTTCAACACTGAACGCGACCAGGTGGTGGTCGCGGTACGTATCACCCCCRTGTTCGGCACGCTGGACCTCAATCTGGTGGCGGCCGTGGTGGACGCGGCGAACCTGGYCGGCTTCGCGCTCGTGCGCGAGCAGCCCTTCCGGGACGAATGGCTGTTGTGCGTCTTCGACGCCTACGAGGACAACGACTGAAGATCACAGCAACGATGGGACGGCTGGAAGAACCCCGTGGGGGAAGCGCGATCCCCGCGGCCGGTGGCCCAGGGATCACCATGGCTGGCAGGCCGGTACGCCCGACGCGTCCGGACAGCCGACAGGTGGGGATGCCAGGCAAGCGGATGGGATCAGGCGAGACGGGGACGGGGACGACAGGTGGGGGTGGGGTGCGGATGGGGATGGGAGATCCGTAAGCGGCTGACGGGCCACGGCGTCCGACGCGGCTCCCCGGCCGGCGGCGCCCGCATCATCCGCACGGCCAGGCGAGCGTGAACGCCGAGGCCAGCGGTGCCGGCAGGAACAGGTGGAACAGCCTGGCGCGGTCCGGGCCCGGGCCCGACGAGTCATCGCCGTGGCGAAGTCATCGCCGTAGCGAGTGGAACACCTCCCGCGTCGCGGTGGAACGGTTCAACGTGATGAAGTGGATACCGGGTGCGCCACCGGCGAGCAGCTTCTCGCACAGGTCGGCGGCGACCTCCACCCCGACCGCCCGTACCGCCGCCGGATCGTCGGCCACCGCGTGCAGCCGCCTGGCCAGGCCCGGGGGGAACGCGGCCCCGGACAGCTTCGCCATCCGCTCGATCTGCGCGACGTTGGTCACCGGCATCACACCGGGGATGATCGGCGCCTCGCAGCCGAGCCGGCGGACCCGGTCGACCAGCCGGAAATAGGCGTCCGCCTCGAAGAAGAACTGGGTGATGGCATAGTCCKCGCCGGCGGTGAGCTTGCGTACCAGGTAGCGCGCGTCAGTGTCGAAGTCGGACGAGCGGGGGTGGCGATCCGGAAAGGCCGCGACCCCGACGCAGAAGTCACCGAGTGACTGGACGAGGCGTACCAGCTCCTCGGCATGGTGCAGCCCCTGGGGATGGGCGACCCACTCCCCCTGCGGGTCGCCGGGCGGATCGCCGCGTAGCGCCAGGACGTTACGGACCCCGGCTCCGGCATAGCTGCCGATCACCTGCCGCAGCTCGGCGACGGAGTGGTTGACGGCGGTGAGGTGACCGATCGGTGTGAGGGTCGTCTCCGTCGCGATGCGTTCGGTGATCCGCACCGTGCCGGCCCGGGTCGACCCGCCCGCGCCGTAGGTGACCGACACGAAGGACGGTCGCAGCGGCTCCAGCTCCCTGATCGCCGTCCACAGGTGGCGTTCCCCCTCAGGGGTCCTGGGCGGGAAGAACTCGAACGAGAACGACGGCCGGCCCGAGTCGAGGCAGTCCCGCACGGTCAACCCCCGGGTCGCCGCCAACCCCCGGGTCGCCACGACACTCCTGACCGCTGTCATGCCCTTGAGGGTAAGCCCTGTCACGCGCCGGACCCGGCACAACCGGACGCGTCCTGTCCGCGACAGGCATCCGGACGAGCCACCCGGACGAACCGACCGGCCGAGCAGACCGGACGAACCGACCGGACGAGCAGACCGGACGAACCGACCGGACGAGGCAACCGGACGAGCCACCCGGACGAGGCGGCCAGCCACGGCACGCCGCCCCTGTAGGCCGCGTCCCGTAGGTCACCCGGCCGCGGCACGGGCTACAGCCGCACCGGGCCCTGGGGCGTCGGGGCGCACACCCGCACCCTGCCGGAGCGGCTGCGGACCGACACCGTCCGCTCCGCCCGCGGATCGACTGGAACACTCAGGGTGACCGCGTCCGCGTCAGGATCCGCGGACTCGACGTCGACCGCGTACGGGCCACCCGGCAGGACGGCCGTGACCGCCCCGCTGTCGCTGTACGCCGCCACCTTCCCGGGGGGACGGGCGAAGTGCAGGACGACGTCACCGGTGCGGCTGCGCGCGGCGACACCGGCCCCGCCCAGCTCCCGCCCGGCGATGGTGCCCGTGTCGGTGATGAGCACGAGGTCGCCGTCCGAGCCCCACAGGGTCACCTCCCCGCGGCGGACCTCGGCCCGGACCCGGGTCGCCCGCGGCAGCGTCAGTCGGACCCGGGCCTCGCTGGTGCGCCCGTCGACGCGCAGCAGTTCTCCGACCTGTTCCAGAGCCGGGCGTGACCGGCCGGCGCGCCGGCGGACGGTCATCGCCACCCGGGCGTCCGCCCGGTCGGCCTCGGCGATCTCGACCCGCCCGGCGGCCAGTCGGATCTCGACGGCGCCCACCCCGTCCACCGTCTGGCTGATCTGCCGCGGCGGCCGTCGCGGCAGCACGAGCCCGTAGCCGGCCGCGCCCAGCAGGACGGCGGCGGCCACCGCGACGAGGACGTCCGTCATCAGCCCTCCCCGCCACCGGCCGCGCCGAGAGGACGGCTCCCGCCGAGGGGACAGGTTCCATCGAGGGGACGGGTCCTGCCAACAGAGCAGGCCTCGCCAACAGAGCGGGTTCCGTCGATGGAGCGGGTCGGCACGCAGGGAACGGTACCGGTCGAGCCCGGCATCCGGGCGGTCAGCATGACCATCCGAATCGGATCCCCTGGTTCCGGCTGGTCCCGAGCCCGCGGACGGGCACCGGACGAGCCGACGGCCGGCGCAGGGCGGAAGCCCCGGATCCACCCTGATTCGTCTTAATTCGCCTTAATTCATTGTTCAAACAGGCTGACGAGTTCGGCTTGAGGTCTCGATTCCGGCCGCTGGCTGCGAGACTACAGCTCATGGACGAACGGCTCACACGCTCGGGTGCGCGCGCCCCGGACGGATCCGTGGCACGCGCACCCGAGTACGACCAGGAGGGGAAGTCCGCGGCGGGCGGCGAAGCGTCTCTCGCCAGTCCGGACACGGCCACCGACGCCGACCATCTCGAACGCGCCCTCTTCGAGGTCAAGAAGGTGATCGTCGGCCAGGACCACATGGTCGAGCGGATGCTGGTGGCGCTGCTCGCCCGTGGGCACTGCCTGCTGGAGGGGGTGCCGGGGGTGGCCAAGACCCTCGCCGTCCAGACCCTCGCCACGGTGGTCGGCGGGACGTTCACCCGCATCCAGTTCACCAGCGACCTGGTCGTCTCCGACATCATCGGCACCCGGGTCTACCGGCAGACCCGGGAGACCTTCGATGTGGAGCTGGGGCCCATCTTCGCGAACTTCGTCCTCGCCGACGAGATCAACCGGGCGCCTGCCAAGGTGCAGTCGGCGCTGCTGGAGGTGATGGCCGAGCGGCAGGTCTCCCTCGGCGGTGTCACCCACCAGCTGCCGGCGCCGTTCCTGGTGCTGGCGACGCAGAACCCGATCGAGTCCGAGGGGGTGTACCCGCTCCCGGAGGCGCAGCGTGACCGGTTCCTGATGAAGGTGGACGTGCCGTATCCCAGCGGCCACGAGGAGCTGGAGATCGTCCGGCGGATGGGCACCCAGCCGCCCCGGGCCGAGCGCGTCCTGGACCCACCCACGCTGATCAAGCTGCAGGAGCGTGCCACCGACGTGTTCGTGCACCACGCGATCGCCGACTACGCGGTCCGCATGGTGCTGGCGACCCGGGCGCCGGCGGAGTTCGGAATGCCCGAGCTCGCCGGCCATCTCGCCTACGGCGCGTCACCGCGTGCGTCGCTCGGCCTGGTCGCGGCGGCCCGGGCGCTGGCGATGCTGCGCGGCCGGGACTACGTCGTGCCGGACGACGTCGCCGCGGTCGCGCCGGACGTGCTGCCGCACCGGCTGGTGCTGTCCTACGAGGCGCTGGCGGAGGGGCTGTCCGCTCGGACCATCGCCGAACGGATCCTGCACGGCACCCGGCCCCCACGGGTCACGCCCCGCCAGCAGGACTATCCCGGGCACTGGACCACCAACCCGCGCGGATTCCCCGAGTACCTCGGCCAGGAAACGTCGGCGTGAGCGTGAACCAGCCAACGGAACGACCCACCGCCGGGCCACGCCGCGGCGGCGGAGCGGGCACGCCGGCGACAACCGGTGGAACGGGCAGAACGGTGACACCCGGCGGACCAGGCGCGGGCACGGCCGGCGGGGCGGGCGGCCGTGCGGGCGGGCGGCCCGACAGCCCCGCCGCACAGCCCGTACAGCCCGTACAGCCCACGCCGGGCGTGCCCGGGGCGGCCGCGGCGGATCCGGCGATCGAACGGACCCTGCGGCGTCTCGAGCTGACCGTCACCCGCCGGCTGGACGGCCTGCTGCTCGGCGACCACCTGGGCCTGGTGCCCGGGTCGGGGACGGAGAAGGCCGAAAGCCGCGCCTACCACGTCGGGGACGACGTGCGGCGGATGGACTGGGCGGTCACGGCCCGCACCACCGTCCCGCACGTGTACGACCTCGTCGCCGACCGTGAGCTGGAGACCTGGGCGCTCGTCGACCTGACGGCGAGCCTTGAGTTCGGCACCGCGAAGCTGGAGAAACGCGACCTCGCGATCGCCGCCGTGGCCGCCGTGGGCTACCTGACGGCACGCAGCGGCAACCGGCTGGGCGCGGTGGTGCTGACAACCGGCCACCCGCCGCGGCTCGTCCCCGCCCGCACCGGCCGGGATGGCCTGCGGGCGCTGCTGCGCGCACTGCTGGCGGCGCCACGAACCGCGCTGGACCGGCCGGCCCGCCGCTCCCCCGCCACCCCGGCCCCGGGGACGGGCGCCGGTCCGGAGACAGGCGCGGGAGCCGGGACGGTCCCGGGCACCGGGACGTCCACGACCGATCTCGCCGCCGCCCTGAACGGGCTGCGCAACCCGCCCCGGCGCCGCGGGATGGTCGTCGTGATCTCGGATTTCCTCTCGGTCGACCTGTCCTGGGAACGGTCGCTGCGCGCGCTCGCCGGCCGGCACCAGGTACTCGCCATCGAGATCGTCGACCCGCGCGAGCTCGAGCTCCCCAACGTCGGGCTGCTCGACGTGGTCGACCCGGAGACCGGCGCGACCCTGACGGTGCCCACCTCCTCCCGCCGGCTGCGCGACTCCTACGCCCGGGCCGCCGCGGCACACCGCCGGGAGGTGGACGCGGCACTGCGCCGGGCGGGCGCCGGCCATCTCGTCCTGCGGACCGACTCCGACTGGCTCACCGACATCGTCCGGTTCGTCCTGGCCACCCGCCGCGGCCGTGGCGCGGCCAGGCGCCCACCGGTCGCGGCCCGTCCCACCGGAGCCGGCCGATGACCTTTCTCGCCGGCCACTGGCTGTGGCTGCTGCTGGCGGTCGGCGCCATCGCCGCCGCCTACATCGTGATGTCGCTGCGCCGGAAGGCCTACGCGGCGCGCTTCACCTCGGTCGGGTTACTGGCGTCGGTGCTGCCACGGCGGCCGCAGTGGTGGCGCCGGCACCTGCCCGCGGCCCTGCTGCTGCTCACGCTGGCCGCCATGGTGTTCTCCCTGGCCCGGCCGGCCCAGGCCCGGCGGGTCCCCCGCGAACGCGCGACGATCATTCTGGCGATCGACGTGTCGAACTCGATGGCGGCCACCGACGTCGCGCCCAACCGTCTCGCGGCGGCCAAGGACGGCGCCGACGCGTTCATCGACCAGCTCCCACCGCGGATCAACCTGGGGCTGGTGTCGTTCTCCGGGTCGGCGGCGCTCCTCGTCCCGCCGACCACCGACCGGCAGTCCGTGCGGTCCGGCATCCACGGGCTGCAGCTCGGCCCGTCCACCGCGATCGGCGAGGGCATCTTCGCCGGCCTGCAGGCCATCGCCACCGCCGGGGAACAGCTCGCCGCGGACGGCGGGACACCGCCGCCGGCCGCCATCGTGCTGCTCTCCGACGGGGAGACCCAGCGGGGACGCCCGAACGCCCAGGCAGCCCAGGCCGCCAGGGACGCCGGGGTGCCGGTCGACACGATCGCCTACGGCACCGCGGACGGCAGCCTCGACGTGGGTGGCCAGGAGATTCCCGTCCCGGTCAACGAGGACGCGCTGCGCGAGATCGCGCGGGCGACCGACGGCTCCTACCACCGGGCCACCTCCGGGGACGAGCTGCGCTCGGTGTACGAGAACCTCGGCAGTTCCATCGGCTACCGCAACGAGTTCCACGAGGTCACCACCTGGTTCGTCGGCCTGTCCCTGCTGCTGGGGCTGACGGCCGCGGCCGGGTCGGTGGCCTTCTCCTCCCGGCTGCCCTGAGCAGCGGTGATCGGCGTATCCGCGATCGGCCGGGCAACCGCTGAAAACCGCTGTCTGCCGCCTCACCGGCCAGGTCCGCGTCACCCGATGTGGGCGGGTGGCGGTGGGCGCCTGTCGGCCTGTGCGTCCGGCATGAGTAAGGTGTAGATGCGGCGTGCGCGCTCGCGTGTGTCGACTTGCGTGGCGATAAGGATCATAGAATGACTCAGGGCACTGTGAAGTGGTTCAACGCAGAGAAGGGTTTTGGGTTCATCAGCCCGGACGGTGGCAGTCCGGACGTTTTCGTGCATTTCTCCGCGATCGCGACGAACGGCTACAAAACCCTGGAAGAGAACCAGCGGGTCGAGTTCGACACGACCCAGGGCCAGAAGGGTCCGCAGGCGGAGAACGTCCGGCCGCTTTGATCATCGGCGGCCACGCGGCTCAGCGTGATCGCGGACAGCAGTAGGAAACATGCGTGAGGCGAGCCCCGCAACCGGCATGGTGCGGGGCTCGTCCCGTATCGGCCAACCGGCCCCGGTCTCGTAGTCGTCGCCAGGCCTCGTGTCGTTCCGGGCCTGGTCACTTCGTGTCGTTACACGGCCGCTCAAGGGCCGCGGGCCTCGTCAGAGGGCCTCGTCGGGGTAGGTCTCGATGTCCGTCGCCTTGAACGACGCCCAGACGCGCGATCCCGGCTCCAGCCGCAGTTCGGCCAGGGCCGCGGGGGTGACGTCGGCAAGCAGGGCGGGGTTCGTGTCCACCGCGACCCTGGCCCGGTCCCCCAGCAGTTCCAGCCCGGTGACCCGGCCGGCCAGCGTGTTGCGGGCGCTGCCGTGCGGCTCGACGACGCCGAGCATCACCGCGGACGGCCGCAGCGCGGCCAGCACCGGGCCGGTGATCGCGCTGTCCGCGACGGTGAGCGTGCCGCCGCCGGGCAGCCGTACGACACCCGCCTCGGCCTCCCCCCGGTACAGGTTCAGCCCGACGAGCCGGGCGACATAGTCGGTGCGGGGCCGGCGGGCCACCTCGGCCGGCGGGCCCTGCTGCACCACCCGTCCGGCCTCGATGATGACGACATGGTCGGCCAGCACCATGGCCTCGATCGGGTCGTGGGTCACCAGCACGGACGGGCCACCGAACCCGCTGAGATGACGGCGCAGGTCCCCTCGGACAGCCAGCCGGGTGGCCGCGTCCAGCGCCGCCAGCGGCTCGTCCAGCAGCAGCAGCTTCGGGCCCGCGGCGAGCGCCCTGGCGAGCGCGACCCGTTGGGCCTGCCCGCCGGAGAGCGCCCCGGGCCGGCGGGCGGCGAACTCGGCCAGCCCGAACGTCTCCAGCCAGCGCAGCGCGGCGGCCCGGGCGGCGGCCCGCGGGACTCCCCGGCAGCGCAGCCCGAAGGCGACGTTGTCCCGCGCGGACAGATGCGGGAACAGCAGGTAGTCCTGAAAAACCATCCCGACCGTGCGGCGCTGCGCCGGGACGAAGATCCCCTCCGTCGGGTCGTCCAGGACGAGGCCGTCCAGGCTGATCCGGCCTGTGTCGACCGGCTGCAGCCCGGCCAGCGCCCGCAGCAGGGTGGTCTTGCCCGCGCCGTTGGGCCCGAGAACGGCGACGGTCGTCCCGCTCGCCGCGGTCAGCGTCACGTCCAGGGTGAAGCCGCTGGCCCGCCGCACTCGCAGGCGTGCCAGCAACGCGCCGTCGTCGGATCCACCGCCGTCAGGCGGGCCGACCCGTCCCGCCGGCCCGTCCCGCTCGCCGAGCCCGCTCACCGGGCTCACAGGGTCGTCCCCGGACGCAGCCAGCGGTCCCGGAGCAGGGCCAGGACGACCACGGCCACGACGAGCAGGACCAGGGACAGTGCGGTCGCGGCATCCGGGTCGGTCTCCAGGGCGAGGTAGACCGCCAGCGGCATCGTCTGGGTGGTACCCGGAAAGTTACCCGCGAAGGTGATCGTCGCTCCGAACTCGCCGAGGGCACGTGCCCAGCACAGCACCGCGCCCGCGCCGAGCGACGGAGCGATCATCGGGAGGGTGACCCGGCGGAACGTCACCCACCGGCTCGCGCCAAGGGTGGCGGAGGCGTCCTCGAAGCGTCGGTCCGCTGATCGTAACGCCCCTTCAACCGCGACGATCAGGAACGGCATCGCCACGAACGCCTCCGCCACGACCACCCCGGCGGTGGTGAACGGGAGGGTGATCCCGAACCAGGCGTCGAGGTAACGGCCGACGATGCCCCGACGTCCGAAGGCCAGCAGCAGCGCCACCCCACCGACCACGGGCGGCAGCACGAGCGGCACGGTGATCACCGCGCGCAGCAGCCCACGGCCGGGGAAGTCCGCCCTGGCCAGCAACCAGGCCAGCGGCACACCCACCGCCAACGACAGCACGGTCGCGATGCTCGCGGTCAGCAGGGACAGCCGCAGCGCCTCGCGCACCTCGGGCTCGRCCAGCAGCTCCGGCAGGTCGCGCCAGGGCACCCGCACAAGCAGCCCGGCCAGTGGGAGCAGGAGGAAGGCAAGCGCGATGCCGCCGGCGGCGGCCAGCGGAACCGGTACCCGCCCACCGATCCGTCTGCGGGCCCGCCCACGGGGCCGGCCGCCGGGCCGGGCCGGGCCGGGCGCCGGGCCGGCGGACGGAGCGGGGACGCGAGAGCAGGGCCGGCGGAGGCGACCGGCCGTGAAGATCCGGCTCACGCCGCGGCGGGGTACCCGGCCCCGGCGTGCGGCGCCCCACCGGTATCGAGCTCAGCTGCGCCGGGCACACGCGCGCTGGGCACAGATGAGCTGGACACAGATAAGCCGGGCGCGCCTGTATCGGGCTGTCTGACGGCGGCGGGTGCCCCGGCCGAGTTCTTCGATCGCGCTTTCATCCGTCCCCGCACATCCGCCCCCCGCAACCTGACACGTCCGGCAGGGTTCCGGAAACGCTGGAAGCCCCGGAAAGCCCCGGAGGACCGGAGCCTCGAAAGGAACGGAGGACCGGAAAACCCCGGAAGGACCGGACGGGCCGGAGGGAACCGGCCGGCCACCGGTTGTCATGTGGCGTCAGCGACGCTGCGCCGGCAGCTCCATCACCACGTTCGTCGACTTCACCGAGGCCACGGCCACCACGCCCGGCTCGAGGCCGAGCTCGTCGGCGGACTCGCGGCTCATCAGGGACACCACCCGGTGCGGACCGGCCTGGATCTCGACCTGGGCCATCACGCCGTCGCGTACCACCCGGGTCACGATGCCGGGAAAGCGGTTACGGGCCGACTCCCCCACCACCGCGGCGTCCGCGGCCGGCGGTCGGTCGCTCGAGGCCGCGAGCTCCTTGCTGAACTGGGCCAGCGCGGCACCTTCGACGGCCTGCCGGCCGCTGCTGTCCCGTACCAGTGGCAGCCGTCCGGCGTCGGCCCACCGTCGGACGGTGTCGTCGCTGACGCCCAACAGACCGGCCGCGTCTGAGATCCGCAAAGTCGCCATGCATGCACCATAACCAGCGTATCTACGGTTTGTCGCGTGCACCGGAACCGAATACACGGTTACTTCGCGCACCTTGCCACTGRCCGCCACTGGCACTGCCACTGACCGCCGCCGACCGCTGCAACTGGCCGTCACCGCTGACGCACGAACATGCTACGCGACCGGACATCCGGGCAGCTACGGTCGGCGGACGCGGACAGCAGAACGCAGCCGGCGGGACACAGTCCGCGGGAGACGGACGGCGGGAGACGGACGGCGCGGGCCGGCCATGGTGTCAGGCCTCGGCGCACCCGCCCGCGCCGTCCGGGTGGTGGCTCAGGGCCGCGCGCAGCCGGGTGGCCAGGGCCGTGACGGCCGGCCCCGGCTCGGCGGCCTGCGTGATGCCCCGGACGACCACGACCCGCCGGGCGCCGGTGTCGAGCACGTCGTCCAGCGTGGTGGCGTCCACCCCGCCGGTGACGAACCAGGGCTTGGCACCGGGGGTGAACGGGGGTGCGAGCCGGGCGGCCAGGCGCGGCAGCTCCAGCCCGACCGGCGGACGCCCCTGCTTCGTGGGCGTCGCCCACACCGGGCCGACGCAGAAGTAGTCCACGTCGGGATCCTCGATCGCCGCGGCGAGCTGGTCGGGATCATGGGTGGACAGGCCGATCAGCACGTCCGGGCCGAGCAGCTGGCGGGCCAGCCGGGGCGGGATGTCGTGCTGGCCGACGTGCAGCACGTCGACGCCGGTGAAGGCGGCGAGATCGGCGCGGTCGTTGGCTGCGACCAGCGCCCCCCGCCGGCGCGCGACCTGGCGCACCACGGCGAGCCCGTCGGCCTCGGGCTGCCACTCCAGGCCCTTCTCGCGCAGCTGGACGACGTCCACCCCGGCGGCGACCACCTCGTCGAGGAAGGCGGCCAGTTCCGGCCGCAGCCCGAGACACAGGTACAGCCTGGCGTCGGCCAGCCGGACCAGGCGGGCTTCCGCCTCCGCTGACCGCGTGTACGACGACGTATATGACGACCGGGGGGCATCGACGTCCTGTGTCATGCCCTCGACCCTACGGCGGCGCGGGCGGGACGAACGCGGCGTATGTCCGAAAACGGAGCCCTGGAGAACGGCGGGGACGGCAGCCGCCGGCGGACGAGGCCGCCGGTGGGCGCGGGCGGCTGGAAGGCGCTAGAAGGCGAGGGCCTGGGCCCGGCGTTTGACCTCCCGGCCGCGGTTCTCCGCCAGGGCACGCACAGGGGTGCCGGGCAGGGTCGGGTCCTCCCGGAAGAGCCAGTCCAACGACTCCTCGTCGGAGAAGCCGGCATCGGAGAGCACGGTCAGCAGGCCCGACAGGCCCTTGAGCACCGTGTCGTCCTGGATGAACTCGGCCGGAACCCGCAGTACRCCATCTGAGCGCACGGCGAGCAGTTTGCGATCCCGCACCATCTGACGCACGCGCGTGATGGGTACCCCGAGCCGGTCAGCGACGTCGGGYAGGGTCAGCCACTCCACGGTCAAAGTAAACACCGAGAAACGGCTATTGGTCATACCGGGGTGAGGGTCGTGCGGGGTGATGGTCATACCGGCGCGACAGGCCCCCCATCAGCGGCCACCGACTGACTGGCCGCCTCCATCACGGCGACCACCCGCCGGGCCACCTCCGCGGTGTACTGCATGGGCCAGCCGGAGACGAGCAGGTCGGCGAGCTGGTTGTGGAAAACCGAGGTGACCGGTGCCGGCGGCAGCGGCAGCCTGGTCCGGCTGCCGTCGGCGGCGACCAGGTTCAGGTGGACGGCGGGGGTGGCGAACATCCGCTCGGCGTGTCGCCCGGACCGCGGGCCGGGGATGACCGGCTCGGTGGGGACCTCGCTGACGATCGAGCCGGCCGTTCCGATCACGTGGAACCTGGGCAGTGCCGCGGTGGCGAGATCGGAGATCGTGATCTGGGCCTCGGTACCGCTGGCGAAGTGCAGCAGGATACGGGTGTGGTCGGCGTTGCTCACGTGGTGCCACACCCGCTTGTGCGCGGTCGCCGACACCCATTCGACGGGCCCGGCGAGCAGGTCGAGGATCCAGTCCAGGGGGGCGAAGCCCCGGTCGTAGACGGCCCCGCCGCTGACCCGGGCATCGTCGTGCCAGGTCCCGGGCGGGCGCGTGTAGGCGCCCTGGAACGTCTCCAGCCACAGCACGTCACCGATCGCACCCGCTCGGACCGAGCTCTGCAACGCACGGTAACCAAGATCGTCTCGCTGGTCGGGATGGACCGCCAGGATGAGCCCGCGCTCGGCGGCCAGGCCCGTCAGCTCGTCGACTTCCCGAGTGGTCAGGCAGAACGGGTGCTCGACCACGACGTGCTTGCCGGCCTCGAGCGCCCGCACCGCCCACTCCGTGTGGGTGTGCGTCGGAGTGGCGATGATCATCAGATCGATCTCGGAGTCGTTCACCAGGTCCGCCGGATTGGCGATCCGGCGGACGGCGCGGTCCCCGCCGCGTCCCGGCGGGCGCGACGCGCCATCACAGATCGCGGCCATCTCCAGGCCTTCGGTGACGTCGACGGCCATGTGGTGGAAGGCGGCGGACTCGGCCGTCCCGAGCAGCCCCACCCGTACCGGCGGCGCGTCCCGCAYGCCGAGGGCGTGACGCAGCCAGCGTCCGATCAGACGGTGGTAGGCGGGATCGGCCAGCGTCCGGTCACCCGAACCGAGCGTGAGCATGCCCAGGCCCGTTGACGGACGCCAGGTGCACACCGGATGCACGGTCAGCTCGTGACGCACCATCAGCAGCTGTTCCACGTCGTCGGCGAGCTTGTCGGGCACGACCCACTGGTCGACCGGCCGGAAGTCACCGAGCCGGGTGGTGAACTCCGCGCCGTCCGGGCCCGGCAACAGCCACAGTTCGTGGACCGGCGTCACCTGGCCCGGCACCAGCCCGGACGCCTCCACCAGCGGGCTGTCCGGCGGCAGCGACCGCAGGGTGGGGCCGGCGAGCAGCACCGGGACGGACTGGCGGGCACGGTCGAGCACGTCCTGCTCGCCGCTGTCCAACGGTCGGTCGATGAGGACGAGCAGCGCATCCGCGGACCGCGCGGAGGTGGGCCCGAGCCCCGCACCCCTGAGATGGTCACCGAGTGCGCTGGCGCCGGGAAGGTTCGAGACCAGGTGAATCCGGGGCACGCAGGCACTGTAGTGAATTAGCCCACCGGCAAAGCGACGGGGGTCCGCTCAGGAAACACGGACGGCAAAGAGGATCAACGCAGGAGGACCAGCGTGGGAGGATCTGTGTGGGAGGCTCAGCGCGGCGGCGTACCCGTCGGATCACAGCCACCGGCCGGCGCGCCCGTCCACAAACCCCGCACCCACAGCCACAATCCGTGCCAGGTCGGTACGGGTAACCGATGTCGGTTACGACATGTCCGGACGTAGACGGCGGCGGCGATCCGGCCGGGCAATCGGCGGCGGAGCAGATTTCCCAACAGCCGCCAGGGCTGCCCGGAGATGGCCAGCCACGTGGCCACCGCCTGCGCACCCGAGCACGCCGTACCGTCCACCGTGCCGTCTGGCTTGCCGTCCGCCTCGCAGCCCGTGCGGTTGCCCACGTCGCCGTTCAYGTCGCCGTTCGTGTCGACCCACCAGACGGCCTCCCGCGCCTGCCGCTCGGTCAGGCCGAGTCCGCGCAGATCTACCGCCTGCCAGGGCTGGACGTCCGGCACCGGGCTGAGATGGCGGGTGAGAAGGGCGACGGCGGCCTGACAGAAAGCGCAGTCACCGTCCCAGACGAATACCGGGCGCGGGCGCGCGCCCGTCTTCCCGGGCGAATACCGGATGTTCCCGGGCGAATACCGGATGCCGACACCCGTGGACGTCCGGTTTTGACTCACTGGCGGCCTCCCGACCCTCGCGCCAGCGGTCCTTACGACAGCCGGCCCTATCAGCATCCGGCTCTATCAGCATCCGGCCTTATCCGCATCCGGTCCTGTCGACAGCCGGATCTGTCGACAGGTCGGCCGTCCCGACATCTGTGCGCTGTCCCGGCATCACGCTCATCCCGGCCATTCCGGGATGCGGACCGCTGGCCGCGCGAAAAACCATGGTCGCCGCCTCCGGCGGCCCGGCTGCCGTGTCGGCCCGGCCGGCAGGGGCGGCACCGGCCCGCCGGTGTTCGGGCGGACGGCCCCGTCGCGGCGCCGGCCCACCCGTTCATACTGGGATGGGTTCGGATCGACTGGGATGGGGTATGACCCTGCGACGGGTTGGGCACAGGTATGGCCGTGGTGCCGGATTCCGGCGCCATCCACGGGCGCTCTAAGCTGTTGACCGTGGACGCGACCGTCGCAGACCCCGTCATCGGACGGTTGCTGGACGGGCGCTACACCGCGCAGGAACGCATCGCGGTCGGCGGTATGGCGACGGTCTACGTCGCCCACGACAACCGGCTCGACCGGCTGGTCGCCCTGAAGGTCATGCATCCCGCGTTCGCCCACGACGAGGACTACCTCCGCCGCTTCCAGCAGGAGGCCACCGCCGCCGCGCGGCTGAACACCCCGTGCGTCGTCTCCGTTCTCGACCAGGGCCGCGATCACGGTCCCAGCGGCCCGGTGATCTACCTGGTGATGGAGCTGGTGCGGGGCCAGACCCTGCGCCAGCTCATCGGCAGCCGCGGGCGGCTGACCCCCACCGAGGCCATCGAGATCATCGAGCCGGTCCTCGAGGCGCTCGCGGCGGCCCACAACGCGGGGATCATCCACCGCGACATCAAGCCGGAGAACATCCTGCTCGGCCATGACGGCCAGGTGAAGGTCGCCGACTTCGGGCTTKCCCGCCCGCTGAACCAGGCAACCCATGCCATGACACAGGGTGTCGTAATGGGGACCGTTGGCTACTTGGCGCCCGAGCAGGTCAGTGACGGCTCCGCCAGCCCCCGCAGCGACGTCTACGCCGCCGGGGTCGTCCTCTACGAGATGCTCACCGGGGTGCTGCCCCACACCGGCAGCACCCCGATGTCCGTGGCCTACCAGTCGGTGCACGGCGAGGTCCCCGCGCCGTCGGCGGCCGCGGAGGGCATCCCGGCCGAACTGGACGCACTGGTGCTGCACGCCACCGCGCGTGACCTGGACATGCGCCCGGCCGACGGCACCGCCATGCTCGACGAGCTGCACCGCGTCCTGCCCTACCTGCCGGCGCCGGCCGCGGGCGCTGTGCACACCGCGGCGCCCGGCGGCGGGGTGCACAGCGCCCGCGGTGCCGGCGCTCGCCGGCACAGCCGCCCACGGGCGACCGCCGGCTTCGCCCTGGGGAGCCGGCGGTCGCCCGAGTGGCGCTACCGGCTCCTGTCACGCCGGTTCCGCGGCAGAAGGCCGGTGCTGGCGGCCGTGATCGCGGCTGTCGTCCTGCTCTGCGGGATCGTCGTGGCCAGCAGGGCGCTGTCCGGGCCGGGCACGGCGCCGGTCCTCCCGCTGGTGGGCCTCGACCAGGCCGCGGCGGTACAGGCGCTGACCGACGCCGGGTTCACCGTGGCCTACGACGAGGCCGCCACCAGCGACACCATCCCCGCCGGAAAGGTCATGTCGCAGGAGCCGGCCAGCGCCGTCAGGGCGGCGCGCGGCAGCACCGTGCGGATACGTCTGAGCCTGGGCCGGGCGAAGGTCCGGGTGCCGGACGTCGCCACCCTGTCGGTGGCGGAGGCCCAGGYCCGGCTGACCCGCCAGCAGCTCAACCTCTCCACGACGCCACGCACGGAGGCCAACGACACGATCCCGGCCGGCAATGTGATCAGGACGGAGCCCGCCGTCAACACCGAGCTCGCTGCCGGCGCCCAGGTGACACTGATCGTCAGTTCCGGTCCGGCCATGGTGGTCGTCCCCAACGTGATCAATGTACCCATCGCCACGGCTCAGTCCCAGCTCGGCGCTCTCGGCCTGAAGGTGACACGGCTCGACGTCAACGACGAGACCGTCCAGAGCGGGAACGTCATCCGCACCTCCCCCGACCCGGGGCAGCCAGTCGCCCGCGGCTCGGTGGTGACAGTGCTGGTGTCCAAGGGGCCGGTGGACGACGAGGACCGCGGCGACCTGGTCGAGGTGCCCAACGTCATCAATCAGAAATATCAGAACGCGGCCCGCGAACTGCAACGCCGTGGACTGCGGCCCGAGCGCAACGGCTTCGTCTTCTTCGACGACATGGTGGTCAGAAGCACGGATCCGCCCCCTGGTACCAAGGTCAAAAAGGGCACCAAGGTGACCCTCACCGTCGGATAGTCCCGGTAATCGTCACATGGCTGTTCCAGGCGGGCATTTTTCCCGGCATACTTCGGCTGTCCGGACGAATCACCCTCGGCCGTGGGGGCGGGATGCGTGCCCGAACGGGGTGTCCCTGGTCATCATGGGGACCGACGGTGTATCCGGGTGGTAGCGAGCCCCCGGTCGGCACACCGTACTAGGGGGAAACAGGGGGGACTCCGGTGGGAGTACTGCTCACGGGGCGACGAGCCGAGCGTTTCGACCGGCTGGTCGACGGCGGATCGCCGGCCGCTCACCCGGATGACCGCGAGCGGCTGGCCGTGGTCGCGGCGCTGCGCGCCCACGAAACGGTGTCGCCGCGCCCCGAGTTCCGTACGGCGCTGCGCGCCCAGCTGCTCGCCGAGAGCCTGACCGCCGGAACCGGAACTCCGGAGACCGCCGCCGCGGCCTCACCGGCGCCGGGCGCCACGACCCCCGACACCCCGAAAACCCCGGCCTCGACGGCAGACGCGCCATCGGCGAGAGGCCCGGAGTATCTCGTGCGCACGCCCGCCCAGCGGGGCCTGTTCGCCTGGGCCACCGCGTCCCGGACGACCCTCGCCCGGCCCACCGCCGGCCCGCGCCCGATCCTGCTCGGCGCCCTTGCGGCGTCGGTGATGGTGACCGGCGTCGCCGTCGGGACCCATCGGGCGGTCCCCGGCGAGCCGCTGTACGGGCTCAAGCTGCGTGTCGAACACATCCAGCTCGACCTCACCGGCAGCCCGGTCGAAAAAGCCAAGATCCATCTCGGCATCGCCCGTACCAGGCTCAGCGAAATCAATTCGATCATGGACGACGGGCGGCTGCCGAAGAAGACCGTCGAGGTGCGCGACCTGCTGGCGGCCTGGCAGCAGGAGGCGTCCGCCGGCGGGAACGTCCTGGTCACCGAGGCCCGTAACGGCAGCGAGGACGCTTTGCGGACCGTCCAGGACTTCACCGACGACCAGTCGCGGGACCTGCACATCCTGCTGGACAATCTGCCGGACGGCCCCCTGCACACCATGACCGCCGAAGCCCTCGACTACGTGCACGGCGTCCACAACACCCTCGACACCGGCGAGCGCACACCGCCCGCGAAGGACGCCCCCGGCCGGGTGGACGCCTCACGCTCGCCACGACCGGCCCCGTTCTCCGTCTTAACCCCTCCCGTGGCCGCGAGCCCCTCCGCCCGCCCCGGCGGCAGCCCCACGCCGCCGCAGCCGACCCACTCCACGGACGGCGCCCACAGCCCGCAGGCACCGGCCACGCACGCCTCCGAGCAGCCGTCCGCCCCGACCGACGCGACGCCCACCAGCGTGCCCAAGGCGCCGGAGACACCGCTGCCGGCCGATACGGACGAGCCCGTCCAACCGGTCAGCACCGGCACCGGCGGACCGGTCTGAGCACCTGTCGGCCCGGGCATTCCCAGGCGTCCCCGACAGAAGATGATCATTCGGTCTGAACACATGATCATCAGAATCGCGATCATCGGTCGGGGATCGCCTGCCGCGGCCCGGGAGGAACGCCGGCCCGCGGCCACCGCGTGGGATCACCCCGTGGGGATCAGCGGCCCTGTGAACGGGCCACGTTGATCTGCTGCAGCATCTCCGCCACGAGGAAGGCGAGTTCCAGGGCCTGACCGGTGTTCAGCCGCGGGTCGCAGGCGGTCTCGTACCGGCCGGCCAGATCCGCCTCGCCGATGCGCTCCCCACCACCGAGGCACTCGGTGACGTTGTCCCCGGTCAGCTCGATGTGGATCCCCCCGGGATGGGTGCCAAGCTGCCGGTGGACCTCGAAGAAGCCGAGCACCTCGTCCAGGACGTCGTCGAAGTGCCGGGTCTTCACACCGTTGATGTCCCGGGTGTTGCCGTGCATCGGGTCGCACGACCACACCACCGGATGCCCGGCGGAGTTGACCTTCTCGACGATCGCGGGCAGGACGTCCCGGATGCGACCGGCTCCCATCCGGGTGATGAGCGTGAGCCGGCCGGGCACATGGTCGGGGTTGAGCCGGTCGGCGAGGGCCAGCACCTCGTCGGGCGAGGCCTTCGGGCCCACCTTGCAGCCGAGCGGATTGCCGATCCGGGACATCAGGTCCACGTGGGCGCCGTCGAGGTCACGGGTCCGTTCGCCGATCCACAGCAGGTGCGCCGAAAGATCGTAGATCGAGCCGGTGGCGTCCTCCTTGCGGGTGAGCGCCCGTTCGTAGTCCAGCAGCAGCGCCTCGTGGCTGGTGAACAGCTCGACGCCGTGCAGCGTCGGCGTGCGCTCGAGATCGATACCACAGGCGGCCATGAACGACAGGGCCCGCTCGATGTCGGTCGCCATCACCTCGTAACGACGCCCGGCCGCCGAATCCCGCACGAACGCCTTGTTCCATTCGTGCACCTTGGACAGATCGGAGAACCCGCCGGTCGCGAAGGCACGGATGAGGTTCAGCGCGACCGCGCTGGCGTGGTAGGCCTCCAGCATCCGGCCCGGATCGGGCCGGCGGGCCCGCGCCGTGGCGGCGATGTCGTTGACCGCGTCACCGCGGTAGGACGGCAGCCCGGTGCTGGCCTCGATGTCGGCTGAGCGGGGCTTGGCGTACTGGCCGGCGATCCGGGCGACCTTGACCACCGGCACGCTCGCGCCATAGGTGAGCACGATCGCCATCTGCAGCAGCGTCTTCACCTTGTCGCGAATCTTGTTGGCGGTGTTCGCGGCGAAGGTCTCCGCGCAGTCGCCGCCCTGCAGCAGAAATGCCTCACCCCGGGCGACCGCCGCGAGCCGTTCGGTCAGAATCCGCACCTCGGGGGCGACCACCAGCGGTGGCAGTGTCGCCAACCGGTCGCGGACGGCGGCTAGTTCCCCCTGGTCCGGCCAGTTCGGTTGTTGTTTGGCCGGCAGGGCCCGCCAGGCGTCGAGTTCCTCCACAGTGATACAGGGTACGGCCCGGCCATGGGCGCACGTCGCCCAATCCCCGGTGTCACACCGTCCGGTGTCATCCGCCCCGTGCCACCCAACGGCATCCGGCCGGATGCCGGCTTCCCGGCCACTTTCCGGCCGSCCGCCCAGACTCCGCGGCCAATTTCAGCCGGTTCAGCCTGTTCAGCCGGTTTCCCGGCCCTTCGCGGCGGACTTCTCAGCCGAAGAAGACCTCGGCTTCGGCGTAGAGCTCCTCCGGCACCAGTTTGAGCTCCCGGGTCGCCTCCTCCAGCGGCACCCGGTCGATCCGGGTACCGTGCAGCGCCACCATCGTGCCCCAGTCGCCGTCGTGCGCGGCGTCGATGGCGTGCAGGCCGAAGCGGGTCGCCAGCCACCGGTCGAACGCCGTCGGGGTACCACCCCGCTGGACGTGGCCGAGCACGGTCGCGCGGGACTCCCGCCCCGTCCGCCCGCGGATCTCGGTCTCCAGAACGGTGGCGATCCCCTGCAGCCGGACATGGCCGAAGGCGTCGAGCTCCCTGTCCTTGACGACCAGCGAACCGGCCACCGGGACAGCGCCCTCCGCCACCACGATGATCGGCGCGTAGTGGGAGGCGAAGCGGTGCTCGACGAAGGCGCAGACCTTGTCGATGTCGAACGGCCGCTCCGGCAGCAGGATCACGTTGGCCCCGCCGGCCAGCCCGCTGTGCAGCGCTATCCATCCCGCGTGGCGTCCCATCACCTCGACGATGAGGACGCGGTGGTGGCTCTCGGCGGTGGTGTGCAGCCGGTCGATGGCCTCCATCGCGATGTTGACAGCGGTGTCGAAGCCGAAGGTGTAGTCGGTGGCGGACAGGTCGTTGTCGATGGTCTTGGGCACGCCGACGACCGGGATGCCCTCGTCATGCAGGCGGGCGGCCACCCCCAGGGTGTCCTCCCCGCCGATCGCGATCAGCGCGTCGACCCCGTGCGCAGCCAGGGTCCGCCGGATACGCGCGACACCGCCGTCCTCCTTGTAGGGATTTGTACGGCTGGATCCGAGAATGGTGCCGCCGCGTGGGAGGATTCCTCGTACCGCCTCCACCCCGAGCGGGACGGTGGCATTCTCCAGCGGACCTCGCCAACCGTCCCGGAAGCCGACGAAAGAATATCCGTAGACATCCGTGCCTTTACGGACGACCGCCCGGATGACCGCATTCAGCCCGGGGCAGTCCCCACCACCTGTCAGTACTCCGATCCGCATTCCATGCACCTCCTGGCGGGCCGAAGAAGGCGCGATCTTCCTTTTCTCGCGCCCGGCTCCCCTGATCACCCGATGCTCTTCGACCGGTGACGAGCCGCTCCTGTCAGTCCGGAAGCGTAATCCCACGGAGAGGATCGAAGAAACACATCCGCCGCCCGTGGCGCGGGAAATTCCCCGGCCCGGCGGCCGTACTTCACGGAAGTTTCGCCGCGATCCTCGCCACGATCCTCAGCGCGTGGGGGCCGGGGACGGGCAGGTCCGCAGCGGCGCCAGAACCCGCCAGCGGTCGAGATTGTGCCGGGCGTCGGCGAGCGCGTCGTGGGCGTCGGGCGGCGGGGGCGGCAGCGGTGGCCGGCCGACCTCCTCCCAGAGCTGGCGCAGATCCCGGGTGAAACGAGGAAGGAACCGGGGCAGGTCGGTCATCGTGCCGAAGAGCTGGCAGAGCACCACATGGTCGTAGGCGGCGTACCAGGCCCACAGTTCCGGCGGCCCGGCCGCGCCGAGGAAGGCGACGACGTCGGAGCGGATGCGCGCCCGCGTCCGCCAGCTCGGATCGGACGGCGGCGGAAGCTTGTCCAGGACGTTGCGTCGCACCCACGGCACGGCGAAGGCCGGGTCGAACTCGGTGGACACGGCGTAGTACTCCCGGCTGCCGTCCTCGCTGACGATCCCGATACTCACCAGATCCAGCCAGAGGTGACCCCCCTCCGAGCGCTCGATGAACTCGGTGTCGTAGAGATAGCGGCTGGCCACCGGTCCAGTCTGCCCGCCGGCCGTCCGAAGGGACGCGCTCATTCGCCGCGGGGGGAGGCCGGGCCGTGGCTGTGGTCGCGACGCAGCCTCGACCACAGCCCGGCGAGGACGACCGTCATCCCGGTGGCGCCGGCCAGCGGCAGTGCCCACAGCAGCATGCCGTTGACGTTCTCGTCAGCGCTGCGCCCATCGGCCCGGCCGGTGGCGGCCGGGCCGATGCCACCGCCGGTAGCCCCGGCCGGGGCCGTGGCGGCACCCGGGGCTGTGGTCGTCGCGCCGGCAGCCGGGCACGGATCACCAGGCGGCGGGGCGACCGGCGGGGCGCCGCCAGCGGACGCGGGCTCCACCCGGACGTCCACCCGGGCCGCCGCGGCGTCGGTGACCAGGCAGACCACACCCGCGCCGGGGGCCGAGACGACCGTGGCCCCCGACACCCGCACCAGGTAGCCGTCAGGGTAGGCCTCGGCCGGCACCCGGATCTCGGTCATCGCCCCGGGCCGGAAGACGTTCCCTGCCGGCGACACCGGCAGGTAGGACAGCGCGAGCAGCCGCCCGGACGGGTTGTAGGCCAGGCTCACCGGAACACCCGCGACCGCGGCCGGATAGGGCCTGGCCAGTGCGGCGAGGAGCGGGCCGGTGGGCGGCCGGTCGAAGAACCAGCCGATCTGGGTGCTCTCGGCGGCCGACAGCAGCCGCTGCACGGTCGCCGGATCCCCACCCGCCCAGCCGACCAGCAGCGCGGCCTCGTCGTTGGTCGCCGTGCTCGCGGTCGGGTCGAACAGGGCCGGGCCGCTGCGCCAGAGCAGATGATGGGCGTCCTCGAGCCGCACGGCGCCGGAGAGCAGCGGGGAGTTCGCCGACGCCTGGGCCGCCAGCTCGAAGCCGACCAGGCCGGCGACGTCACGGAAACGGCTCGACAGCCGCCGCAGGCCCGCGGCGAACGCCTCGTCCCCGGCTCGGGCCGCAGTGGCGGTCGGCACAATTTGGATCATTACGCGCAGGCCCTGCCCGGTGACGGTCGCGACGGACGCGGCAAGCCGGTCGAGCCCGTCACCGACAGTTGGACCAGCGCCAGCGGGCGGCCGGGCCTGGCCGGCGGCAGCAGCGGCACCAGCGGCACCAGCGGCCTGGCCGCTGAACGTTCCGTCGGCCTCCATCCGCACGCCGAGGCGTGCCGCGGTGAAGCCGGCGGCGGCCCACCGCGCGACGGTGGCCTGGTCGAGGACGGTGTCGGGGGGCACCGACACGCCGCGTACGAACAGCGTCCGGCCGTCGAGGTCGACGGCGAAGCGCCCCACGCGCAGAACCGTGCCGGCGGGCGGTTCCGGCGCCACCGACCGTACGGGCGCCGGGCTCGCGACACTCGGATCCGGTGCCGGCTGGGCCCAGGCCACGGGTACGGCACCGGCTACCACCTGGATGGCGACCGTGGCGACAGCGGTCGTCAGGGCGAGCCGCCGCGGGGCAGAGCGCGTTCCCGCCGGCCGGGCTGCCCGCGGCCGGCGCCGACGTGACGGATGGTCGAGCGCCGTGAGATCCGCCGATGCGTGCACATCGACCATCCTGCCGTGCCAGAACGACCAGCAGCCGGCTCGGGCCGGCGATCAGCCCGCCTGGCGGGTGTCAGTCTGGTCACCCAGGCCCGAGCGGCCGGCCTTGCGACCGCCCCGCCGGCGGGTCCGCGGGGCACGGGGTGCCGACGGCTTCGTCCTGGCCTTCGCCGACGACCGCTCGACCGTACGACCGGTGGCCTCGCGGCCGGGCTCCCCGTCCCCGCCAGAGGAGCCGTCAGCTCCGATCGCCGCCTCGCCCGTGGCGGCGATCTCGCTTTTGACCCGCTGCGCGTACCTGTCGACGTACTCCTGGCCCGACAACGCCATGAGCTCGTACATGATCTCGTCGGTCATGGACCGGAGCACGAACCGGTCGTCGACCATGCCCTCGTAGCGGCTGAAGTCAAGCGGCCGGCCAATGCGGATGCCGACCCGGCGGATCCTGGGCAGCAGCTTCCCCTGGGGCTGCACCTCGAACGTGCCGATCATCGCGACCGGAATGACCGGAACCTTCGACTCCAGYGCCATCCGGGCAACACCGATCTTGCCTCGGTACAGCCGGCCGTCCGGTGAGCGCGTGCCCTCCGGATAGATCCCMAGCAGTTTGCCGCGTTGGAGCACCTTCACACCGCTGCGCAGCGCCATGTCGCTGGCGGCCCCGCCGCTGCGGTCGATCGGGAGCTGGCCCGCGCTGGTGAAGAACAGCCGCTTCAACCAGCCCTTGAATCCCGATCCGGTGAAGTAGTCGCTCTTGRCCAGGAAGGTGACCCGGCGCGGCACGACCAACGGGAGGAACAGGTGGTCGGAGAAGGACAGGTGGTTGCCGGCGAGGATGGCGGGGCCCCGTTCCGGGATGTTTTCCAGTCCCTCCACCCACGGCCGCCAGAACAGCCGCAGGACAGGGGTGAGAAATGCCTTGACGACCCAGTACAACACGTCAGCTCCCGGTGTGGTCGCCCACCAACATCGTCTCGACACGCATCGGCCCGACACGCCCGCACACGGTGGCCGGGACAACCCTATGGAACCGGGGTGGCTCCGTCCACCACGGGGACCGTCGCGGACGGCCTGCCCGCCCACGGCGGCTCGGGGCCGGCGCGAACGCGGGATGCGGCGCAGCCGGCCCCGAACACGGCACCACCGAACACCGCACCATGGAACACCGCACCATGGAACGCGGCACCACCGAACATGGCACCGCTGAACACGGCATCGTGAAGAGCATGGCCTCTACCCGCCCGGCATGCGAGCATGCTGCGGAACCGGTTCGCGCGACGAAAACAGAACAATCCTCCGTCTCCACGGAGTGCGGCCGATCGCGCGCAAGTAACGAGAGGGCGGACACCATGGCAGGCGTACCACGGCGTTCGGTCACACCGGGTACTTCGGTCGTACCCGGCGCGGAGCCGTTCGAACACGACGGYGGCGACACCGGGGTGCTGCTGATCCACGGATTCACGGGCACACCTCAGAGCATGCGCCCCTGGGGCACGTTCCTCGCGGAGGCGGGCCTGACGGTCTGTTGCCCGCTGCTGCCGGGCCACGGCACCCGCTGGCAGGAGATGAACGGCACGACCTGGCACGACTGGTTCGGAGCGGCCGAGGACGCCTTCATCCGCCTGCGGGAACGCTGCTCGACCGTCTTCGTCATGGGGCTGTCCATGGGCGGCACCCTGACCCTGCGGCTGGCGGAGGTGTACGGCCCGGCGTTGGCCGGGGTGGTCACGGTCAACCCCAGCCTCGGCACCGACCGGAAGGTGGYCGCGCTCGCCCCGGCGCTCTCACGCGTGATCCCCTGCGTGGTCGGGGTGGGCAGCGACATCAAGGCCGCGGGTACGGCGGAGGTCGCCTACCGGCGCCTGCCCCTGCGGGCCTTCGTCTCCCTGCGCGAACTGTGGGCGGTGACAGTGGCGGACCTGGGGCGTGTCACCAGCCCGATCCTGACCTTCCGCAGCCGCGTCGACCACGTCGTCGAGGCCACCTCCGGACGGATCCTGCTGGCGGGCGMGACATCGTCCACCGTTTCCGAGCGCATCCTGGAGAACAGTTACCACGTCGCGACCCTCGACAACGACAGACACACAATTTTCGAGGGAAGCCTCCAGTTCGTCGACACGCACACGGTTGTCTCGGGGTGATCGAGGTGAGTCGTGCCTGACCTGCCACCATCTGCCGGTGGCCCGCCGCCGGACGCGGGTGGAGCGTCCGGCGGCCCGGCGTACGGACAGCCGCCGCAGGCCGGCCCGCCCGACGCCGAGGCGGGCGGCGCCAGCGCGCCCGGCCCCACCGACCACCGTGGGATACGCCGCGGCGATCCGCCACCCGGGGACGACGGCAGGTCGAAGGAGGATGCGACCGTTGCCGAGCCGCCGGTTACGGCCGCGGACGCCTCCGGCGGGGACAGCGACGGCGGCGATGCGGAAACGGATCAGGACACCGACCAGGACGCGGTCTTCGCCTCGCTCGTGGCCCGTTTCAACGCCGAGCCCGTGGAGCGGACCTGGCCATCCAGCGAGGACGTCACGACGCGCAGAGAGGACGTCACGGTGCACACGGAGCCTCCGGGCGCGATCGTGCGCCCGGTCTGGCGCTTACCTCTCGACCCGGGCCAGCAGAAAGATCATATTCTCTTTCCCGTGGACGACAGTGCGGCCACCGGTCCGGCCGGTGACGGGCCGAAGATCGATCCGCCGGGCATCCCGGATGATGCCGACGGCTACGACGGCCCCGATGATCCGCCCGATGACCCGTCCGACCACTACGACCCACCACCCCCACCGCCAGCACCTCGCATGAAACCCACCACCCGGTGGGCGTTGTGTTCCATCGCCGTCGGCGTCGCGATCCTGTTGGTCCCCACGATTGCCGGGATCGACCATGGCAGGCCCTATGACGTCGGAGGAGTCATGCTTGTGCTGGGCGGAGTCGCCACACTGGTGTTCCGAATGGCGGATCGGCCGCCCACCGACTCGGCGGACGGTGACGATGGCGCGGTCGTCTGATCCGGATTCGCCGGCAGGCGGACCGGGCACCCGCGTCAGGGCAGGGAAGGGGCGGCTGCGTGGAGTTCCACGAGAAKGTCGAGATACACGGTCACCTGATGGACACCGGCATTCTCGCCCGGGTGCTCGACGACGTTCTCAGTTACGGGGGCGACTACGAGATCAGGAGCATCGATCTCGGCGCGACCCACGATGACGAGTCGCACGCGACGATCGTCGTCGGGGCCGACTCGGCGGAGCAGCTGACCCGCATTCTCATGCGGATCAAGGCCTATGGCGTCAACAGTGTGGAGCCGGGTACCGCGCTGCTGCGGGCGGCCGACCACGACGGGGTCTTCCCCCCCGACTTCTACTCGACCACCAACCTGGAAACCGTGGTCCGCCTCGGCGGCCACTGGGTGCCGGTGGAACATCCCGAGATGGACTGCGGCCTTGTCGTCTCCGACGGGCGGGTACGCACCATCCCGGTCTCCGACGTCCGGGCCGGCGACATGATCGTGTGCGGCGTGTCCGGGGTGAAGGCCGTCCTGCCGGTGACCGACCACTCGACCCGGCTGTACGGCACCTTCCAGGCCCTGTCGTCGCAGTCCGTCTCGTCGTCCACCACCCTGCTGGCGCCGCAGCGGCAGGCCGTGCTGGTCCGCGCGATCGCCCGCCAGATCCGTGAGCTCAAGGCGGAGGGCTTCGGGGTGCTGTGGGTGGCCGGGCCCGCCGTCGTGCACTCCGGCGCCACCCCGGCCATGGTCGCGCTGATCGAGGCCGGCTATGTCGACGTGCTCTTCTCCGGCAACGCCTTCGCCGCCATCGACATCGAAGCGGCACTGTACGGGTCGGCGTTCGGCAACGAGCCGAGCCGCGGCAAGGGCGCCGAGCGCGGGCACGAGCAGTACATCCGGGCGATCAACACGATCCGGCGCGCCGGATCCATCGTCGCCGCCGTCGACGACGGCATCCTGACCAGCGGGATCATGCATGCCATCGTCAAGGCGAACAAGAAGTTCGTCCTGGTCGGCTCGGTGCGTGACGACGGCCCGCTGCCGGACGTCCACACCGACGTGCTGGCCGGCCAGCGGGCCATGCGCGAGGCCCTGCGCGGGATCGGGCTCGCGATAATGATCGCCTCGATGCTGCACTCGGTGGCGACGGGCAACATCCTGCCGGCGTCCATCCCGGTGGCCTGTGTGGACATCGATCCCAGCAGCGTCAGCAGGATCGCCGACCGCGGGTTCTCCCAGGCGGTCGGTGTGGTCACGGATGCCGGGCTGTTCCTGGAGCAGCTGGCCCAGGAACTGGTCGCCGACTACCGCCCGGACACCATCCGCTGATCGAGCTGGCCGCGCCGGCCCGGCAAGGCCGTCCGCGTCGCCGTCCAGCTCGATGACGAACCATCCAGTGACATATTGAATTCTTTCAACAACACAAAGTATTGCAGTGACGTTCAGCTACGGGCCAGGTCGGCGGCGCCGACGATGCCGCCCCAGGCTGCGAGCTGGGCTGTGACGATCCGTGCCTCGGGACGGTGCTGGCGGGCCGACAGGCTGTTCGCGAACTCCGCGCGGGCCGGGGCGAGAAGAAGATCACCAGCCTCCGACACCCCGCCGCCGAGCACGAAGAGACCGGGATCGAGAATCGAGGCCAGGCTGGCCATCGCCCGGCCCAGCCAGGTACCGACGTCCTCGAAGCACTTCACCGCGAGCGGATCGCCCTCCCGGGCGGCCTCGGTGACCGCCGGGCCGCTAAGAGCGCCCACCTCGCCGCCGGCGAGCTCCAGCAGGCGCCGGCCCGCCGTCGGCGAGGTCGTCACCAGCTCACGGGCCTTGCGGACCAGCGCGTTGCCGCTGCCGTACGCCTCCAGGCATCCCCGGTTCCCGCACCCGCACAGACGGCCGCCGGTCACCAACTGCATGTGCCCGATCTCCCCGCCGAGCCCGAACCGCCCCCGGTACAGCCGGCCGTCGAGCACGATCCCGCCGCCGACACCGGTCCCCACCGTCACACACACCAGATCCGGCTCGCCGCGGCCGGCACCGAAGCGGTACTCCCCCCAGGCCATCGCGTTCGCGTCGTTCTCCACGACGACCGGCAGGCCGGTGCGGGCACTCACCTCGTCCCGTAGCGGCTCGTCACGCCAGGCGAGGTTCGGCGCGAACAGCACCCGCGAGCGGTCACGGTCGATCAGGCCCGCCGCCCCGATGCCGACCGCCCGCACCGGCTGCGGCGCCACGGCCGCCCGCAGCTCGCCGACCACCTCGCCGATCAGATCGGCCACCGCGGACGGCTGCTGGCTCGGCGTCGGCCGCCGCAGCGACGACAGAACCGCCCCGGCCCCGTCGACAACACCCGCGGCGACCTTCGTGCCACCGACATCCACGCCGATCACCAGATCGGGCTGTGAGCCGTCCCTACCCGACGTTGTGGGGGTCACTCGACATCGATCCTCTGAACACGCGGCCCAGGCCCCGGCCGCTCGGTTGTCCATCCCCTCACAGCAGTGTCCTCGACGGGGCCGGTACCGGCCGTTGCCGCGCTGCCCGTGCCGGTGTCCGGACGGCCGGCGAGGACCGCCCGCACCGCCGCCGCCAGCGAGGTTGCCGCGGCGAACAGGTGCCCGGCCACCTCCGGTCGGCCCGCGGCCAGGGTGTTGACCAGCCGGCAGAGCGGACACACCTGGCACATGTTCATCGCCGCGGCGTCTGGACGGGCCTCGTGGTGGTCCTCCGGACGCAGGCCGCAGTCGCAACCGGCACCGCCGCCCGCGTCACCGCCGGCGCCGCCGGACGGTGTGGCGGCGCGGCGCCCGGATCCCGTCCGCCCGGGACCGGTACCCCCAGTATGGCCGACATGATCGTTCTTGCCGACGTGGGTGTCGTCACCGGAACGACCGTTGTGATCGGTATAGCCGGTGTGACCGCTATAGCCGGCATGATCGGCATAGCCGGCATGATCGGCATAGCCGGTGTTACCCGCGTGGGCGTGGGCGGTGTAGGCCTGAACCGCCGGATTCGTGAGCAGGAGGTCACGCACGGCCGCGGCGAGCAGGGCGGCTTCCTGGGCGAGCGGGCCCGGCGCCGGCGCGGTCATGTGCGCACCCACAGGTCTGGGTCGGGTACAAAGGACACCACCAGCCGATCGTCTCGCAGCACCGCGCCGGTGACGTCACACCGTCGCAGCGCGGACGGCAGGGTGAGCATCCGCCGCTGCGAACCGACCGAGACCATCAGCTCGTCCGCGCCGACCCGGGCAAGGGTGATCTCGGAACGCTCCACGAACGGCAGGGCGATCGAGATCGCGAAGCCGTTCCCGGCCCGTTCGACCCGCGGCGGGCCGATCCCGGTCCGCCCGCCGCCCCCGAGGACGGCGACCGGGTCGAGGGCCGAATAGGTGCCCGCGGCAAAGGCCGCGAGCTCCTCCAGGCCGACCGGCTCCCCTGCTCGATAGGCCGCGCGCAGGACCGGGATCGGCGCGAAGGACAGCTCGACGGCCGCCAGCTGGTCACGGTGGACGGCCGCCCAGCCAGCCCGCCAGGCATCGCCCCCGGCGGCGGTGTGCACCCGGTTGGCCACCATGGCGTCCACCCCGAACCCGTGCAGCGCCAGCGCGCCCACCGCCGCCCTGGTCCGGGAGACCACGACGGTCTCGGGGGTCAGCACGAGCCGCACGCTGGAGCGCGCCGGGTCGGACAGGACGTCACGGACCTCGTCCATGATCTGCTGAAGCCGCGCGGCGGCCCCGGCGAGCGGTCCGGCCACGGAGTCCGGCCAGGTGGGACGACCCAGCCGCCACGGGCTGCCGCGCAGCAGGTGGGCGAGCCGGCCGTCGATCGGGACGACCCGGCGCAGATACCACAGCAGCGTTTCCGGCAGGGTCAGCAGGCGCAGTAAACGGGCGATCGGGCCGGCGTCGACCACGACGACGTCGTAGTCCCCGGATCTGAGCTGGTCGAGTAGGTACACCAGGGCCAGTACCTCGCCGGCGCCGGGCAGCACCGTCAGCTCACCGGGCTCGATCGGATCCGCTCCGGTGGCCTCCCACAGCCGGCCCAGGGCAGCCCGTATCGTCCACCAGCGGTCCTCGAAGGCGCRCTGGGTGTCCACATGCTGGGCGAACAGGCCGGTTTCGATCTCGATGGGAGCCGTGTCCAGCGGATGGTCAAGAACCGCCGYGAGACCTCCCGCCGGGTCCGCGGACATCACCAGCGTCCGGTTACCGCRCTGGGCGGCCAGCGTGGCCGTCGCAGCGGCGACCGTGGTCGTCCCGACGCCCCCCTTGCCCGCGAAGAGCACGCATCGCACGCGTGGTCAGCTCTCGAGGTGTTTCTTGAGATCCCTCAGCGCGGCGTCGACGACACCGTTCTGCACCTTGCGCCGGATCAGGCTCGGAATCTTGACCTTCAGTTCGACGGTGAGATCGTAGGTGACCTCGGTCCGGCCGTCACCGAGGTCGCGCAGAACGTAGCTGCCGTTCTGCGCGACCAGGTTTTTTCCCTCGACGAGGGTCCAGCTCACCGAATCGTCACCGCACCAGGTGTACTCCGTGACGAATTCCTCCTTCGCCACCACCGCGTTGACCAGGAAACGGGCCCGTTGGGGACGGCCGTCCGGGCCGGGCGCGACGACCTCGGCCCGTTCCACCGGCCCTGACCAGGTCGAATATGCACCTATATCGGCAATCGCTGCCATCACAGCCGCAGGCTTGGCATTGATCGTGGTGCTGGCTCGGGCGTGCTCCGCCATTGGTGACACTGCCTCCACAACTCGCCCGGGCATACCCGACACTGCTGGCATCCCGGTTGCATCCTGGCTACTGAGACATCCAGGATCTCTCCACACGCCAGGATAATCATCCTGACCAGTCGACGAGGCTACCGGACCGGCCACGGACACGGTGGGTTACCACCGGGCGTGTCCGTGGCCGGCGGGTCGTCCGCAGGCCATCCCCAGGCCATCCACGGGCCATGTGCAGGCCATCCATGGGTCGTTGACAAATCGCCGGAGATCGTCAACAAGCTGCCGATCACATGGCCCGACACCCGGACGACCAGCGCCTGCGGCAGGCCGCCCACCGCTCGAGCACCCGCGGCGGGCCTCCTACCACTCGAGTACGAACGGCGTCCCCCGGGCTACCACTCGAGTACGAACGGCGTCCCCCGGGCGTTGAAATGCCCGACGTTGACGCAGCGCGTCGACCCGATGTCGAGCACATCACGGTACGGTTGGTGAACATGTCCAAACAGAACGTAACGAGGCTTCATGTCGTGAATGGCCTCCAGCACCGCGACGCTGCCCCGTTCGTAACGCCGGGCCACCGTGTCGTACACAAGCTCGGGCAGGTGCGGCGGAATGTGGCAGCACAGCACGTCCACCTCCCCGACCGCCGCGACCTTCGCGGCGTAGGCCTCGTCGTCGATCTCGTACGGGGTGCGCATGGGGGTGCGTAAACCCCCGCCGACGAAACCGAACCGCAGCCCGCCGATCTCGGTCGTCTCGCCGTCGAGCAGCGTGACACCGTCCCGCAGATAGTCCAGGTAGAGATGCGGGAGATCGACGTTGCCATAGGTCAGGAAAGTCGGCGTGGGAAAGGCCGCGAACAACTGTTCGTACTGCCGGCGGATCGCCTGCTCGATGATCGTCTGCCGGTCGTCGCCCAAGGTGGCCCACAACCCGTGGGACCATTCACGGGCTTCGTCGAAACGCTGCTCGGTCCGCAGCCGAATCATTTTCCCGACCGCCTCCGGGCCGAACAGGTCACCCATGATCCCGCGGCGGTGATCCCGGTAGTCCACGTAGAGAAGAAGGTCCCCGAGACAGATGAAGGCGTCGGCCCCCTGCCCGGCGGCGGCAAGCGCGTCTGCGCGGCCATGAACATCACTGACCACATGGACCCTCATACCAGCCAAGCCTACGGTCACYCCGTCCGAAAAACCCACCTGACGCAACCCGGCCCCCACCCGAGAACCCCCGCCCCGTACCCGCGCCCAGATCGACGGGCAAGCCCGCGAACGGAGCGATGACGTAACTTCCGTCTCTTTCCCGCCCCGTTTTCGACGTCACGGCTCCGTTCGCCGGGCCGGTGGATCCCGCGCGGGCGCTGGGCAGGCTTCCCGGGCGGTGCTGGTGGGGCGGTTGCTGGTGGATGTGAGGCTGCCGCTGCCCGGGTGTTCTGTGGGTTCTTGGAGGATCGCGCGGGGGCTGATCCGGGCCACGGGCCGTCGCTCGGTGAAATGCCGGATCGTTGCTCTTCGTGCGCCGTGTCCCTCGGCGGGCTCCAGCACACCGGATGGTCGCCCCGGTGGACGTCCCCAGACGCGCCTCAACGGTGTACGGAGCGCCCTGGGGAATCGGCGGACGGCGCCCGTGGCACAGCAGGCCCCACGGGTTCCGCCGGTTTCACGGAGTGCATGACCGGTTCCGCGGATTCCACGAGTTCCGCGGTGGGCGCCACGGATTCCGCCGGTTCCGCGGACCGTACGACAGGTTCCGCGAACCGCTCGGGTTGCCCGGTGGGTTCCGCCGGCCCCACAGCGGGCCCAGCGGGAGCGGGCCCAGCAGGAGCGGGCCCGGTGGATGCCGCGGGCTGCGGTGAGGGCGCCGCCGCGGGCTCGCCGGGCGCGCGGCCCGCCTCAAGGACGTCCTTGAGCACGTTGAGCTGGCGTTTGGTGTGCAGCGAGCGGTGCTGTGCCCAGCGTGCCGCGGCGCGTGGACGCAGCCGGCGGACCTCGGCCGGCCGCCCCCGGCGGGTGACGTCCGCCCGCAGGAAGACGTGCGCGACGACACCGTCGCCCCACGGCTCGAGCCAGATCTCGCTGGTCCCGACCAGCGCGCCGGTCACCGTGAAGCGCAGCCCCTCGGCGCCACGGTCCTGGAAGACGGTGAGCTCGAGATCCGGCCACAACACGCGCCACCATGCCGGGTCGTGGACCGCCGCGGACACCACAGCCGGGTCGACGGCCAGGAAGACCTCGTCAACGAGGTCGATCTGCACGGGCGAGGGACTCACGTCCGGGATCATGTCAGACAGTGGGCCCCGGCGGGCGGGACACGGCCGCGGCGGCCGTCGCGCACGGCCAGCGCAGTCGCGCACGGCCAGCGCATCGGTCGGGCCCCAGCGGCCGAGCGCCGGTGGACAGGACACGACGCGATCACGCCCGTCGCGATCACGCCTGTGCCGTGCCCGGGAGCAGCAACAGGTCGCGCAGCCTGGCCGCGAGGACGTCCCAGCGCCAGGCCTGCTCGACCCAGGCGCGGCCGGTCGCACCCATGGCCCGGGCCCGGTCGGGGTCGGCCAGCAGACCGCCGACGGCATCGGTCACCTCCCGCAGGTCGCCACCGTCGACGACGGTCCCGGTCCGGCCGTCGAGCACCGCGTCCGGCGCCCCACCGCTGCGCCCGGCGACGACCGGCAGACCCGCGGCCGACGCCTCCAGGTAGACGATCCCGAGGCCTTCGACCTCCAGGCCCGCCCGCCGCGTCCGGCACGGCATCGCGAAGACGTCACCGGCGGCGTAGTGGGCGGGCAGTTCCTCCCAGGGGACCGAACCGGTCATCACCACGTGCTCGGCCACCCCGGCGTCCCGGGCCAGCCGTTGCAGCATCGGCCGGTGCGGGCCCCCGCCGACGAGCAGCAGCGCGGTCCCGGGCACCTGGCGGCGCCAGGCCGGCAGTGCCCTGATCAGCATGTCCTGCCCCTTGCGCTCGACCAGCCTGCTCACACACACCACGACCGGACGGTCGGCGAGGCCGTGTCGCCGGCGGATGTCGTCGCGTCCCACACCCGGCTGGAAGAACCCGGTGTCGACGCCGCCGGGCAGCCGGACGAGGGCCGGCCGGCGGCCGAAGGCCGGCGCGAGCCGCGTCCTGGTGTAGTCGGTCAGGTAGGTGACGGCGTCGACCGTCCGCCCGATGCGGCGCAGCACCTGCCGCGGGCCCGGCAGCACCGCCCAACCCACCTCGTGACCGTGCGTGCTCGCGACGATCCGGCCCATCCCCGGGTCGCGGCGCAGACCGGCCGCGAGCAGGCCCAGCGGCGCGGCCGCCCCGAACCAGACGGCGTCGCACTTCTCCGCGCGGGCGATCGCCCGGGCCCGGCGCAGCACGTCCGGGACCGGCAGCATCAGGGTCGTCGGATGCCGCACCACGGGGAAGGGTGCTGCCGCGTCGAACGCTGACGCTCCCCGCCATGCGGGAGCGTAGACGATCATCTCCGTGGCAGGTAACCGACTGGCGAAGTTGTACACATATGCCTGAATTCCGCCGGGACGTGGCGGAAAGTCATTGCTTACGACCAGTACCCGCATCGGGCCATCCTCCAGCATCCCGCCAGGCCGCCCCGGCAATGGGCAGCCCGCGACAGGAGGTCTCCCGACCGGAGCGGGATGGCTCCCCCGGCGGCCACAAGGGTCAGGGGTGTAACAGCTCGCCCAGATAGGATCTCCACTGCGTGACGAAATCGGCCTCGGTGACGCCCAGGACCGCCCGCAGCGCATCGGCCAGCCGCGTCCGGGGATCGCCGCCGTCGGTCCCGACCTGCCGGTAGAACCTGATCATCCCGTCCAGGCCGACCCGGTCCGCGATCAGCCGGCAGGCCAGCCACGACTCCTGGTAGCGGACGGGGACGCTGCCGTCCGTCGCGGAAAACGCCGCGTCGTCGGGCAACGCGTCCGGTAGCCGGCCCGCGCGCACCTCGGCGGCCAGCTCCGTGGCCGCCCGGGCCACCGCCAGCCGTACGCCGGCATGGCCCACGGTCTCGGCCAGCCCCTCCACCAGCCACGTCGGGGTGCCTGCCCCGGTCACGTCGGCGCTGGCCAGGTGGGTGAACTCATGCCGCAGCACCACCTGCCGGCCCTCGACGCTCAGCCGGTCGTAGACCTCCGGGTTGACGATCACACGACCAACACCTGGCCCGTCACCTCCGATGCCGCTGTCGGTACCACCGGACGACACGCCAGGAGCACATCCACCAGGCGGGCACCCTGGCGACGCGGTGCCGCCGTCAGTGGCGTCCCCGCTGCCGTCACCGGACAGTGCCCTGGCAGCCGCGGACGCTCCGGGCCCCCGGGCCTCCCGCGGAAGCACCGCGACCGCGGCCTCACCGTCGGCGCCTGCCCGTCCTGACGCGGCGCGGAAGCCGGCGCCGCCCGCGGGAACCTCCACCACGACCCGGTCGGCCCACGGCCCGTCCCAGACCGCACGCACATAACGCAGGGCCTCGTCGGCGTCACGACGTATCTCGACCAGCCGTGACGCCGGCGCGTCCCCGACAACCGTCGGAGGCCCAGCAGCCCCCTGCCCAGCCGGCCCTGGCGTGGGCTGTAACCGGGCCGCACCGGCCGCATCCTCATGAGCGGCGTTCCCCTGATCAGCATGTTCCTGACCAGCGCGTTCCTGGCCGGCATAGCTGATGACAGCCAGCCCCACCCCGACAGCGACCACCACGCAGACCGCCAGCGTCACCACTGACGCCGCCAGCACGCGCCGCCGGAGCCACCGCCCGGCCCGACTCATCCGGCCGTGACGCGCCGCCGCTGGGGAAGGCGGTGGGCTAACCGGTCCGGCGGGCGCGTTCACGGGGGCCGTTCACGGGCCGGGGCAGCGGCAGCACCTGCGCCATCGGCACCGGCGCCGCGGGCGCGGCGTTCTCGGCATTCCTGACGTCCCCGGCCTTCCTGGGCGTCGCGGATGTCACCGGGGGGACGAACCGGGACCGCGGAATCAGGCCGCCGTCGGCAAGGGCGTCCATCGCCCGCTGCTCGCTGTCGTCCCAGTCGACGACACCGCCGACGGGCTCCAGCAGAACGTGCACCACGCAGTCCCCGCATGCGACCCCGCGCACCACACAGGTGCCACAGTCGATCAACATCGTCTCCGCCTCCCCGGCCGGAACCGGCCGCCTCGAGCCGACCCGGACGGTCATGACATGACCGCCACGGGTGACGCGACCGCGTCGGGACCCACCGTAGGCACCAGGTCCGACAACTTTTCCGCCCGACGCCATCCGACGACCCACCGAACGGCACGATGACCAGCGCAGAGGCAGGAACGATGCCGGAGCCGCCAAGGGAGCCCAGCGGCCCCGGACCAAGAACAGGACCTGGTCGCCCAGCCCTCGGCCCTGCCAGGAAGCCCGGGCGCGACGTCGCTACAGCCGCGTAAGGTCGATCTTGACACCGAATCCGGCCAGGGCACCGTGACAGTATGACTGGTTATACTCGCATCATGAAGACAGCGATCTCGGTTCCCGATGGCGACTTCGAGCGGTTCGAGCGGGTCGCAGCCCGGCACGGGATGAACCGGTCGGAGTTCTACCGGCTCGCCGCACAGCGGCTCGCCGACGAGMTGGAGGGTGAGGCGGAGCTGACCAGGCTGGCGAACGCGGTGCTCGCGCGTACCGGGCAGCCCTCCGGCGACGGGCTGTTCCTGCGGGAGTCCGAGCGGGTGCTGCGCGAAGGCACCGACTGGTGATCCGTCGCGGCGATGTCGTATGGGTGGACTTCGGCTCGCCACGGGGTTCGGAACCGGCGAAGGTCCGCCCGGCCGTGGTCGTGCAGGAGGACTGGCTGCTGGCCACGGACATCGGCACGGCGCTGGTGGTGCCCCTGACCTCGAACACCACCCTGGAAGCGTTCCCCGGCAACGTGCTCGTGCCCGCCGAGACATCCGGGCTCGACAAGGACTCCGTCGCGGTGGTCGCGCAGCTCGGCCCGGTCAGCCGCGAGTTCCTCGACCCCTATCCTGCCGGTCATGTGCCCGGCTACCTGCTGACCAAGATCGCGGCGGGCGTACGCCTGGTCACCGGCATCTGACCCGGCGCGGGCACTGGGCGCGTCGCGGCGCTCGGCGTCGCCGGGACGCGAAGCGGGCACACCGAATCCGGTCAGGGCACCGTGACGTTCCGGTCGCGCAAGCAGTAACCGCTGATCCGATGGAAGGCGCTTCGAGTGCTACCCAGCCCGCCGGTCTGATCTTTCCAAAGCCAGCGTAACGCCGTCGTCTCGGGTAGCCCGACCAGCCCTCAACGATCATTGCCCCACGGATGAGACGATCTCGGACGCGCTCCCCGTCCATCCGCCCGCCACTAACGATCTCGATGGCGTATTGCAGGCACTGTAGGTAAAATGCAGGCATGACTGCGATCACTATCCGCGACGTCTCCGAGTCGACCCTCGAAGCGTTGAAAATCAAGGCTGCGAAGGGGGGACGCAGCCTACAGACGTACCTGCTCGACCTGGTCACGCGCGACGCACGGACGCCGTCCCTGGCGGACATGATGACCCGCCTCGACCGCGAGACACGGTCCGACGTCAGCACCTCGGACATCCTTGCCGCGATCGACGAGGGCAGGCAACGCCGTTGAGCGGCGTAGCGGCCGTGATCGACTGTTCGGCGTTGGTACGGACGCTGACAGACCAGGGCGCGGGTGGAGTCGCCGTACGCCGCCGGCTCGCCAGCCTCGAGTCGCTCGCGGCACCCGGCCTACTCGACTACGAAATAGTTTCGGCATTGTTCGGGATGCTTCGAGGCAACAAGATCACCAAACGAGAAACGACGAAGGCCGTCGCCGATTACCAGATACTGCCGCTCGTGCGGCACGAGACACTGATCCTCTGGCGGCGGGTCCATGAGCTGCATCACAACCTCAGTGCGTACGACGCGCAGTACGTGGCGCTCGCCGAGGCACTGGGACTGCCCCTGATCACCAGCGATACCCGCATCGCGCGCAGCGGCGCGGCCGCGTGCGCTGTCGAGGTCTTCGCCTGACGTTGCGTCAGAACAGTCATCAGGCTGTGCGTGGACTGTCGAGTGCCGTCAGCAGGCGCTCGCCGAAGGCCGGGGTGCTGTGTGTGCATGTATATGGCGATGTCGTGGGCTGTCATGGCCGGGCCCGACCGTCCGGTCCTGCTGGCGATCGCACGGACGGCGGTGACGACCCGACCCGAGTGAAGATCAAGTTCGTTGAGCAGGAAGTCGTCGAGAGACTGCCGGGTGAGTGGTGCGGGCAGCGCGCTGGGCGGAAAATCCGCAGGGTTGTCGGTGACGATCACGTCGGCTCGGCCGGCCCATGCTGCGGCGGAGGAGACTGGCCAGGTTCACGCGACCGAACAACGGTCGGCGGCCTCGGCTCAGGTTCCGCGGCGTGGGAACGTGGCGACGAGGACGGCGATCTCGGTCTGGCCGGTGGGATGCAGCAGGTGTGCCGTCGCGGGCTCACCGGCCAGGTCGATCGTCGGGTGGCCGAAGGCGCCGACTCCCCGGCAGTTCCACACCGGGCCCAGGGCCGGGTGGTCCGCGCGCAGCAGCGCGCCGATCTCGACGATCCGCGGGTCACCGGCGTGCAGGTCGGCGGCCATGCGGAACTGCCGCGCGACCGGCAGCAGCAGCCCGGCCGCCGCTGGCGCGGCGGCGAGCGACCAGAGCACGTGCCGGCGCGCCGGCTCGTACCCGGCGGGGTCACCCCAGGCCCGGGCCCAGGCCGCGTTGGCGGCGACGATGTCGAGACGGTGGTCGAGCAGCGCGGCCGGGCTGGCCGGCCAACTGTCCAGCAGGGCGCCCAGCTCACGCAGGTGCTCACCGGGTGGAACGACGGCCGGCGGCTCGGGCGCCGAGAGCCGGCGCAGGTGTCGCCGGCCCACCTCGTCGAGCCGCAGCACCCGGCCGACGGCCTCGAGGACCTGCGCCGATGCTGTCGCCCGGCCCTGCTCCAGCCCGGTGTACCAGGTCAGGCTGACTCCGGACAGGGACGCGAGTTCCTCGCGGCGCAACCCCCGGCTGCGCCGGCGCCCACCGGCGGGCAGCCCGACGCTGGCCGGTTCGACCAGCATGCGGTGCGCGCGCAGGCAGGCCCCGAGCTCGCGGCGCCGGGCGGCCGCCGCGGCGGCCCAGGCTGTCACTTCTACTGGCACCATCAGCAGGCTCCTGGTCCGCGTACCCGCTCCCGACCATTCTGGACGTCGTGATCCGTATCGGTGTCAACCTCGCCGCCGGCCTGGGCACTCCCGGTTCCGGCAACCTCATAGACGATCTTGTTTTGACCGCCCGAGCGGTCGCTGGCGCCGGGGTGCCCACCGGCTGGCTGCCGCAGGGCTACGGCTACGACGCCGTCGGCGTGCTGACCGCGGTGGCCCGGGAGGTGCCCGGCATCGAGTTGGGCACCTCCGTCGTTGTCGTCCAGCCGCGTCATCCCCGGGTGCTGGCCGGGCAGGCGCTGACGGCGCAGGCCGCGGCACACGGGCGGTTCACCCTCGGGCTCGGCGTCAGCCACCCCGGCCTGCTGGAGATCTACGGTCAGCCGTTCCACCGGCCGGTCGCGGCGCTGCGCGCCCACCTCGACACCCTGTTGCCGATACTCGACGGACGCCGTGTCCCCGGCGCCACCGGGGTGGGAGCCGACCCCGCCGACAGCGCCGTACCCGGCGCGACGGTCCGCGTCCCGGTGCTGCTCGGCGCTCTTGGCCCGACGATGCTGCGGCTGGCCGGGGAACGCACAGGGGGCACGATCACCTTCCTGGCCGGACCACGCACGATCGGCGACCATGTGGTGCCGCTGATCGGCGCGGCCGCCCGGGGCGTCGGCCGGCCGACGCCCCGCGTCGTCGTGGGGCTGCCGGTGGCGGTGACGTCCACGCCGGACCGTATCCGCGCCGGGCTCAGCGCCGAGTACGCCGGATACGCGAAGCTGCCCTCCTACCGCGCGGCCCTTGACCGCGACGGTTTCACCGAGCCGGGCGCGATCGCCGTCGTGGGGGACGAGGACGCGGTCCTCGGCCAGCTGTCCGCCTACTCCGCGCTCGGCGCCACCGATGTGCTGGTCAGCCTGGTCGGCACGGCCGAGGAACGCGCGCGGACCCTGCGCCTGCTCGGCGCCGGCCAGCCCGCCCGGGAGCGCCCGACGGACGTCGCGACAGCCGAACAAGGTCGATCCTGACGATGAACACACGTTCCGGGGACCTGCTGCCTCCCACATCGCGGAACGAGGGGTGACGCGGACGTCGATGTCGGCATCAGGAGCCTCGGCGAGCCGTTCCAGCGCGGGAGTGTGGGCACTGTCCCACCGGCCTCGAACCGTGCCACCGCCGACATGGCGCCGTCCGGATCGATCATTGTTTGTATATGTCCGATCATGCGGCGCGAGCAATACGATCAACAATACGGGGTCGCTGGAGCGATCAGTGCCCTGACGTCCTCGTGCTCAGGAGCGGTCGAGGCGGGCCAGGAGGGCAGCGGAGGGGATCGGGCGCGCGCCCGAGCGGCGGCTGGTGTCGGCCACCTCGCGGTCCGAGGTGACGACGACGACGGGACGTCCCACCGGCTCGGCCCGCACCAACCGGACGATCTCCTCGTCGGCCAGCTGGCCGGAACGGCTGAAGAGCACCCGCACCCCGCGGGGCGCCGCCACCCCGACCGGCCTGGCGGTGACCGCGGTCGCGTCGAACACGACCGTGATCTCGCTCTCGGACGCGCGGCCGGCCAGCGCGCCGAGCCCGGACAGCAGCCGGGCGCGCTGCGCCTGCAACGTCAACGAGCCGTATCCGCGCTTGGTGACGTTGTAACCGTCCACGATGAGATGCACGCCGGGGACCGCGAGCACCTCGTCGATCACGGCCGGGTCGTCCTCGGCCAGGCCGCGGGCGCTGACCCCGCAGAACGGGTCGAGGGGCGCGGCGTCGTCCTCGCCGCGGCTGACGATGTCCGCCGGGCGCAGCACGGCGGTCGGCAGCGCGAGCTCCTTGCGGAAGCCGTTGGCCGCGGCCATCAGCGTGTCGAGCAGGACCCGCAGGCGCACGTCCTCGGCCGAGCGGGCCTCCCGGCTGCCCCGCCGGGACGCGGTCAGGGCGGCTTCGAGCTCGGCGACCCGCTGTCGCAGCCGCCGGGTCTCGGCTTCGGCGTCCCGGGCGGCGGCGACCGCCTCGTCGCGGGCCTTCTCCGCCGTCTCGACGGCATCGTTCGCCGTGTTCTCGACCCGGCGGAGCCGGTCGGAGGAGGAGCGCAGCCGGCGGCGGGCGTCCTCCACCTCGGAGCGGGCAACTGCCAGCCGCTCCCGCAACTGGTCGTTCTCGACCTTGGCTCCCTGCCGGAGCGTGTCCATCTGTTCACGCAGACGTGTGACCGTCTCGGTGGCGTCGGCCGCGCGGGCCGACGCCGCGGCTTCGGCCACCTCCTGGGCCGCAGCCTCGACCATCCGTTCCCAGCCGGGCAGTCGCAGGACGTAGGCGACGGCCGCGATCTCCTCGGGCGGCGCCGCCTCGGGCGGCCCCCCGTCGGACTCCAGCGACGCCACGAGCTCGGGCAGGGCCAGCCGCAGCCGCTCGGCGACCCGGCCGCGAAAGACCGCGTCGTTGGCCATGGCGGCCGCCAGCGGGGTCGCCCCGAGCCGGGACCGCCGGGACGGGATGAAGCGGCGGACGGCCACGAGCGTGGCCGGCACATCCTGTTCCGGGAGATCGGCAAGGGTGTCGGCCGCGAATGCCACAATCTGTGCCCGGACGCTGGAGGGAAGCGGCTCGCTCACCCGGACGCCAGTGCAAGCTCACGCGGCGCGCCGTCCAGCCTGCCGCCAACCGGCAGGTCACCGCCCGGCCTGCCGCCGGTCGCCGTGGTGCCGTCCGGTACGCCACGCCGACGATGCCGGAAGCCCGCAGCCTCCCCGGCCACCGCCCTTCGTCCCCCGCCCCGGCCGGGGCTGCCGAGACCGGCAGGACCGCCGGGAGCGGTCTGGTCACGGGCCCGCTCCCGGTGCCACAACCTCCCCGTCACGGCGCAACGGAGCGGATCCGCGCGTGTCCCCCACCGCATGCGGGTAGACGGTTCGGGAAGATCGAGGGACACGGCCAGACTCCGGGGCACGTTGGGAACAACGACGACGACACCCCAGCGTATCGGGCCAGCCCGATCCCTCCGGATCGCATGGGTTCTCGGCCGGTTCGTCCAGGTCACAGCGCCCCGGTCAGGACAGGGCCGGCCTGCCGGGAGCTACCGGGCGAGAGCGGCCCGGATGCGTTCGGCCGCGTCGTCGAGCGCGGCCGGGTCGGGGTTGTGATCGGCCGCCTCGAACGAGATGTCAGCCTCGGAGTCGATCGGAATGAGGTGCACGTGCACATGCGGCACCTCCAGCCCGGCGAGCAGCGCGGCCACCCTGCGGGGACGGAAGGCGGTGTCGATGGCCCGCCCGACCAGGGCCGCGGTGCTCCACAGCTCCCGCAGGACGTCGGGCGGCAGGTCGATCCAGTGGTCGACCTCCAGCCGTGGCACCACCAGGGTGTGCCCCGGCCGGATCGGGGCGATGGTCAGGAACGCCGCGCTGTGGTCGTCCTCGTGGACGATCCGCCCGGGCAGCTCCCTCTTGATGATCCGGGTGAAGACGCTGGCCATGCCCGGACAGTACATGTCCGGACGGTGACCTTATCTGGACGGTAACTTTGCCTGGACGGTATCTGTATCCGCACAGTAGCCGGCTGAGACCCACGCTGGCACTCGCGCCGCTCGRCCCCGCCCCGCGCTGGCAGCGTGCTGGTGCCGTGCCGGCAGCACAACGGCGGGTCGACAGCGCGGCCGCGGGCCGGGCAGCGCAACGGTACCGGCACGGCGGCGACGGGGCGCTGCCGTGGACGGGCCGGCGGCCCCAGGGTGACACACCGACACAGACCGGTCAGCCATGCGGAATCATGCGCCTGTGGCCTGGTTTGAAACGAATGGCATCCGCATGGCCCAGGTGGGCCTGGACTGCGTCAACGTGGAGCTGATGGTCGGGTTCTGGTCGTCGGCACTCGGCTACGAGGTTGCGCGGCACGACGGCGACTCGGCCGTCCTACGCCACCCGGCCGGCGCCGGTCCCAAGCTGCGTTTACGGCGCGTGTCCGGGTCGGTGCCGAGCCCGGGCCGGCTGCACCTGGACCTGTACGCGGTGGACGCCGCACGCGTGGTCGGCTGGCTGTCGTCGCTGGGCGCCCGCGAGGTCGGACGCTACACCGACGGCGCCGACAGCGGCTTCATCCTCGCCGACCCGGAGGGCAACGAGTTCCGGGTCACCACGGCGGGTCAGGACGGGTTCGCCCGGCCGTTCGCGTGACAGGCCACCGGCGTCTGGCGGCCAGCCGGTGACCGGCGGGCGCGAGCGGGAACCCGTCCCGGGAACAGGGCCGGAAAACTGTCGTGAGCAGGGACTACCGTACCCGGACATGCGCCGGTTCTTCCCCGCGCCGGGCGGCGGCCACCCGGACGCACCACCCACGCCGCCCGCCGGGCACCAGTCCCCGCTCCATCAGGGCGCCCCGGCGGGCCGCCAGCAGCACGATCATGTTCATCCCGTGTTGCCGGCGGCCCAGCTGCCCGTGCCGCCGGCGGAGCTCGGCCGTCCCCTGCGGGAGGTCACCTTCGTCGTGGTGGACCTGGAGACCACCGGCAGCCGGGCGGCCGACAGCGAGATCACCGAGATCGGCGCGGTGAAGATCCGCGGCGGGGAGGTCCTCGCGGAACTGGCGACGCTGGTGCGGCCGGACGCGCCGATCCCGCCGTTCATCTCGGTCCTCACCGGGATCACCGACGCGATGGTCGCCACCGCGCCCCGCATCGACGCGGCCCTGCCGACCTTCCTGGAGTTCGCCCATGGCAGCGTGCTGGTCGCGCACAACGCGCCCTTCGACCTCGGATTCCTGCGGGAGGCGTGTATACGCTGCGGCCATCCCGTCCCTGACTGGGAGCATCTGGACACACTCCGTATCGCCAGGCAGGTACTGGGCCGAGACGAGACCCCGAACCACAAACTCGCCTCGCTGGCCCGGCTCTTCCCCGCGGACGCCGGGCCCTGCCACCGGGCGCTGGCGGACGCGCGGGCGACCGTCGCCGTGCTGCACGGGCTGTTCGAGCGTCTCGGCGGTTTCGGCGTGACCACGCTGGAGGAACTGCACGGATTCTCCCGCAAGGTCTCCCCCGCCCGGCGGCGCAAGCGGCACCTGGCGGACGACCTGCCGACCGGCCCGGGGGTGTACATCTTCCGGGACAGCAGCGACCGGCCCCTCTATGTCGGGACGTCCCGGTCGGTACGGGCCCGCGTCCGGTCGTACTTCACCGCCGGTGAGCCGCGGCAGCGGATGGCCGCGATGGTCGCGTCGGCCGAGCGGGTGGACGCGATCTCGTGCGCGCACGCGCTGGAGGCGCAGGTCCGGGAGGTCCGGCTGATCGCCGAGCACAAGCCCCCGTACAACCGCCGCTCCCGGAACCCGGAACGGGCGGTCTACCTGAAGATCACCGATGAGCCGTACCCGCGGCTGTCCCGGGTGCGGGCGGCCCGGGACGACGGTACCTACCTCGGCCCGTTCCCCAGCATGGCCGTGGCGGACCTCGCCGCGGCCGCGATCCACGAGGCGATCCCGCTGCGCCAGTGCGCCACCAGGCTGTCACCGCGCCGGCCCACCGCCGCGTGCGCGCTGGTGGAGCTGGGCCGCTGCGGGGCGCCCTGCGACGGCCGGGAGAGCCCGCAGGAGTACGCCCGGCACGTGGCAGCGGCCGTGACCGCCATCACCGCCGACCCGCAGGTGGTCGTGGACGCCGCGCGGGTCCGCATCGCCACCCTCGCCGCCGAGCAGCGCTACGAGGACGCGGCGGTCGTCCGCGACCGGCTGCTGGCCTTCCTGCACGCGTCACAGCGGCTCCAGCGCCTGGCGGCGCTGACCGGCGTGGCCGAGATGACCGCCGCCGCGCCCACCGACGAGGGCGGCTGGGACATCGCGGTGATCCGCCACGGCCGGCTCGCCGGGGCGGCCAGCGCACCGGCGAGCACCGATCCGTGGCCCTGGGTGACGGCGGCCCGGGCCAGCGCCGAGACCGTGCGCCCGGGGCCGGGCCCCACGCCCTGCGCGAGCGCCGAGGAGACCGAACTGATCCACCGCTGGCTGACCGGCGCGGGCGTGCGCCTGGTCGGCCTCGACGGCCGGTGGGCCTCCCCGGTGACCACGGCGGCCAGGCATATCGCCCTGCTGAGCGGCTGACCGCCGCACCGGCCGCGGGGCTCCGGCTGACGCGGCCGGCTGGCCTAGGCTGCCTGGCCGCCAGGCGGCCAGGTGGCCGGATGGCGTCGGCGCCGCTACCGCGCGAGCCGGCCGAGCAGGGCGCTCGCCGCCAGGATCGTCACCCCGGCGGAGCCGATCAGGACGACGAAGTCGAGCGGCAGGTGGGAATGCGTGCCGATCAGCAGGCCGCGCAGCGCGTCGACCAGATAGCTCAACGGGTTGAGATAGCTGACCACCCGTACCCAGGACGGCATGATGTCGACCGGGTAGAGGGCGTTGCTGGCGAAGAACATCGGCATCATGATTGCCTGGCCGATGCCCATCAGCCGGTCCCGGGAGAGCACCAGCCCCGCGATCACGATGGACAGGCAGGCGAAGAACGCCGCGCCGATCACCACCGCCACCGCGGCGCCCACCAGCTTCAGCGGGTTGGCGGTCAGCCCGACGCCGAGCACCGCCGCGAGCAGCACGACGACGAACACCTGGATCAGCGCGCGCACCCCGGCGGCGAACGCCTTGCCCGTGACCAGCGCGGTGCGCGGTGTGGGCGTGACCATGAGCTTGGCCAGCACGCCCGCGTCCCGGTCCCAGATGATCTGGATGCCGTAGAAGATCGAGATGAACAGCGCGGACTGGGCGAGGATCCCCGGTGCCAGGTAGTCCAGGTACGGGACGGATCCGGTCGGGATGGCGTGGACGCGGTTGAACGTCACACCGAAGACCAGCAGCCACAGCGCGGGCTGGACGGCTCTGGTGTAGAGCTCCACCCGGTCGTGGCGCAGCTTCTGCAGCTCCACCAGGGACAGCGTGGCCAGCCGGCGCAGCAGCAGCCGGGCCGCGCCCAGCCGGCTGGTGTCGAAGTCGTCGTCGACGAGGCCGCCGGGCCAGGCCCTGTCGGCCGCGTTCCCGGCGGTCCGGGGATCCCGCTCCCCCGGAGCGCTAGCCAACCCGGCGGGCGGCACGGCGGGTGTGCTGGACGCCACGGAAATCACCTGCCTCGTTGCCGTTGCCGGCGAGCGCATCGCCGGTGTGGTGCCGGAACACGTCCTCCAGGCTGGCCCGCGCGCCCAGCGCGGCCTTCAGCTCGCCGGGCACGCCGATGACCTGCACCCGGCCGGCGTGCATCAGCGCGACCCGGTCGCAGAGGACGTCGGCCTCCTCCATGTAGTGGGTGGTCAGCAGTACCGCCATGCCGTGCTCCTCGCGCAGGCGCAGGACGTGCTCCCAGACGCTGTCGCGGGCGATCGGGTCGAGCCCGACGGTCGGCTCGTCGAGGATGAGCAGCCGTGGCGCGTTGACCAGGGCCTGGGCCAGTTCCAGACGGCGGACCATCCCGCCCGAGTAGGTGCGTGCCAGCCGGTCGGCGACGTCGGTCAGGCCCATGGCCGCCAGCGCCTGGTCGACCCGGGCCCGTCGCTGCCGGCGCGGGACGTCGAACAGGCCGGCGAACAGCGCGACGTTCTCGCGTCCGGTCAGCCCGCTGTCCGCGGAGAGCATCTGCGGTACGTAGCCGATCAGCCGCCGGGTCCGGATCGGCTGGCGGGCCGCGTCCACCCCGAAGACGAGAACCGAGCCGGCCGCCGGCCGCAGCAGCGTCACGATGACGCGGATCGCCGTGGTCTTGCCGGCACCGTTCGGCCCGAGCAGGCCGACGATCTCCCCGGGGGCGAGGGTGAGGTCGAGGGAGTCGACCGCGGTCTTCTCGCCGAACCGGTAGGTCAGCCCTCGGACGTCCAGCGCCGGCGAGTCATCCGGGGCTGGCGTGGACGCGGTCGGTGACACGGAATGATCGATGGACATCCGACCTCCATATCTTTTTCTTTCTACAACTAACTATCCACCCCCGCGGTTGTCGCGTCACCTGTCCCGGTCGAACATCCACCCGAACACCCACAAAAGGCCTGGGCCTCCCGCCTCCGGATGACGGAGGTGGAAGGCCCCAGGTAAACCTCGCGGCAAGAAGACCCCAGCCGGTCAGTGCCCGCCCTCGGGATGCTGCGAGGAGGAGCCGGTCGGCTCCGGCTGGCGTTCCTCCTCCTCGACGAAGAAGCCGCTGACAGCCCGGCCCGCGCGACGCACGAGAGCACCCTTGGCATGCCCATCCCCCGCGGACGGCAGGGCCACCCGGTCGGTCGGCACCCGGGGGTGGTCGGGCACCGGCGGCAGCTTCGGCCGGTGCTCCTCCACGAACTCCCCGTTGGGCAGCTGCTGGATGATCCCGGTCTCGATGCCGTGTTCGGCGATCTCGCGGTCACGTTCCTGCAGGTGGATGYACAGCTTCCTGGTGAGGTAGAAGACGATCGGCGGCAGGACGATGGCGCCGACCCGTCCCGCCCAGGTCATCGCGTTCAGCGAGATGTCGAACGTCTTGGCGATGACGTCGTTGCCACCCGAGATCCACAGCACCAGGTAGAACGTGATGGCGAAGGCGCCGAGGCCGGTGCGGGTGGGCGCCTCGCGCGGACGCTGCAGCAGGTTGTGCGACTCCTTGTCGCCGGTGACCTTCGCCTCGATGAACGGGTACACCGCCAGCAGGGTGAACAGGATGCCGGGCAGGATCAGCGTCGGCCAGAACACCGCCGGGACCGTGTGCCCGAGCCCGCGGAACTCCCACGGCGGGAACAGCCGGGTCGACCCGTCGAGGAAGCCGATGTACCAGTCCGGCTGGGATGCGGAGCTGACGTTCGCCGGGTCGTACGGCCCGAAGGCCCAGATCGGGTTGATCTGGGCGAGGCCCCCGAGCAGGGCGARCATCGCGAACACCAGCATGAAGAAGCCGCTGGACTTCGCCGCGAAGACCGGGAAGACCCGGTGTCCGACGACGTTGTGCTCGGTCTTGCCCGGACCGGGGAAGTCGGTGTGCTTCTGGTGCCAGAGGATGCCCAGATGGGCGCCGATCAGCGCCAGCAGGATGCCCGGCACCAGCAGGATGTGGACGACGTACAGCCGGGGAATGAAGTTCTCGCCCGGCCACTCACCGTTGAAGACGAGGAAGGACGCCCAGGTGCCGACGACCGGGATCGACTGCGCGATGGACGAGGCGATCCGCAGCCCGGTACCGGAGAGCAGGTCGTCCGGCAGCGAGTAGCCGGCGAAGCCCTCCAGGATGCCCAGCACGAACAGGCCGACACCGATCAGCCAGTTGACCTCGCGGGGCTTGCGGAAGGCACCGGTGAAGAACACCCGCATCAGGTGCACCAGGATGGACGCGACGAACAGCAGCGCGGCCCAGTGGTGGATCTGGCGGAAGACCAGRCCCGCGCGGGTGTCGAAGCTGATCTCCAGGGTCGACGCGTAGGCGCGGCTCATCTCCACGCCCTTGAGCGGCACGTACGAGCCGTCGTAGACGACCTCGGTGTTGCTCGGGTCGAAGAACAGCGTCAGATAGATGCCGGTCAGCACCAGGATGACGAAGCTGTAGAGGGCGATCTCCCCGATCATGAAGGACCAGTGGTCGGGGAACACCTTGTTCAGGTTGCGCCGCAACGCCCCCTGCGTGCCGAACCGTTCGTCGGCCGCCCGGTTGAGCGCGCGGACGGGACCCGGCCTCTTGACCAGGGGTGGCGGTGGGACGGTGGTCATGAGCGCTCCCAGAAGGCGGGACCGATGGGCTCGGTGAAGTCGCCGTCTCGTGCGATGAAATATCCGTCCGCGTCAACGTCGATCGCCAGTTGTGGCAGGGACCGGCTGGCCGGCCCGAAGATCGCTCGGCATCCGTCCAACACATCGAACACGGACTGGTGACAGGGGCAGAGCAGGTGGTGGGTCTGCGCCTCGTAGAGGCTGACCGGGCAGCCCGCGTGAGTGCAGATCTTGGAGTAGGCGACGTGGCCGTCGTAGGCCCAGTTCTCCCGGCCCGGCCGCGGCCGGTTCTCGTCCGGCCCGAGCCGGATCAGGACGGTGGCGCTGTCGGCCTTCTGGTGCAGGGTGRGCTGGGGCTCGTAACGGACCCTGCCGTCGGGCTCGGTGACCGGGACCGCCGGGAACACCGTCTCGATGCCGCCGATGGAGATGTCACCGAGCCTGACCGGGGTGYCCTCCCCGGTGACCAGCCGGGCGCCCTTCACCCAGTGGGTGTGGCCGAGCTGTTTGCCCGGCTTGCGGTTGGTCAGGTTCAGCAGCGGTACCACCAGCAGGGCGCCGAGCACCGTGCCCGCGCCGAGCAGGGTCCGGCGGATCAGCGGCCGGCGGGCCAGCCCGGTGTCGGCGTAGCCGAGGGCGACCGTCTCCTCGGTGGCGGCGATCTCCTCGTCCGCGGACCTGAAGGGGTGCCGCTCCTGGACGGCCTCCTCGTGCGGCATGAGCCGCTTGGCCCAGATGATGATCCCGAACCCGATGCCGCCCACGGCCAGGGCGAGCGCGGCGCCCAGGGCCGGGGTGTAGTACTCCTTGTGCTTGTCACCGACGAAGTTGGTGACAACGAACCCGACCGTCCCGATGATCGAAATCACGAACCAGAACGCGGCCTGCCGCTCGGCCCGGCGTTCGGCCCGGCGGTCGAGCGCCTCGGCGTGGGGATCACGTACACCCACGCCCCGCTCGGGCGGCTCGGCCAGCAGGACCGTCGACCCCGCGCGGGTCGCGTCGGTCTGGTGCTCAGGGGTACCGAGACGCTCGGGACCGTCGTCGTGGCCCTGACTCAGTTCGGGTCCGCCAGCGCTGACGTCGGACCCGGGTGSGGGCTGCCCTGACGGCTTCACCGGGTGCTTGGCCCTGTCGAAGATGCTGCCGCCGCTGTCGTCGGGCGCGCCCGGGCCGGCGTTGTCGTCGTCCTGCTTGCTCATACCTTCTGCCTCGCTCCGATCCACAGGCACACCGCGAGCAGGCCGCCGATTCCGACCAGCCAGGCCAGCAGCCCCTCAGGAACCGGGCCGTACTTACCAAGACCGTGGCCGCCGGCGGCCGGAGCCTCGCTGACGTGCCGGATGTACTTGGCGATCGCGACCGCGTCGGCCTCGTCGACCTGCCCCGGGCCGAACAGGGGCATCGACTCCGGACCGGTCCGCATCGCCTCGATGATCTGAGTCGGGGTGGCGTGGCTGAGGTCCGGCGCGTACTTGCCGTAGGTCAGCGGCGCGCCCGCACCCGCGGCCTGGTGGCACTGGGCGCAGTTGGCCCGGTACAGCTCCCCGCCGTGGGCCAGGTCGGCGTCGTTCCACTCGGCCTCGTCGATGACCGGCTTCCGCGGGCCGCCGCCGAGGCTGTCGATGTAGGCGGCCAGCTGGTCGATCTGCGTCTGACTGTAGATCGGGTCCTTGCGCTTGGCCTGCGCGCCCGGCGCCGCCAGCGGCATCCGCCCGGTGCTGACCTGGAAGTCGACCGCGGCCGACCCGACGCCGATCAGGCTCGGGGCCTGGTTGCCGCCCTGGCCCTGCAGGCCGTGGCAGCTTGAGCAGCCCTGGAGGTAGAGGGCYCGCCCCGCCCGGACGGCCTCGTTGGTCRCCGCGGTGTCCTCGGCCGTCCCACGCGGAGCGAACGCCGTCCACAACACGCCGGTGGYCGCGAGCGCCACCAGCAGGACCACGGCCGAGGAACGCCGACGCCGGCGTACGGATGCGCGGGCAGCGCCCGTAGATGCAGTCATGTCGCTCACTGGCTCACTGGAGGAGGTAGATGGTCGCGTACAGGCCGATCCAGACGACGTCGACGAAGTGCCAGTAGTACGACGTCACGATCGCGGACGTCGCCTTCTCGGGCGTGAACCTGCCGTAGGTCGACCGGGCCAGCACGATCACGAAGGCGACGAGCCCACCGATGACGTGCAGGCCGTGGAAGCCGGTCGTGAGGTAGTACACGGAGCCGTAGGCATGGGACGAGATCGAGAACTCGTTCTCGCGGAAGTACTCCCACGCCTGGCCGCCGACGAACACCAGACCCATGATCAGGGTGATGACGTACCAGCGGCGCAGCCCGTAGACGTCACCGCGCTCGGCGGCGAACACGCCGAGCTGGCAGGTCAGACTGGAGAGCACCAGGATCGTCGTGAAGAAGAGCGCGAAACCGACGTGCAGGTGGACCGGGCCGTACTCGGACCCCGCGGGAACGCCGGTGGTCGGCGGCCAGTTGTCGCTGTCGACCGATCGGATCGTGTAGTACATCGCGAACAGGGCCGCGAAGAACATCAGCTCCGATGACAGCCACACGATCGTTCCGACCGAAACCATCGAGGGACGGTTGGCCGTCGGATGCGGCGGCGGAGCTTTCTCAAGGACGGAGGCGGAGGCCACGTCGGTCATTCTGGCACGCGATCCGTCAGGCGCCACCGTAGGTTCGACATTCGGTAGGACTACGAGCTGTCGAGGGTTCGACCGAACCCCCGTCCGACCCCGATCGGAGTGAGGTGACAGGGCCTGTGACCAGTCCCGGCGCCCTTGCCACGGCAGGCGCGGGAAGCCTGCTCGCATCGTCCGGGCAGGGAGAACTTCCACCGCCACCGACCGTCGGGCGAATGCTGCTGCACATCTCGCCGGAGCCCGGCCCGTTGCTGCTGGTCGCCCTCATGGGCGGGTTGTACCTGTTTGGAGTGAGCAGACTCACAGATCGTGGAGACGCCTGGAGCCGCTGGCGGACGGCCTCCTGGCTGGCCGGCCTGGTGGTGGTCGCCTACGCGCTCGTCGGTGGGATAGCCGCCTACGACACCGCCCTGTTCAGCGCGCACGCCGTCCAGCACATGCTGCTCGGCACGGTCGCGCCCATCCCGCTCGCGCTGGGCGCCCCCGTGACGCTGGCGCTGCGGGCCCTGCCGCTGCGTCCCCGCCGGCTGCTGGTACGGCTGCTGCACAGCCGGGTGGCGCGGGTGGTCACCTTCCCGCTGGTCGGCTTCGCCGCGTTCATCGTGAGCCTCTACGGGCTGTACTTCACCGGCCTGTACGAGGCGTCGATGCGGCACACGGCGCTCCATCTGTTCCTGCACGTGCACTTCCTGGCCGTCGGCTGCCTGTTCTACTGGCCGATCATCGGACTCGACCCGATGCCGGGACGGCTGCCGTACTGGGGACGGCTGCTCCTGCTGTTCGTGACCTTCCCGATGCACGCGCTGTGGGCGCTGGCGATGTTCACCACCAACGAGGTCTTCGCCGCGGACTGGTATGCCGAGCTCGGCCGGACCTGGGGGTCCAGCCCGCTCGGCGACCAGCAGACCGGCGCCGGGCTGATGTGGGCCGCCGGCGAGGTGGTCGGCGCCATGGTGTTCGTCGCGTTGTTCATCCAGTGGTCACGGGCGGACGGCCGGGAGGCCGCCCGCGAGGACCGCCGCCTGGACCGGCTGCTCGACACCGCCGCGAGCCCCGCCCGAGCACGCCCGGGCACACCCGGGCACCCCGCGACCGAGCGGGACGGGGCAGCCGGACGGCCGCGGGAGACGGAACAGAATGCGGATCGGGAGCTCGGGCCCGTTCCGGAGGCGGATCCGGAAGCCGAGCTGCTCGCCCGGGAGGCCGCCTACAACGCCTGGCTCGCCCGGCTCGCCGCGAACGACACCGCCGCCCCACGGCGGCCCGCGACCGTCCGCGACAGGACACCGGGGACGGAGCAGGGCTGACGAGCCAGGCCAGGCAGGCCGACAGGAAGGCCGGGCCGGAGCGCCGGCAGCCGGCTACGTGGCGGACTACCAGCCGCGTAGGCGGTCAGCCGCGTAGCGCGAGGTCCGCGATCAGGGACGTCCTGGTCGTGCCGGTGATCGGTGTCGCCTCGTTGTAGGCGGGATGGTCGACCACCAGCTCGACCGGCACGGCCGGATCCCGGAAGGCGTCCCGGGTGTCGTCGTTGAGGAGGAACCGCAGCATGTGCACGGACACGGTCTGGCTCGGGACGTCCGGGTCCTCGTCGGGGCCGAGAATCTCCTCGGCCGGCACCGGTACGCCGCCGATCTCCAGCCGGATGCTGCGCTGCACGCCGGCCAGCCGCTCCAGCTCCGCGCGCACGGCGTCCAGGACGTCAAGCTCGATGAACAGGGTGGCGGTCAGCGTGTGGCTGGAGGGCAGCAGGCGGGAATAGATGTCGATCTCGTGGGCGACCTCCGAGGGATCGCGCAGCCGTTCGGTGTAAACCATCTCCTGCACCTGGTAGCGCAGGGTCTGCTCGTTCTCGAACTCGAACAGGAGCATGTCGCCGACCCGGATTCGGCGCTCCGCCCTCACCGGCAGGATGCGGGCGCGCAGGCTCGGCCGTTGGGCGGAGTAGACCTCGGGGTCGGTGATGATGTCGGCGACACTGAGCGCCATCGTTGGGACTCCCTGACGATCATCGAAGGCATGGGCGGCGCGCCGGATGTTACGCCGACATCCGCCAGATCATGAAGCGGCCGGGATGCCGTCCGCCGGGCACACGCCGACAACGTCACGCGCCGACAACGTGTAGTGGCCGGGGCGGACGCGACCTGTGCGTCCACCCCGGCCAGCTACCTTCTCGGCGGCAGGCGGCTCCGCCCTGGTGACAGCCCGAAGCGGTACGGCCTGCCGGAGTTATTCCGCCGCGACTGTGTCCAGCGTGTCCAGGGCCTTCTGGAAGCGGCCGGCGTGGGTCTTCTCGGCCCGCGCGAGGGTGGCGAACCAGTCGGCGATCTCCTCGAAACCCTCCTCACGGGCGGTCTTGGCGAAGCCCGGGTACATCGCGGTGAACTCGTAGGTCTCCCCCGCCACGGCGCTGGCAAGGTTCTTGGCGGTGTCACCGATCGGGCTCCCCGTCGCCGGGTCGCCGACCTTGGCGAGGAAGTCCAGGTGGCCGAAAGCGTGACCGGTCTCACCCTCGGCGGTGTCGCGGAAGAGCGAGCTGACATCGGTCAGGCCCTCGATGTCCGCCACCCGGGCGAAGTAGAGGTAGCGGCGGTTCGCCTGGCTCTCGCCGGCGAACGCCTCCTTGAGGTTGTCGTGCGTCTTCGTGCCGTCAAGCTTGGACATACATGCTCCTTCTTTCGGCTGCGGTCACCTCTGGTGACCTTCTTTCGGGTGCGGTCACCTCTGGTGACCTTCTTCAAGTGCGGTCACCTCTGGTGCGAGGCGACGTCCTTGGGGTGCGGCCGTCCAGGATGGTGACGACCGCTCGGATGAGTGGCTCGCGGCGGCGCGGGAAACCTCGAGTGGGACACCGGCCGCGCGACAGCCGCTGGTGTTCAGGGCTTCCGGTGATCAACCACCCGGTCGACAGGACGGACACAGGCCGCGCAACTGCAGGTCGTAGCCTGTGATCGCGAAGCCGGTGCTGTGCGCGAGCTCGTCGACCATCATCTCCACCGGGCTCGGCAGATCGATGTCCACGGCTTGTCCACAGCGGTCACAGACCAGATGGTCGTGACGGCTGGTGTTCCCGTCGTAGCGGGCGGCCGTACCGTTGCCGAGGCTGAGCTCGAGGGCCTGTCCGGCCTGGACGAGCAGCCCCAGAGACCGGTAGACGGTGGCAGCGCCGATACCTGGCGCGACTTCTCGGACGCGATCGTAGACCTCGGCCGCTGTCGGATGGTTGTGGGCAGTCTGAAGCACCTCCAGCACCGCGCGGCGCTGGGGGGTGAGACGGAGAGCCTGCTGACCGTCCATGTCACATCCGATGTTGTCACGTCCGATGCCGTTGGTAGACGCGCCCCGCCCTGGCCAACCGTCCGCAATTATCTTGTGACGTTTGGTCATGGCTGGCCGCGACTGACTTTGCTGCGCTCGACACCCTTGAGAACGAGTCTCATTCTCTACCAGAGGACGGCGGTCCCGCAAACCCGCCGCGCCCGGCCTGGCGGACCAGGCGATGACACATCGGCATCTCCCCTGCGTGTCCCGCACAGCTCCCGGTGCCGCGACCGTGGGCGTCACCTGTCAGCACGATCGGATACCCTGCGGGCGGGTCCCTCACCATGGGCACACATCACGCCATGGGCGCACACCCACCATGGGCGCACACTGCCGCGGTCGCGGTGTGTGGCTCCTCGACGCTCCCATCGGGCGCCATCCTGCCAACGGCCGCTTCGAGTGAAAGGCCTGCGGTCGCATGAGTACCGTTCTCGTGTACGCGGACAAGCCCGAAGTCCGGGAGCAGGTGAAGCTCGCCATCGGCCCGCTTCCCGACCGCGAACTCGGCATCCTGGAGTTCCTGGACGCCGCGGACGGCCCGTCCGTGATCGACGCGGTCGACCACGGGGAAGCCGACATCTGCGTCCTGGACGCCRAGGCCGCCCCCAGCGGGGGTATGGGCCTGTCCCGGCAGATCAAGAACGAGATCCCCAACCCCCCGCCCACCGTCCTGCTGGTCGCCCGCCGGGACGACCGCTGGCTGGCGAGCTGGTCGCTGGCGGACGCGGTGGTCGCTCACCCGGTCGACCCCGCCGAGCTCACCGAGGTCGTCGTCACGCTGCTGCGCCGCCGGCACGCGCCGGCGCCCCGCGCGCAGTCCTCCCCCGCTCACTGACACGCCCCTTCCCTGCTGACGKCAGTGCCCTGGGGCCAAGGCGCCCAACGCCCGGCCACAGCCCCACCCGGCGCGCCGGCCCGGCCGGTGCGCCAGCCCGGTCGGGCTACCCGCGATCCGTCCGAGAAACAGTCCGCGCGGTACCCGGATGGCCGGACGGCACGAACAGCTCGGCGGTCCGGGAGCAGCCGGGGCGGCGGGAACGACCGGACGCCAGGAACAACCAAGTACGATCACAACGGGGAAGACAGGGATGATGGCCACGCCAACAGGCACGGAGCCAACAGGCACGGACAGGGACGAGCCGGTCGTACCCGTACCCGCCGGCCAGCCGAGCTGGGCCGAACTTCTCACGCTGCTCCTGCGCGGGGACTCGCTACGCGCCGAGGAGGCCGGCTGGGCGATGCGGCAGATCATGTCCGGCGCGGCGTCACCCGCCCGGATCGCCGGCTTCGCGGTGGCGCTACGGGCCAAGGGTGAGACCTCCGAGGAGGTCCGCGGCCTGGTCGAAGCGATGCTCGACCACGCCGCGCCGCTGGAGGTCTCCGACGAGGTCCGGGAACGCGCGGTGGACACCTGCGGCACCGGCGGAGATCGATCACATTCGGTGAACATATCGACCATGGCGGCGCTCGTGGTCGCCGGATCCGGCATCCCCGTGATCAAGCATGGCAACCGGGCCGCGTCCTCGCGCTGCGGCACGGCCGACCTGCTGGAGGAACTCGGCGTCGTCATCGACCTGCCGCCGGCCGCCGTCGGCACCTGCCTGGCCCGGGCGGGTGCGGCCTTCTGTTTCGCCCCGGTCTTCCATCCGGCCATGCGGCACGCGGCCGGGACGCGCCGTGAGCTCGGCGTGCCCACCTTCTTCAACATCCTCGGGCCGCTGACCAACCCGGGCCGGCCCGCCTCCCAGGCCATCGGGGTCGCCGACCCACGGCTGGCCCCGGTCGTCGCGGGCGTGCTCGCCGCGCGCGGCACCCGGGGCCTGGTGTTCCGGGGCGACGACGGCCTCGACGAGCTCACGCCGACGACCACGTCGACGGTATGGGTGGTCAGTGGCGGCACGGTCCGGCAGGAGGCCTTCGACCCACGAACGGTGGGCATCCAGCCCGGCGACCCCGCGGAGCTGCGGGGCGGTGACGCCGCCCACAACGCCGAGGTCGCCCGTGCCCTGCTGGCCGGACGTCGCGGGCTGGTACGCGATGCCGTCCTGCTGGCCGCCGCGACGGCTCTGATCGCCTCCACCGGGCCGACCGCCGCACCGGTGAGCGAGCAGATCCAGCGTCAGCTCAGCCGGGCCGCCTGGTCGCTGGATTCCGGCGCGGCCGAAGCCGCGCTGGGGCGCTGGGTCAGGACGAGCCAGGCGGCTGCCGCCGCCGCGTCCACCGGCGTCTGAGGCCAGGGCAGCACCGGTTCACCCAGAGGCCGGTTTTCACCCAGGACAGATCCGGCCCCTGCCGGAGGACCTGTCACGTACGTCCGTTCGCGTAAGTCCGTACCGATGGGCGCCGACAGACGGAAGTTCCATCCAGAGCAGGTCAGGCCCTGTCTCACCTGGGCTGTCCCGCGCGTGGGCGGCCGGTCCAACCCAGGGCCACCTGTTTCCGGTGGGCCGGCGTCCGGCCCACCGGAAACAGGATCAGTCTTCGGGGACGGGTGGGTGCCACAGGTTCTCGAACAGCAGGCCTGTGACGAAGAACAGCGTCAGGATCCCGCCGATCAGACCGAGCCAGACACCGAAGACGATGCCGAAGACGACCAGGCTGGCGCTGAACGCGATAAAGATCGGATAGTAGCTACCCGGTGTGAAGTGCCCGAGTTCCCCGGCCCCGTCGGCGACCTCGGCGTCGGGCAGGTCCTGTGGCYGCGCTCCGATCCGGCGGGCGGTGAACAGCAGATATCCACCGACCAGCAGGCCGAGGCCGCCGCACAGTGCCAACGCGACGGTGCCGGTCGGATCCTGTGATGTGAACCAGTAGACCACGTCAACCGCCGCGCAGAAGATTGTGAATACGAGGAAGACCACGCCTTCGATCTTCATGGCTACCGCTCCTCCCTTGCGGCCTCCGCCGACGCGAAAAAATCATCGCATCGGCTTCGGCCAGTGCCTCTCTCGGCCTCCGCCGACGCGACAACATCATCGCATCGGCTTCGGCTGGTCTCCTGCCGGCCCACGGGCCGGCTATTTGATTTCAGGCGTGGCGTGGTAGTCCACGCTGCCCGCCGCCTGCGGATAGTGCAGGTCGAAAGCCGGCCGTTCCGAGCGGATACGCGGCAGCGAGCGGAAGTTGTGGCGCGGCGGCGGGCAGGACGTCGCCCATTCCAGGGAGTTCCCGTAGCCCCACGGGTCGTCCACGACAGCCAGCTCGCCCTTCTTGTACGAACGCCAGACGTTGTAGATGAACGGCAGGGTCGAGGTGGCCAACAGGAAGGCGCCGGCCGTGGAGATCGTGTTGTAGGTGGTGAAACCGTCGGTGGGCGAGTAGTCGGCGACCCGGSGCGGCATGCCCTTCACGCCCAGCCAGTGCTGGATCAGGAAGGTCAGGTGGAAGCYGAAGAACAACGCCCAGAAATGGATCTTCCCGAGTTTCTCGTCGAGCAGCCGCCCGGTGACCTTGGGGAACCAGAAGTAGATCCCGGCGTACGCGGCGAAGACCACCGAGCCGAAAACGACATAGTGGAAGTGCGCGACCACGAAGTAGCTGTCACTGACGTGGAAGTCGATCGGCGGGCTGGCCAGCAGCACGCCGGTGAGGCCGCCGAAGAGGAACGTCACGAGAAAGCCCAGCGCGAACAACATGGGCGTCTCGAAGGTGATCTGCCCTCGCCACAGAGTGCCGATCCAGTTGAAGTACTTCATCCCGGTCGGCACCGCGATCAGGAAGGAGAGGAAGGCGAAGAACGGCAGCAGGACGGCCCCGGTGGCGAACATGTGGTGTGCCCACACCGCCACCGACAGCGCGCCGATACCGACCGTCGCGAAGACCAGCCCCTTGTACCCGAACAGCGGCTTGCGGGAGAAGACCGGCAGGACCTCGCTGATGATGCCGAAGAACGGCAGGGCGATGATGTAGACCTCGGGATGGCCGAAGAACCAGAACAGGTGCTGCCACAGGATCGCGCCGCCGTTGGCCGCGTCGAATATGTGCGCGCCCAGTCGGCGGTCCGCCTCAAGCGCGAGCAGCGCGCCGGTGAGGACCGGGAAGGCGATCAGCACCAGGATCGAGGTGATCAGGAAGTTCCAGCAGAAGATGGGCAGCCGGAACATCGTCATACCCGGCGCCCGCAGGCAGAGAATCGTCGTGATCATGTTGACCGCGCCGAGGATGGTACCCAGACCGGACAGCGCCAGGCCGAGAATCCACAGGTCGGCGCCGGCCCCCGGCGAATAGAGCGAGTTGTTCAGCGGCGCGTAGGCGAACCAGCCGAAGTCCGCCGCGCCGTTGGGGGTCAGGAATCCCGTGACGACGGTCAGGCTGCCGAAGAGGAAGAACCAGTAGGACAGCGCGTTCAGCCGGGGGAAGGCCACGTCCGGCGAGCCGATCTGCAGCGGTATCAGGAAGTTCGCGAACGCGAACRCCATGGGCGTGGCGAACATCAGCAGCATCAGCGTGCCGTGCATCGTGAACAGCTGGTTGAACTGTTCGTTCGACACGATCTGCAGACCAGGCCGGGCGAGCTCGATCCGCATCAGCTCGGCCATGATCCCGGCGAAGAGGAAGAAGATGAAGGAGGTCACGCCGTAGAGCAGGGCGATGTCCTTGTGGGACGTCGTCCGCAGGTAGCCGAGCAGGTTCGTCCGCGGCCTGGTGTGGAGATCCTCGACGTGGCCGGCCGGCGGCTCGTGCACCAGTGTCACTGTCGGCTCCCGGAGGTGTTCGGTGCGGCGGATGTCTGCGCGGGCGCCCCGGCGGCGGTGACTGTGGCCGGGGTCACGTCCGAGACCGGACGGGTCCGTTCGGCGATGAACCGGTCGTACTCGTCACCGGGGACCACCTTGACGGAGAAGTTCATCCGGTCGTGGTCGACCCCGCACAGCTCCGCGCAACGGCCCACGAAGGTACCGGTTTTGGTGATCGTGAGCTGGAACTGGTTGATCCGGCCGGGGACCACGTCCCGCTTGAACAGGAAGTCGGGCACCCAGAAGGAGTGGATCACATCCGGCGAGGTCTCGATGAAGCGGATCGTCCGGTTCTGCGGGAGCACCAGGACGGCTGGCTCCCCGGGCCTGCCGGTGACCTCTATCGGGGCGGTGCCGTCGCGGCCGGTGTCGAGATAGCGGAACTGCCAGTTCCAGCGGAAACCGATCACGTTGACGGTGACGTCCGGGTCGGGTGGCAGCCGGTTGATCTCGATCTCGTCGCGGGCCGTGTAGTAGAACAGCCCGGCCACGATGACCAGAGGCACGACGGTGTACAGGATCTCGACCGGCAGGTTGTACCGGACCTGCCGCGGCAGGTCGTCCGACCGCTTCCGGAACACAATGATCGCATAGAAGATCAGGCCCCAGGTGAACACGCCCACGGCGAGCGCCGCGATCGAGGAGCCCTGCCACAGGTTCAGAATGCGCGGTGTCTGGTCCGTCACTCCGTCGGGGAAACCGAAGTTGGGAACATCACACCCGGTCGCGGTCATGACGAGCAGCGCGAGCCCGGCCGTCAGGGCCAGGCGGCGCCGCCGCGGCCGGGCGCGGGCGGCGCGGTGATCAGAACCTCGCGCGCGGTTCGTACTCCCCGCCCGGGCAGCGTCGGAGGCGGCCGCTTCCTCGACATCGGCGGGCAACGGCCGAGGTCGGCCGAAGGATCGGGTCACCAGGTCCTGCCTCCCACGAATGCGTCGGCCCGGGCGAACCAACCCGGTCGACGCAGGGCTCTTCGACAAGCTGTAGATGCTGCGGCAGGAGCGTATCCCAGCTACCCGTCCGGCATCACGCCAGAGCCCCGACAGGTGAGCCCTCCCGCCCCGAGAAAGGCATCCCGGGCAACCCGCCGGAGCCCCTTTTCGCCCCGCCGTCGGCTTGCGGCGCGACAGACGACCCGTCGCGACCCGCAGCGACGGGGCCTTCCCGAACCCGTGGCGGGATGACGCCTATGCCTCCACCGCGAGGACGCCGGGAAGATCGGTAAAACGGGCTTTGACGTCGCGGCTGAGGACGATCCGTCCGGTCTCGGCCGCATGGGCCGCGATGATCAGATCGTGGGCGATGAGGATGTTGCTGTCGAGGATCAGGCGGCGGCCCACGGGTCACCCTCGTCCACGGCCAGGTGACCGACCGCCTCCGCGATGTCCRCTTCGAAGGCGTCATCCGGTGGCGCGGTGCCGACAAGCACGGCTCGAAGGTCGACTCCGGTCCGCCGACGCGCCGGCCCAATTTCCGCGATCGAACGGTTACCTCGTGTAATTACAATGGTCTCACCAGCCTCGATCGCGTCAAGCAGGTCCGAGAACCTGCGGGACGCCTCGGTTGCCGTTACAGTAAGCATGATCATCGTCAAATCCGAAAATCAGATACGACACCGACGGCCGGCCCACCGTCGCCGGCCTGCTCGCGCTCGGCGTCCACCCTCAGCAGTGGTTTCCCCGGTACGTCATCCRGGCATCGGCCGAGCCGCTGTCGACCGATCCCGCTGGAACACGCGCCAGGAACMAGGTCACGATCACCGGATCCATTCCACGGATGCTCGACGCCGCGCTGCTGTGGGCCAGACGTACGTTCGACACGTCGATCGTCTCCGAGGCGGACGGTACCGTGCACGACCGTCCCACCTATCCGTTCGTCGCCTTCCGTGAACTGGTCGCCAACGCCCTGGTCCACCGTGACCTCGACCACTGGTCCGCCGGCCTCGCCGTCGAGGTACGGCTGCGGAGGGACCGCCTCGTCGTGGCGAATCCGGGCGGGCTGTACCGCATCACCGTCGACTGMCTCGGCCGGGACRCCGTCACCTCGRCACGCAACGCCAGGCTGGTCGCCATCTGCCAGCACGTCCGCTCCCCGGAGACCGGCGCCCGCGTCATCGAAGCTCTCGCAAGCGGTATCCCGACCATTACCGACGCGCTCGCCGCATACCATCTGCCGCCCGCCCACTACATCGACAGCGGCATCCGGTTCACCGTCGTCCTCCAGCGGAGGACAGCCACGCCGGCCGAGACGGATCTGAACACCACGGAACTGCGGATCCACCAGGCTCTTGCCAAGGGAACGCGGACCGTTTCGGAGCTGGAAAGAGATCTGGGACTGACCGCCCCCACCATCCGCAGGGCACTTCGTCGGCTGCGCGGTCGAGGTCTGATCGTCCAGCTCGGCGGCAGAGGACGCCCCACCGTCTACCAGCGCCTGGACGAAACGTCGTGACCATCCGGATCCATAAGGCGGCTCTCAGGATGTGTCCGGGCAGCCGGACGATACATCGACCGGCAGAACGGCCGTCAACCTGATAGGGGGACGGAAGATGCCGATGGCGGCGGGCTCGGACAGTTCGGGTCAGCTTTTACCCGGCGGAATCCGATCAGTCGGCCCGCGTCCTGACCGCTCTCGGATCCGCCCAGCTCCACGACGATGCAGTCGCCGACACGGAGGGACTGGAGTACGGAGGATTCGGCGGGGAAGCATGCGCCTCCCGCGGCAGGCCGTCCGACACACACCCGGTCCGGCATAACAGAGGTGACCATGCCGACGAAGTCGCCGGCCGGCCCGGAGGAACCGCAGGAAGCTGCCGTCATCGCTCCGAGAAAAACAGCGAAAAGCATGTTCGGCCGCCCGCCGCCGGCTCTTCGAAGCACCGCCCTCATGTCACTCCTCGTTGTCCACGGGCAGCTTCCCGCGTGACGGACGTGTGCCAACCGACCGCCACCGCGGCAACGGGCGGCGACATGACCGACGGTGAGCCGGTTGTGGTCGTCCAGGTGCGCGAGTATGGTCGCTCGGCCGGCCCTGCCTGGTCACCGCGACCGGCGCGCCCCATCCGTCTGTCCGCGCGGTACGACGGGGAGCATCAGCTGTCCGCTCCGGGCCATCCACACGAAGCATGATCCAGGCGAGTTTGTTGTTTTGTACTCTTTTTCGTCAGATCAGCGTACAAAACGGCAAACTTTTGGCGATCTTTCCTGAGGCGGACGGTCATGTCGTGGGTCTCGGACGCCGCTTCGGGCCCGCGGCGGGACGGGCCCGCGCGCCAGCATGGCGTGAACGTGGCGGCATACCGTGGTAGGCGTGCCGGCCTATCTCGATCATGCTTCTACGGCCGTTCTGCATCCGACGGCCCGGGCGGCCCTGCTGGCCGCGATCGACGAGGGGTGGGCCGACCCGGCCCGGCTGTACCGCGACGCCCGGCAGGCCCGCATGCTGCTCGACGCCGCCCGGGAGACGGTTGCCGGGGTGATCGGCGCCCGGCCGGACGAGGTCAGCTTCACCGCCTCGGGCACCCAGGCGGCCCAGCTCGCGCTGCTCGGCGCGGCCCGGGCCCGCCGCCGCGCCGGCAGCCGCATCCTGGTCAGCGCCGTGGAACACTCCTGTGTCCTGCACGCCGCCGAGTGGCACGAGCACGCCGGCGGTCTGGTCGGCACCATCGGGGTGGACAGGTTCGGCCGCGTCGACCCGGTGAGCTTCACCCCCCCGCCGGACACGGCGGTGGCCAGCCTGCAGCACGCCAACCACGAGGTCGCCACCATCCAGCCGGTGGCCGCGGCCGCGGATGTCCTGCACGCCACGGGCGTCCCGCTGCACGTGGACGCGGCCATGTCGCTCGGGCGGATACCGGTGGACGTCACGGCGCTGGGCGCCGACCTGCTCAGCGCCAGCGCGCACAAGTTCGGCGGGCCGGCGGGTGTGGGCATCCTGGTGGTGCGCACCGGACGCCGCTGGGTCAACCCGCTGCCCGCGGACGAGCGCGAGGGCGGGCGGGTCGCCGGCTTCCCCAACGTCGCGGGGATCGTCGCTACGGCCGCGGCCCTGCACGCCCGGGCCAGCGAGATCATCACCGAGGGTCCACGCCTGGCCGGCTATGTGGAGCGGCTACGGGCCCGACTGCCCGAGCTGATAGCGGACGTCGAACTGCTCGGCGACCCCGACCCGGCCGGCCGGCTGCCGCACCTGCTCACCTTCTCCTGCCTCTACGTCGACGGCGAGTCGCTGCTGCACGAGCTGGACCGGGCGGGCATCGCGGTCAGCAGCGGCTCCAGCTGCACCTCCGACACGCTCACCCCGAGCCATGTGCTCGCCGCGATGGGTGCGTTGACGCAGGGGAACATTCGGGTGTCCTTCGGCCGGGAGTCCGGCAGCGCGGACGTCGACGCCCTGCTGGCGGTCCTGCCGGACGCGGTCGCCCGCATCCGCGAACGGGCCGGGGCCGCCGGACTGTGACACACAACCGGCCCGCGATGCACTACCGGACCGTGACAACCGGACCATGACGAACAGTCGGGCTATGACAAACAATATAAATAATATAAACAAAACAGATAATACGGACGACATCCACTGGGACATGGCGGCGTTCACCGTGGACGCGCGGGGCCGGCGATGCCCGCTGCCGATCATCGAACTGGCCCGCCGTATCGGTGAGCTCGACCTCGCCGCCACCCTGGTGCTGTGGGCGGACGACCCGGCCGCGGACCTCGACGTCCCCGCCTGGTGCCGGATGCGCGCTCAGGAGCTGGTCGCGACCCGGGCGCTGCCCACGGGCGGGACGGCCTACCTCGTCCGCCGACTCACCTGAATCCTCGGTCAGGCTGTGGCCCCCCGGGGGTCCTGGTCAGGCCGTGGGCAGGTGCGGTGCGATCTGTGCGGCGGCGTCCGCGCCGTAGGTCTCCGACAGGCGCTTGACCAGTTCGGCCGGAACAGTTTCGTACTCCTGGGTGCCGATGGTCTCCAGCGCCAGCGTGGCGAGCAGGCAGCCGAGCTGCGCGCTGCGCTCCAACGACAGTTCCCAGGCGCGTCCCGCGAAGAAGCCGGCGCGGAAGGCGTCCCCGACACCGGTCGGATCCGGGGTGACCCGGGYGGGCACGACCGGTACCCGGATCGGCGCCTGCCCGACGGCCTCGATGGCGACCCCGTCCGCGCCGTGGGTGGTGATCCGGACGCCCACCCGCTGGAGCACCTGCGTGTCCGACCAGCCGGTCTTGCTCTCCAGCAGGCCCTTCTCGTACTCGTTGCACAACAGCCAGGCCGCGCCGTCGACCAACCGGCGGATCTGCGGGCCGTCCATCCGGGCGAGCTGCTGGGAGGGATCGGCCGCGAACGGGATCGACCGCTCGCGGCACTCGTCGGTGTGGCGGAGCATCGCCTCCGGGTCGTTCGGGCTGATCAGCACCAGGTCCAGGCTGCCCAGGCGGTCGGCGATCGGACGCAGCTCGATCAGCCGGGCGTCGCTCATCGCACCGGGATAGAAGGAGGCGATCTGGCAGAGGGCGTCGTCGGTGGTGCACACGAAACGGGCGGTGTGGGCAATTTCGCTCACATACACCGAGTTCGTGTCGACACCGTTGCGGTCGAGCCAGGACCGGTAGTCGGCGAAATCCTCGCCCACCGCCCCGACGAGAACGGGACGCAGGCCCAGCCGTCCGAGCCCGTAACAGATGTTGGCGGCCGCTCCCCCGCGCCGGATGACCAGGTCGTCGACAAGGAACGACAGGGAGATCCTGTCCAGCTGGTCGGCCAGTAGCTGCTCGGCGAACCGGCCCGGAAAGCGCATGAGATGGTCGGTCGCGATGGAACCCGTAACGGCAATAGGCACGATGCGTGATTCTACCTGGCCATCGTCCGTAACTGCCGGGTCCATCCGACATCTGGACACGGCAGACGTGTGGCCGGCTGGTCGCTCCCAGCCGGCCACACGTCACAACCCACGCCACTATCGACGCCACACCGAACGGACACCGTCGGCAACCCGGCGCTGTCCGGCGCCCCGGACCGGACCCACCGGCTGATGTCGCCTCGGCGACGGACGCCTACCGCCGCCCCGACCATGGCAACACGCCCGGCCGGGCCCCAGAAATCAGCGCCCGACCCCGGAAATCAGCAGGGCGCCAGGGATCACCAGGGATCAGTGGAAGGAGTCGCCGCAGGCACAGGAGCCCGCCGCGTTCGGGTTGTCGATCGTGAAGCCCTGCTTCTCGATCGTGTCGACGAAGTCGATCGTCGCCCCGCCGAGGTACGGGCCGCTCATCCGGTCGACCGCGACCTTGACACCGGAGAAGTCGAGGACGGTGTCGCCGTCAAGCTGCCGCTCGTCGAAGAAGAGCTGGTAGCGCATGCCGGAGCAGCCGCCGGGCTGGACGGCGATCCGCAGCTGGAGGTCCTCACGCCCCTCCTGCTCGAGCAGGCTCTTCACCTTGTGCGCGGCCACGTCGGTCAGGATGACGGTGTTCGGACGAGTCRCTGTGTCCACGCCGGTCGCCGTATCGGTCGTCGTGTCCTGGACTGTCATGGAGGCTGCTCCCTAGTGAATATTCCCTGGGGCGTGGGGAGTCACGACGACAGCCACCGTCGCTCCTCCTTCGGCCGATTGGATACGTGTGCAGGGATGCCAGAGGTATTCGGCTACTCGCAATACGTGCGCATCCAGTACGTGCGCATCACTGTAGGCAACAACATGGGATGCCCGCGACGCCACCCTTCATGCACGGTCGCCGTTCTGCCATCGCGACGGCAGTCGTCCCGTCCTCACCAGTAGTCGTCACCAGCAAGCTCACCAGCGAGCCCACCAGCAAGCCGTTGCACACGCCTGGATGGAACACCGCCCGCCGCGATTGCCTTCCCATCGTACGCAGGTCGTCCGCRCACGACCAAGCACACGACCCGCGGCTGTGATCACGAACTCGTCCCGCGCGGTACGGCAGAAGGTCCCAGACGGTGCGGTACAGGGCCGTGGCGAGTTAGAGTCTTACCGACCATACGTCCCCATGCGTGCGGCCAGGCCACGGACGGCCGGTCGACCTCAGGAGCGAGCATGACGACCCATCCCGCGCTCGAACGCGCCGGCGTCGCGGCGCCGGGAACACCTTCGGTCACACCGCCGGCCCCGCCACGCTCCCGGCCCCTGGCCGGGCCGCTCGAACTGCTGCTGCTCGGACGCGGCTCGGATCCCGACAGCGAACGCGGGGTCGACTGCCCCGGCGCGCTGCCACCCGCGTCCGACCCGACGCTCGTCGAACGGGCGAGAACGGCCAGAGCCGCCCTCGGTGACTCCGTCTTCGTCCTCGGCCACCACTACCAGCGGGACGAGGTCATCGCCTTCGCCGACGTCACCGGCGACTCGTTCAAACTCGCCCAGCAGGCCGCCGCCCGGCCCGAGGCCGGGCACATCGTCTTCTGCGGCGTGCACTTCATGGCGGAGAGCGCCGACATTCTCACCGGCGACCACCAGCAGGTGATCCTGCCCGATCTCGCCGCCGGCTGCTCCATGGCCGACATGGCCACGGCCGAACAGGTCGAACAGGCCTGGGAGACGCTCGCGGACGCCGGCCTCGCCGAGGGCACCGTCCCGGTGAGCTACATGAACTCCTCCGCCGCCATCAAGGCGTTCACCGGACGGCACGGCGGCACCATCTGCACGTCCTCCAACGCCCGCCGAGCGCTGGAATGGGCGTTCGGGCCGGCCCGCCGTGGCGAGCGGGTGCTGTTCCTGCCCGACCAGCATCTCGGCCGCAACACCGCCGTGCTGGAGATGGGGATGTCGCTGGACGACTGCGTCGTCTATAACCCGCACCGCCCCGGCGGCGGCCTCACCCGCGAACAGCTGCGGGACGCCCGGATGATCCTGTGGCAGGGGCACTGCTCGGTGCACGGCCGGTTCAGCCTCGGCTGCGTCGACGAGGTGCGCGCCCGGATACCCGGCGTCACCGTACTGGTGCATCCCGAGTGCCGGCACGAGGTCGTCACCGCCGCGGACCTGGTCGGCTCGACGGAGTACATCATCAAGGCGGTGGACGAAGCCCCGCCCGGCTCCCGGTTCGCCGTCGGCACCGAGCTGAACCTGGTGCAGCGGCTGGCCAACCGGCACCCTGACAAGACCGTCGTCTTCCTGGATCGTACGGTGTGCTACTGCTCCACCATGAACCGTATCGATCTGCCCCACCTCGTGTGGACCCTTGAATCCCTGGTCCGCGGCGAGACGGTCAACCGCATCACGGTCGACCCCGACGTCGYGGCATACGCCCGGAAGGCCCTCGACCAGATGCTGGCGCTGCCCTGATGGCACTGTTGAAACGACGCACGTCCGTCTCCGACGATCCCGCGGACACCGCGGGCACACCGGTGGCCACGGCCGACTCCGCTCCCCCCACCGCCGACACCGAACGTGGGAACCGGCCGGGCAACGGGGTGGGGAAGGGCCGTCCCACCCCGAAGCGCAGCCAGGCGCGGGCGGCGCGCGCCCGCGGCGGCGCCCTGCCCACCCCGACGTCCCGCAAGGAGGCCCGGGCCCACGTCCGCGAGGAGCGCCGCCGGTCGAGCCGGGAGTACCGGGCGGCGATGCTCTCCGGTGATGTCAGCAGGCTGCCGCCGCGCGAGCGCGCCCCCGAGCGGGTGCTCGCCCGGGACTTCGTCGACACCCGCCGCAACATCGGGCCGTTCTTCCTCGCCGCCGCCCTGGTGTACTTCCTCGGTGGCATCGTCCCCAACGCGTACGTGCGGCTGGTCACCACCTCGCTGATGCTGCTGGGCCTGCTCGCGGTGGCCGTCGACTCGGTGGTCCTGGCCCGCCAGGTCAGCCGCCGGGTGGCACGGAAGTACCCGGACTCGCGGGTCCGGGTCCGGGCCTACTCGGTGCAGCGCGCGCTCCTGCCTCCCCGCTGGCGGATGCCCCGGCCCCGGGTGAGCCGTCGGGACGGCCAACGATGAACGTGTGATTTCGCGGCCGGGCGCCTCGGGGCACGGGCGTTCTAAGGTGACTGTGTGGAGCACAGACGACTCGGGCGTAGCGGACTGTCCGTCAGCGAGATCTCATACGGTAACTGGATCACCCATGGTGACCAGGTCGAACGGGAGCAGGYGCTCGCCTGTGTACAGGCCGCTCTCGACGAGGGCATCACCACCTTCGACACGGCCGACGTCTACGCGGGCACCCGCGCCGAGACCGTGCTGGGCGAAGCGCTCGACGGCGTCCGCCGGGAGTCCTACGAGCTGTTCACCAAGGTCTTCTGGCCGACCGGCCCCGGCCCGAACGACCGGGGCCTCGGCCGCAAGCACATCATCGAGTCCTGCCACGCGTCGCTGCGGCGGCTGCGCACCGACTATGTCGATCTCTACCAGGCGCACCGGTACGACCCGACCGTGCCGCTGGAGGAGACCCTGCGGGCCTTCGACGACCTCGTACGGGCCGGCAAGGTCCTCTACGTCGGCGTCTCGGAGTGGAGCGCCGCGCAGATCTCGGACGCGGTGCGGACAGCCGACGAACTGGGCTTCGACCGGATCATCTCCAACCAGCCGCAGTACTCGCTGCTGTGGCGCACGATCGAGGCCGAGGTTATCCCGACCTCACGGGACGCCGGCATCTCCCAGATCGTCTGGTCACCGGTCGCGCAGGGCGTGCTCACCGGCAAGTACCGGCCGGGCCAGCCGCCGCCGGTGGACACCCGCGCCACCAGCACGACCGGCGGGCGCTTCATCCAGCGGCTGCTGGGCGACGACGTCCTCGCCCGGGTGCAGGACCTGCTGCCCGTCGCGGCCGACGCCGGTCTGTCCCCGGCCCAGCTCGCGGTGGCCTGGGTGCTCCAGAACGACAACGTGGCGTCGGCGATCATCGGGGCGTCCCGGCCAGAGCAGGTCCATGAGAACGTCAGGGCGTCCGGAGTGAAGCTCGACCCCGACCTGCTGGCCCGCATCGACTCCGTGCTCGACGGCGTCATCGTCACCGACCCGACAATCGTCGGCTAGCCGCCCGGCCCAGCCAGCCTGGTCAGGCCCGCGGCCGTGGGCCTGACCGGTGGGGTCTACCAGGCATGGGCCGCCGAACGCCCGCAAGACACGATCGGCGCGTTCGGCGGCAGGGCCGCTGGTCGACGCGGCCGCTAGTCGACGGGGCGCAGGCTCATCGGGCCGTAGACCTTGCGATCGCCCTCGTGGAGCACCACCTGTTGGACGCCGGCGGCCAGCAGCTCCTGCCAGATCTCCCCCAGCCAGGTCTCGGCGTCGCCCTGGGTCGGGAACGACTCCGACGGCAACGAGCCGGCGGGATTGACCACCCCACCGTCCTCCGTCTCGAAACGCCAGGTCCAGCTCACCGTTGGCCCCCTTGTCCAGGTCGTCGGTCCTCGTCGCGCTGTCCGTCGGACACCATCCAACACCGACGGTGGGCCCGGAGGAGACGACCGGCGGGTCGGTCTCGCCGCCGACCCAACCCGCGGCCGGCCGGAACACCGGCACCGGGAGCGGGACCGGCACCAGTCCGACCGATGGCGGATCCGGAGCGTGGCCGCTGGTCAGCGGCGGTAGCCGGGCGGACAGGTGGCCGGTGAACGGAAACACCCCATACGATCCGTCGGACGGCCGGGCCAGTCGACACAGAGGAAGGAGACCGTGATCATGGCTTCGCACGGTGTCACGACGTTGCTCGCGGAGGCTACCGCCGAGTCGCACGAGGCGCCCTTGGTCTGGTGGCAGGTCGGGCTGGTCACGATCGGCGCGATCGTGCTCCTCGGCGTCGTGATCGCGCTCATGACGCTGGCCGACCGCAGGCGCCATCCGCACCCGTAGGCGTCCGGGCCGGTGCGCCTGAGGCTGCTGGGCACGGGGTCGGCCGACGGCTGGCCCAACCCGTGGTGTGGGTGTGCGTCCTGCGAGTGGGCCCGCGAACACCAGGTGCGCACCCAGACCGCGGTGCTTGTCGACGACCGCCTGCTCATCGACTGCGGGCCGGACGTGCCGCGCGCCGCCACCAGGTTCGGGGTGCGGCTCGCCGACGTGCGTCACCTGCTGTTCAGCCACGCCCACGGCGATCACACCGGCCCCGCGGCCCTGCTGTGGCGGACGTGGTCGACGGTGGCCACCCGTCCGTTGGACGTCGTCGGGCCGCCCGCCTCGTTGGACGCCTGCCGTCCCTTCGTGGCGCCCCCGGACGGGGACACGGGGGCGCTGCGATTCCGACTGGCACACGCCGGTGACGTCCTGTCACTGGACGGTTTCGAGATCCGCGCGCTGGCGGCCAACCACGGGGCCGCGTTCGTGGGCCCGGCGCTGCTCTACGACATCACGGCCCCTGACGGCGGACGCCTGCTCTACGCCTGCGACACCGCCGCGCCGCTACCACCGGCGACCCTGGACGCGCTGACCGGGCGCGCCTTCGACGTCGTGCTGATGGAGGAGAACAACGGCGACCGGCCCGGCTTCGGCGACCATCTCGACCTGGCGACGTTCGCCGACGTCCTCGCGGAGCTGCGGCGGCGGGGCGCCGTGGTCGGGGCGAGCCGGGTCGTCGCCGTCCATCTCAGCCACCGCAACCCGCCCGGCGACGAGCTCGCCCGGCGGCTGGCGCTGATGGGCGCGCACCTGTATTCCGACGGCGCCGTCATCGACACCGCCACCGGCAACGTCCCCGGCACCACCGACCCCGGTGACGTGCTCGATACCGCTGCCAGCAACGCCCCCGGCAACGTCCTCGATACCGCCGGCGGCGACGTCCTCGGCACCGTCGTAGCCAGCGGCGCGCCCGGCAGCACTACGTCCAATGGCGTGCTCGGGCCAGTCGGCACTGGCACTGGTACCGGCGCTGGTGGCACTGGCACCGCCGGTACCGATGGCGGTGGCCGGCCCGAGCGCACCGTGTTCCGCGGAACACGGCCCCCGGTGGGCCCGCCCCGGCCGTATCGCGTCCTGATCACTGGAGGTGCCCGGTCGGGGAAGTCCGCGGAAGCCGAACGACGGCTCACCGCCTGGCCGGAGGTGGTCTACGTGGCCACGGCGGGCCCGGTCCCGCCGGGCGACTCCGACTGGGCGGCGCGGGTGGCCGCCCACCGCACCCGCCGGCCGTCCCACTGGACGACGCTGGAGACAACCGATCTACCACCGCTGCTGCGCGCGGACGGCCCACCGCTGCTGATCGACTGCCTCACCCTGTGGCTGACCGCCCACCTGAGCGAGGAGCATCCGGACGACGGCCACCAGGCCGGGAACAGCCCGTCCGACGACGGCGCGACCGGCGAAACGGCGGCCGGGGAATGGCCCACCAGGCTCCGGGAGCTGGTGGCTGCCTGGCGGGACACCCGCCGTCACGTGGTCGCGGTGACCAACGAGGTCGGCTCCGGGATCGTGCCGGCAACCGCGGTCGGACGCCGCTTCCGCGATGCCCTCGGCCGCCTCAACGCCGCGGTCGCGGCCGAGTCCGACGAGGTCTGGCACGTCGTCGCCGGCATCCCCACCCGCCTGCGCTGACCCGCGTTTCATCCTGGCGCCAAGCCGCCCGTAGCGAGGCCACCCGCTCAGCCGCGTCCGGATGGCTGGTGTGGGCCGAAGTGGCGGTTGAGCAGCGCATCGCATTCGGCTTTGAGGACTTCGGGGATGACCTCGACGAAGTGGTTCAGTCTCGGGTCACGCACGAGATCCCACTGGGAGCAGACGGCACCGTTGCGTTCGTCCCACGAGCCGATGACCAGCCGCGGCACCCGGGCGAGGACGACGGCGCCGGCAGCCATCACCCCGGGCTCGAGCGTGGTCACCAGGGTGCAGYCGTCGAGTTTCCACGTCCCGAGCGCACGCCCGGCCCGCCGGAGCACGGTGATCTCCGCGTGGGCGGTCGGGTCGGCCGTCCGCTGCCGATCGTGGTGCGCGGCGGTGATCTCCCGTCCGTCCGGGCCGTAGATCACCGCTCCGACGGGCGGATCGCCGGCTCCCGGGTCCGGCAGCGCCCGCGCCATCTCCAGGGCGCGGCGCATCCACGGCTCGTACTTCGCCACGGCCGCCCCCAGCCGCGTCGCCCCCAGCCGCGCCGGGCCCGGCCACACAGGATCCGGCCGCACAGGATCCGGCTGTACAGCATCTGGCTGTACCGGATCTGGCCGCACGAGAGCTGATTGTCCTCCCCACGCCGAGCCGCCAGCCCGCCGCACGCACCTGCTCCCGCAGGTATGCCGCTACCCGGCCCTTGCGGCCCTGGCCGGCCTCACCCAGGCCGGGGCGAAGCGCGCGCTCGACCTGCTCGTCCCAAACCGGCCCGTCCGTGGCTCCAGCAGCGGGCGCAACACCCACTACATCGTGGCGCGAACACAMACGGAAGCGGTACGAACACATGCGGAAGTGACGAGGACGCAGAGGGAATAAATGAAAGACGTGCCGTCGCGCGACGGACGGGCGTGGATACACGGTCCCGCGCGGGCGGCCGCGGCAATCCCGTGAGCCGGCATCATTGCGCCGCGCGCGACCCTCGGCTACGGTCTAGTTGTGGCACTGAAGAGTGCATGTGCAGTGACGTGTGCAGCGAAAAGTACGCGGGCGGTGAAAAGCGCGGGAGCGGTGACGAGCATGCCGGCGTTGAAGAGCGCGTCGGCGCGGGGAACGTTCGTCACCCGCAGGTACCTCGACCTCTCTCGTCTCGCGAGCTCTCTCTGTTGTCGTTGACGGAGCGTCAGCCGGTCCACCTGCCAGTGCGGTACGACGATGTCAGGCCTGTATACATGCCGTTCACGTCGTTCATGCCGTCCCGCTTTCCCAGCGGCCGTGTTCCGATTTCCCGTATCTGACACCTGTTGACCAGCGGCGTCGGCGAGGAAAGGCAGCGACTGCGATCCGGAAGGTAACCCGGGCCCGGAAGCAAAAAGATCCGACCGTGCTGCCGGCGGCCTGCCGAGATGAGCGGACACCGATCGACACCCCGTGTCGGACGCCGTTTCGATGCCATTGCATCGGCCGTTTCCCACGCCGTCACGGAACCCTGCCGGCCGACGAGACACACCCGGCACCCGGGAAGCACCCAGGAAACACCCGAGAAGTAAAAAAGAGAAAAAGAAGAGAAGGGGACAACACGTCTGATGCCCGCGCTCTTTCCACTTCATCTCGCCGTCGCGCTGGACGGTACCGGCTGGCATCCCGCGGCCTGGCGGGAGCCGCGGGCGCGCCCGCTCGAGCTGTTCACCCCGCGCTACTGGGTCGACCTGGTCGCCGAGGCCCAGCGCGGGCTGCTGGACTTCGTCACCATCGAGGACGCCCTTGGCGTGCAGTCCTCCCGCTATGACGGGCCGGACGGGCGGACCGACCAGGTGCGCGGGCGCCTGGACGCGCTGCTGATCGCCTCCCGGGTCGCGCCGCTGACCGCACACATCGGGCTCGTCCCGACCGCGACCGTCACCCACACCGAGCCGTTCCACGTCTCGAAGGCGGTAGCGACCCTGGACTACGTCAGCACCGGCCGGGCCGGCTGGCGGGCGCAGCTGTCGCGTCCCAGCGAGAACTCCCATTTCGGCCGCCGCGACATCCCCCGCCTGCGGCTCGAGGACTACGCGACACCCGAGGGCCAGGCGCTGGTCGCCGAGCACTTCGAGGAGGCCGGCGACTTCGTCGAGGTGGTCCGCCGGCTGTGGGACAGCTGGGAGGACGACGCGGAGATCCGCGACGCCGCCACCGGTCGGTTCATCGACCGCGAGAAACTGCACTACATCGATTTCAAGGGCAGGTGGTTCAGCGTCCGCGGCCCGTCGATCGTGCCGCGGCCACCGCAGGGGCAGCCGCTGGTCACCGCGCTCGCGCACAGCACGCTGCCCTACCGGTTCGGTGCCCGCTCGGCCGACGTCGTCTACGTGACCCCGCGGGACACCTACGACGCGCGCGCGATCGTCGAGGAGATCCGGGCCGAGCAGCACTCCGCCGGACGGACGGAGAACGTGCACGTCTTCGGTGATCTCGTCGTCTTCCTCGACACCGCCGCGACAGCGGCGAACGACCGCCGCAGGCGCCTGGACGAGCTGGCCGGCAGCGAGTACGGCAGCGACGCGCTGGTGTTCACCGGCACCCCCGCCGAACTCGCCGACCTGCTGCGGGACTGGCAGCGCGCGGGCCTGTCCGGCTTCCGGCTGCGGCCCGGGGCGATCCCGCACGACCTGGAGGCGATCACCCGCGCGCTGGTCCCGGAACTACAGCAGCGCGGCCTGTTCCGCACCGCCTACGAGGCGGACACGCTGCGCGGCCTGCTCGGGCTGCCCAGGCCTGCCAACCGCTACGCCGCCGCCTGACGACCACCGGCCGGCCCGCCGGCCGATATCGAGCGCCTGGAGCGTTACGCATGAGCAAGCCCCGCAAGCAGATCATCCTCGGTGCCTACCTCGGTGGCGTGAACCACCACACGGTGTGGTCCGACCCGGCCGCCGGCAGCCAGATCGCGTTCTCCTCGTTCCAGCACCTGGCCCGGACCGCCGAACGCGGCAGGTTCGACTTCTTCTTCCTCGCCGAGGGCCTGATCCTGCGTGAACGGCTCGGCCTGATCTTCGACCAGGACATCGTCGGCCGGCCGGACACCCTGCCGGTGCTCGCCGCGCTGGCCGCGGTGACCGAACACCTCGGCCTGATCGGCACCATCAACGCCACCTTCAACGAGCCGTACGAACTGGCCCGGCAGCTCGCCTCGCTGGACCACCTCTCCGGCGGACGGGCCGGCTGGAACGTGGTGACCTCCTTCGGCGCCTTCACCGGGCAGAACTTCCGCCGCGGCGGCTTCCTGCACCGCGACGACCGCTACGTCCGCGCGGGCGAGTTCCTCGCCACCGCCCGGAAGCTCTGGGACTCCTGGCCCGCCGACGCCGTGGTGGCCGACAGGAGCAGCGGGCGGTTCGTCCGCGACGACAGCGTGGGCGCGTTCAGCCAGCACGGCGAGCAGTTCGACATCTCCGGGCGCTTCAACGTCCCCCGCAGCCCCCAGGGCCGTCCGGTCGTCCTGCAGGCCGGGGTGTCCCCGCAGGGCCGGGACTTCGCGGCCGGCAGCGCGGACGCGATCTTCTCCCCCTACCGCCACCTGCCCGAGGCGCGCGAGTTCTACCAGGACATCCAGGCTCGGGCGCTGCGCCAGGGCCGCCCGGCCGGCTCGGTCAGGCTGCTGCCCTCGGCGTCGTTCGTGCTCGGCGACACCGAGGCCGAAGCCGTCGAACGGCACCGGGAGATCACCCGGACGCAGGTCAGCGGCCGGACGGCGCAGATCCTGCTCGAGACCGTCTGGAACCGTGACCTCTCCGGCTACGACCCCGACGGCCCGCTGCCTGATGTCGACCCCGACCCGGACGCCCCCCTGGTGATCCAGGGCCGGGCGCGCCTGGCCCAGGACCCGCACGAGACGGTGGCCAACTGGCGGGCGCTGGCCGAGGCGAACAACTACTCGCTGCGCGAGCTGGCCATCCACGTCTTCAGCCGCACCGAGTTCATCGGCACACCGGCGCAGGTGGCCGAACGCATCGACTCCTTCGTCCAGAACGACGGCTCGGACGGCTTCATCCTCGGCTCCCACCTGACCCCCACCGGCCTGGACGAGTTCGTCGACAAGGTGGTGCCACTCCTGCAGGAACGCGGCTCCCTACGCGCCGAATACACCGGCACGACCCTGCGCGACAACCTCGGCCTCCCCACCCCCAACACCCCCGCCTCCGCCGCCGCCTGAAACCACGAGCCCTTCATCGAAGGTGCGACCAACAACCCGCCGGACCACCACATCTTCGCCGCGATGGTCCGCGCCAACGCTGAATTCGTCGCCACCTTTGCCAGCTATACAGAGCTGGCGGACGGTGCAGAGATGAGTTCTTCGGCGCGGCCGAGAAATTCTCGGACCGCCGGTTTCCGGCTGTGCGGCGCAAGATGGGTGGTCAGACGGGTGATGTGACCGACGCATCGGGCCGAATCGACCTCCTCGGTGAGGAGGTCGATAGTAGCGGTACCGAGAGCCAGGGCGCGATCAAGATCGGGTGGGTCCTGCCTGGCATAGGCGCTGGAGGCGATCACCCGCGCGCTGGTCCCCGAACTCCAGCAACCGTGGCGTGTTCCGCACCGCCTACGAGGCTGAAACGCTGCGTGGCCTTCTCAGGCTGGCCCAGACCCGCCAACCGCTACGCCGCCGCCTGAGACGCCCGAACAGCCGAGACACGGAAAAGCGGCGCTGGAGCGCACCGCTTTCAGCGACGCTCCGCTGACGCCCTGTCTCCGCCATGGCTCGCGACTCGCGCAGGCCGCGGAACGGTGCGCCCACCCCGATCCCCCGCCGACACTCACCAGCCGTAGGTGGAAACCGCTGTAGCAGCCACGGTTTTCACCTACAGGCGCGGAGGCCGTGGGCGGAAAACCGTCGCCATAACCACGATTTTCACCTACGGGCGCGGCTGTACACACACGAAGGCGGACGACCCAGCAGCGTGGGCGTGGGACGGCGTGGGGAACGGCGCTCCCTGGCCCGATAGCCCCGCCCTGCCGCAGCCCAGCCCGCCGCCAACGTACGCCAGAACACCAGATGACCCGACACTCCCGGACGGAGGCAGTCTCCGAAGCTCACGGCAGCGCCCACTCAAGATCTTTATTGCCTTCAGATGCCCTTTGACCGCGTCGATGACCCTCAGCCCCGCCTACGACATGGTGCCGCAGGCACACCAGTCCAACGACGGAGAAGTCGCTCTTGCCGTTGCCGGCGAATACCGCCACGCCGCCATCGCCCTCGACCATCTCGTGAAAGAGGGCCGCGCATGGGGCCTCGCCACGGCCGCCGACCTCGTCGAGGAGACCCTGGCCACGGTCCTTCATCTGACGAGATCAGAGACTCCACACCCACGCGCGGACCCCGGGCTCGCCCACAACATCGCCCGGTTCACCTCCAACCTCCTCACCGGCCACACCATCGGCGGTGAGTAGCCAGACCCCAGAAAACCATGGGGAATCACCCGCTACGTCAGAGGCTGTCAGAAGATCTTCAGCTGGCCGCCAGGGCAGCAGCCTTGACCTGCAGAAACAGCCCCCGTGCTGGCCGATGCACCGTTCTGCCGGCAGGCCCGTTCGATTCCGGCCAACTGAGAAGAGCCCGATTCCCTGAGTGACCSCATTCCATGACTCCTGTCGACTGATTATCAATCAACCAGGATGCTAAGTGGCACCTGCTGAAGCGTCAATGCACAAGACACGACGGGGCGAGACACCGCCACGTGCAGTCCGTCGAGCCGCACCGGAAAGAGGAACCCTGCTGTGAGAACTCACGACCCCGTTGCCGGAAGGCGTGTGCTGCTGACCGGAGCGTGCAGCGGCATCGGACGATCCCTGGCCACACAGCTCGCGGCCAAGGGCGCACACCTCGCACTCGTGGCTCGACGCACCCACCTGCTCGACGGGCTCGCCGTGGAGATCTCCGCGACGGGCGCCGCGCCCCCGGTCGTCCTGACCGCCGACCTCRCCTCGGCCGAATCGGCGACCGACGTGGCGCACCGCGCGCTCGGGGAGCTCGGTGCGGTCGACGTCCTGATCAACAATGCGGGGACGAGYCTGACCGGCGCGCTCAGCCTGCACTCCGATACCGAGGCCGCCCGCGCTGTCTTCGAGACGAACTTCTGGGCGCCGATCGCACTCAGTGCCGCGCTGATCCCCGCGATGCGCGCCCAAGGACGTGGCACCGTTGTCAACGTCACCTCGACGATTCAGTCGGTTCCCCTGCCGCTGCTGGGGTACTACGCGTCATCGAAGGCCGCCCTCGGGCAGGCGACGCGATCGCTGCGCGAGGAGCTCGCCACCACGCCGATCCGTGTGCTCGAGGTGATCCCGGGCGGCACTGACACGGCTCTCCGCGACGTGGACGAGCTCCCGTGGCGCGGCAGCGTCCCGAAGACGATTCCACCGGTCTCGGCGGACTCGATGGCGGCCGCGATCGTGCGGGCCCTTGAGCGCGGAAGCAAGCGGCTGGTCTATCCGCCCTACGCGCTGGTCCCCCTGGAACTTCCTGTCACCGGTCGCGTGGTCGCCCACCTCGCCGGACGCCGAATCGACACGGCCAACGCCCTGCCCAGCGAGCCCTGAGGAAATGCCACCATGCCTATCGTCGCCTATCGTCCTGGCCCGGCCTACCGTCCTGGCCCGGCGCCACGAACGTGCTGGCGCCCTCGCCGCTTTCGCTCACGTCGGCACAGCACCCGTCGCACACTTCGCCGTCCCGAAGTCGCTGGAGACGAAGCTCGGCCTGGTCGCCGCCCCCTGGTTCCGGCGGGAGACGGGGACCGCCAACGCGGGCCACGCGTACGGTGCGCTGCGGCTCTACCACGGCCATCGGCCGGTATCTCCATGGCCGCCGTAAGGGCCGTAGCGACGCTACGCGGCCACCGGAGCGGACCGTTAGCCACTTGGTGGATGAAGGCCCATAACCCGTCAACTAGCGTTTGCCCACCATGACCAGCAATGTGGGTGCGACTGCGGACCGTCGTCGGCTGCTCCTCGAGGCAGCGCGTCAGCTCTTCGGCACGAGGTCGTACGACGACGTCACCACCACCGAGATCGCGAAGAAGGCGGGGGTCTCCTACGGACTCATCGCGCACCACTTCGGGAACAAGCGTGGGCTGTACCTGGCCGTGATGGACGACATCCGGAACGAGCTCGCCGCCGAGCAGGACAGCCCAGTCGAKGGCGAAACACTCACTGAACAACTCCACAACGCGCTTCGCCGCCACGTCGACTACATCGATTCTCACCGGTCAGGGTTCCTCGCCCTGCTCCGAGGCGACCTCGGCGCAGACCCGGGCATGCGCGCGATGTTCGATGAGCTTCGTTGGAGCGGCGCCAGCCGAAYCCTGCATCGGATCGGTGTCCATGGTGAGCCACCCCCGGTCCTGCGCGCCGCCATGCGAAGCTGGGTCGCCCAGTTCGATGAGCTGATGCTCGATCGCCTCGACCACGGCGACACGTCCGTCGACACGATCGTCGCGCTGGCCGCCAACGCGCTGATCGCGGCCCTGGGCACCGTACTTTCACTCGATCAGAACATCGAACTCGACCCGGAAGTCCTGGCCCAGCTCGGAAGCTGTCAAGTCACGTGAGACAGTTGGTCGTGACCCGATTGGCTGTTGGCTGTGGGATTGGCTGGTTGATCCACACGGTCTCGGGCAAGCAGGGTGGCTGCGGTCCGCGGGCCTCTGCCGGTGACACAGCACCACAGCGTGGCGCCGTTCGCGGCACGGATTGTCGTCTCCACCGCCGAACCATAACAACGACAGCGCATCCCMCTCACCACAGGCAGCCGGGACCACACCGCACGCCTGTGGGACACCGCCACCGGGCGTCTGCCCGCGACCCGCTGTCCCCTCCCAGATGGCGAGTGGGTCACCGTCCTGGYGGATGGGAGGTACAAGAACTCCGGGGGGCGACGTCCGTTCGCCGCTGTGGCGGTCGGTCGGGCTACGCCGATTCGAGCCTGACGATCTTGGCAGGCCGGACCCCGGCTACCAGCCGCCCGACCCGGCCGCGCCCATCCCCGAGCTGGATCGAATCCCCCTCGACGCGCTGCCGGCGACACAACCGCGAACGCCACCACAGCCGCGGCGGCGAGGGATGACGGGCGGGCAACACCACCGATCTTCCGCCTGATTACAGCACCATTACGACGCCGGTAGGACATACCGGAGAACTACCTGTGGGGGACGCCCGGGACCGGATTTTGTGCGGGGCTGATGTGGGTGCGACCTCCTGGGACGGGGCGGGGACGGCGCGGCGGGGGCGCTGGGGATGGGGTGGGTCGGAGGGCGTTACAGCGAGGAGCCGATAATTCGTTAGCGGCGGCGACCTCCGGCACCTGACCCGCGACCGAGCCGACATGATCACAGCCTGTCACGGTCATGTTTTCGCGCGTCATGCGACAGCCGGGCCCCCGGAAGGGCGGAACGGGAGCCCGGAAGCGCGACAGGAGACCCGGGAACGCGCGAGGGAACCCGGGAGCACACCGGAAACTCGGGCCGCGTCGGCGGCCCCCACTGACATGACGGGGAGTGAGAGGCATCGGCACGGCCGGGATGTTGACACAACCGGGCCATCGACATGATCCCGACAACGTCGGAGACTGGGGCTGTCAGGCGGACATCGCGAACATCTGGAGTCGCGTATGGGCGTCGATCGGCGCAGGCTCGGGGTGGTCGCCGGGCTCGTCGCGGCGGGACAGCTGGTGAGCGCCTTCCCCGGGCGCGCCCGGGTCGCGCAGGACCTGACCGGGCTTACCACCGCCATGCGGGCGTTGGTCGGCGGCTACGGKTCCACCGCCCCGGCGCAGACGGCCCTGCAGGCGTGGAACCTGGGCCGCCACATCGCCGCGTCCCAGGCGGGGGCGGTCCGTACCAGGCACGACTGGCAGGCTCTGCACTCCCGCACCCTCGTGCTGGAGGGCAACGCGCTCATCGACGCCGGTGACATCTGCTCCGGGCTGCGCGCGCTGACCCAGGCCGAGTCGGTCGCCGCGAGTATCGGGGACTGGCCGACGATCGCGCACGCCCACGCCGTGCGGGCGATGGCCGCGCGGGGGCTGCAACGCTGGCGGAGCGCGTTGGCGCTCGCCGTGGAGGGGCAGCGGTACGCGGGCAACACCCCCGTCGCCGTGATGCTGGCGGTCGCCGAGGCCGGCGCGCGGGCGCGCCTCGGCGACGCCCTCGGTACCGTCGCCACGATCGGCCGGGCGCAGGAGCTGATGAGCCGGCTACCCGCCGAGAAACACGGTGCCCCCGCCTACTCCCTCGACAGCTACCATCCGGCGCTGTTCGTGACGATGGCCGCCAGCGCCCTCGTCCTGGCCGGGCAGGTCTACGCGGCCGCGCCGTTCCTGGCCGAGGCCCGTGAGCGGGTCGGTGGCGTGGACGGCACCGAGGGCCGGGACCAGGGTGTCGGCTGCCTGGCTCCGCTGGTGCACGTCATCTGCGCGGACGCGGCGCTGCGCCGGGAGCGGCCGGACGTCGATGAGGCCGAGCATCATGTCACCGGCGCGGTGGCCGCCTCGTCCGGCCGGCCGGCGGCCTGGATGAGCAGCGAGGTGGCCCAGCTCGCCGACGGGGCCGCCCGGCACGGCGCCGACTGGTCCGACCTGGTCGCGTTGACCTCGGCCTGGGGCGGTTCCTCGGACGGGGTCCCGGCCTGACGAAATCTGTCGGATATCCGTTGGGACACAGGCATCCGGCGGCGTCCGGTGGCACATCGGGTAATAAAGACGCTGTGCGGATCCCAGCGCTCGACGCCGACGCGATGGCTGCCGCCCGGCAGCGGCAGGCAATGCTGACCAAGCCTCCGGGCGCTCTCGGGCGTCTGGAGGAGATCTCGGTCTGGCTCGCCGGAGTGCAGGGGGTCTGCCCGCCCAGGCCCTTCCGGCGCATCCGGGCTGTGATCATCGCCGGCGATCACGGCATCGCGCGGACGGGTGTCTCGGCCTTCCCACCGGAGGTCACCGCGCAGATGGTGGCGAACTTCGCCGCCGGCGGCGCCGCGGTGAACGTGCTGGCCCGCACGGTCGGCGCGTCCGTGCGGGTCGTGGACGTCAGCGTGGACAGCGACGAGCCGGTGCCGCCCCCGGCCGGCGCAGCGGGCGATACGGCAGCAGCAGGCGATACGGCAGCAGCGGGTACGGAGCCAGCAGCGGGCACGAGCGCGCCGGCGGCCGGCGGCGTGGACGCGGTCAACGTCACCAGCCGCTACCGGGTCCGGCGCGGCAGCGGGCGCATCGACGTCGAGGACGCCCTCACCGCCGAGGAGGCCGCCCGCGCGTTCGACATCGGCCGGACGATCGTCGACGAGGAGGTCGACGCCGGCGCCGACCTGCTGGTCCCCGGCGAGATGGGCATCGGGAACACCACTCCGTCCGCGGCGATCGTCGCCACCCTGCTCGACCGGGAACCGATCGAGACCGTCGGCCGCGGCACCGGCATCGACGACACCCGGTGGATGCTCAAGACCGCGGCGATCCGGGACGCGATGCGCCGCGGCCGGCCGTACGCCGCCGATCCGCTCGCCCTGCTGCGGGTGATCGGCGGCGCCGACCTCGCCGCGCTGGCCGGCCTGCTGGTGCAGGCCGCCGTCCGCCGCACCCCGGTGGTGCTCGACGGGGTCGTGGTCTGCGCCGCGGCGCTGGCCGCCGAGGCGTACGCGCCCGGGTCGAAGACCTGGTGGATCGCGGGCACCCGGTCGACCGAGCCGGCGCAGAAGCTCACGCTGACGTCGCTGGGCTTTGATCCCCTGCTGGACCTCGGCCTGCGCCTCGGCGAGGGCACCGGCGCGCTGCTCGCTGTCCACCTGCTGGTGGCCGCCCAGGCGACACTCGCCGAGATGGCCACGTTCGACCAGGCCGGGGTCAGTGACAAGACCGCCGGGGCAGCTCCCACCGGCCCGCCCCCCAGCGACGCTGCCCTCAGCGGGCCAGCGTCCAACGGCACCGCAGCCGTCCCGAGCGACACGCCCGGGACGGCGGGCGCCTGACGCGGGCGGCCAATGCTCGCCACGCGGACGGTCTTCTCCCTGCTTTCGCTACTGCCCGTCCGGGGACGGGTCGCGCTCGACCGGCCCACCATGGGCCGGGCCATGGCGCTCGCGCCGCTGGTCGGCCTCGTCCTGGGGGGTATCGCCGCCGTCGTCACGGCCGGCTTCCAACTTCTCACGAAGGTGCCCGCGGCGACGCCGGAAGCCCCGGCCGGGCACCTGCTCCCGGCCGCCATCGGGATCGCCGCCCTGGCGCTGCTCACCCGCGGCCTGCACCTGGACGGGCTCGCCGACGTCGCCGACGGCATCGGCGCCGGCCGGGAGCGGGCGCTGGCGGCCATGCGGGACTCGCGGCTGGGCGCGTTCGGCGCGCTGGCGCTGATCTTCGCCGTCCTGGTCCAGGTCGCGGCGCTGTCGCTGGCGATCGGGGAGCACCGGGGCAGCCTGTCGATCCTGGTCGCGGCGATGACCGGACGGCTGGCGGCCACCCTGGCCTGTACCGGCGGCATCCCCGCGGCGCACCCGAACGGGCTCGGCGCCCTCGTCGCCGGTTCCGTGCGGCCGCGACAGGCCGTCTGCTCCGTGCTCGCCGTGCTCACGGTCGCAGCCGGCGCCGGGCTGCTGGGCGTCGACGGCCTGCTCGACGTGGACGTCGACGGTGGTGGCGGCAGCCCCGGCCAGGCCGCGCGCGCGGTGGCCGCGGTGGCCGTGGGCACCGCGGCGGGCTGGCTGCTGCGGCGCTACCTGGTCGGCTATCTCGGCGGCATCACCGGGGACGTGCTCGGCGCCCTCGTCGAGATCACGGCGACTGTCACCCTGGTGTTCATGGCCCTGGGCGTCCCTACGATCTGAGGCACCGCCCCGGCATCATCCAGCCGGTGGTCCAGCGGTATCTCATTCGGCGGTGGTAGTAGGAACACCAGGCCACAGCACCGCTCCAGGGCACTTCAGCCCTCACTTCGGGTTCAGCCCTCACTTCGGGGAGGAGTCGACGAACGGTGGCCGCAGCACGGTCATCGCCGACGGCCGGCCCCGCACGTCCACCCGGACGGTGTCCCCTTCGGCGACGCCGCGGTCGAGCAGGGCGAGGCCGATACCGGTCCGCAACGTCGGCGAGAACGTCCCGCTGGTGACCTCGCCCACCCGCCCGCCGGCCAGGTCGTACACGGCCATGTGCGGCCGTGGGATGCCCCGGTCTGTCGAACGCAGCCCCCACAGCAGCCGCGCCGGGCCCGCGCTCCGCTCCGCCAGCAGCGCGTCCCGGCCCCAGAACCGCGGCTTGTTCCAGCCCACCGCCCAGCCGGCCCGCGCCTGCACCGGGGTGATCGACGGCGAGAGGTCCTGGCCGTGCAGCGGGTAGCCCATCTCGGTCCGCAGGGTGTCGCGGGCGCCGAGACCGCACGGCCGCGCCCCCACGGACGCCCCGGCCGCCAGCAGCGCGTCCCACACCGCCGGGGTGTCCGCCCAGCGCGTCACGAGCTCGAATCCGCGTTCACCGGTGTAGCCCGAACGGCACACGACGATCTCCCCGTGGGTGCCGTCGCCACCACCACCGCCCGCGCTGTCAGGGCCAGCGCCCTTCCAGCCGGCCGACGTGAAGCTCATGTAGGCACCGTCGACCGGCAGGCCGAGCGCGGACACCAGCTCCGGCGCGGCCGGACCCTGGACCGCGATCACGCCGAAGGCCGTGTGCAGGTTCTCGACGGCAACCTCCGGTGGGGACGCCGCCGCGAGCCGGCGGACGACCTCGGCGGTGTTGGCCGCGTTGGGGATCAGGAAGACCTCCGACGCGGAGTACAGGTAGGCGATCAGGTCGTCCACCACCCCGCCGGTCTCCGGATCGCAGCACAGCGTGTACTGGGCCTGCCCCGGGCCGATCCGGGACAGGTCGTTGGTGAGGGCGGAGTCGACGAGGTCCGCGGCGCCGGGGCCGCGCACGCGCGCCTTGCCGAGATGACTGACATCGAAGATCCCGACCGCGGACCGGACCGCCGCGTGTTCCTTGAGCACACCTCCGCCGGGATACTCGATCGGCATCTCCCATCCGCCGAAGTCGGCCAGCTTGGCGCCGAGCGCCACATGCCGGTCGTGCAACGGAGACTGCAACAGCTCACCCATGCCTCGGCAGGCTAGCCCCATGGAGCGGCTCTCGAGCCGCTCCATGGGGACCCCGAGCTCGAGAGCGGGCCACCACGCAGGGGTTTCCAGATCTTCCACCGAAGATCCGGAAACGAACAACACCCCCACCCACGAGCCGCTCCATGGGGACCCCGAGCTCGAGAGCGGGCCACCACGCAGGGGTTTCCAGATCTTCCACCGAAGATCTGAGCGTGCACCCGGCCCGTCGAGACGCCCCGCCCGGGAACACCCCAACCGCCTCGGGACACCTCCTTCGAGCGTTTTTGGATACTCATGACACAGGCCCGTCCTACAGGTTTTTGGAGGCATCCGCACTCAGGCCGCCAACAGATCATCGATCATCGATGGGCGGATGTGGGGCGAGGATGTGGAAGATGTGAACGCGGCGCTGCTCCAACAGCGGTGGATTCACGTCCTTCGCGCTCCTCAGGGTGGCCGGGGCGGTTTGCGGGACTCGGCGTGGTCGGCGGGTGACGCGCGGTCGGGATGCGGATACGGGGCGGGGAACGGCCTCTCGGGGGAACGGCCTCTCCGGGGAAAGGCTGCGGTGATGCTCCGGAGGCGGTTGCGGGAGTGGCTCCCGGGACGGTTCCGGCGTCGGCCGGTCGGTTCCTGGGGCTCGGCTCCCGGGGCTGGGGCTGGCCGGCACCACGGGCGGGGACGGGCGCTGTGGGACGGCGTGGGGGACCCGGCTCTGCATCGTCTCGTGGTGTGTTCCGTAGTCTCTCGACATGACCGTGACTGCCGTGACAACTTCATCCGTACTGGATCTTGACGCTGACGTACTGGTGATCGGTGTCGCGACGGGCAAGGACGGTCCCATCCCACTCGGCGGCACCGAGGAACTGGACACGGCACTCGGCGGCCGGCTCGCGACGGTTCTCGCTGACCTGGGGGCCACTGGCAAGGCCGGCGACCTGGTCCGTTTCGCGACTTTGGGAACCCTGCGCATCCCGACGGTGCTCGCGGTCGGCGTCGGCGCGCCGCCGTCACAGCTGCCGGCGACGGGCCCGTCACCAGCAGGAACATCGGCGGCGGGCGCGGACGCGGCGGCGGCCGACGGCGGCATCGACCACGAGACGCTGCGCCGCGCGGCCGGGGCGGCCGTGCGCGCGCTCGCCGGCACCACCCGGGTGGCCACCACCCTCGCTCTCGTCGCCGGCAGCCCCGGGCCGGCGCGGCTGCGTGCCGTCGCGGAGGGATCGCTGCTCGGCGCCTACGCCTTCCGGGAGTTCCGGACCACGTCCGCGGACGACCACCGCCCACCTGTGAGCGAAATCACATTCGTGGTGGACAGCGCGTCCCGGGCCGCCGCCGACGACGCGGTGCGTCGGGCCGGTGTCGTGGCGGACTCCGTGGCCCTCGTCCGCGACCTCGTCAACACCCCGCCCGGGCATCTGCCGCCGGCAGCGTTCGCCGAGATCGCGGCCCGGCGCGCGGGCGAGGTGGGCGTCACCGTCGACGTGCTCGACGAGCAGGCGCTGGCCGACGGCGAGTTCGGCGGCATCCTCGGAGTGGGCCAGGGCTCGGCGAACACACCCCGCCTCGTCCGCCTGGAGTGGCGCCCGGCCGGTTCGCCGGCCACCGGGGGGCCCGCGCTCACCCTCGTCGGCAAGGGCATCACGTTCGACTCGGGCGGCCTGTCGCTGAAGCCCCCGACCGCGATGGAGTGGATGAAGGCCGACATGGCGGGGGCCGCATCGGTGCTCGCGACGCTCGTCGCGGCGGCCCGGCTGAACCTGCCGGTCCACCTCGCCGGCTGGCTGCCGCTGGCGGAGAACATGCCCTCGGGCGGGGCGATCCGGCCGGGCGACGTCCTGGCCCTGCGCGGCGGCACCCGGGTGGAGGTGCTCAACACCGACGCCGAGGGACGCCTGGTTCTCGGCGACGCCCTCGCCCGCGCCGCCGAGGACTCCCCCGCCCTGATCGTGGACGTCGCCACCCTCACCGGTGCGCAGATCGTCGCCCTGGGGCAGCGCACCGCCGGGGTGATGGGCCGCGGCGGCGCGGTCGACCAGGTCGTCGACGCCGCCCGTGACAGCGGCGAGGCGGTGTGGCCGATGCCGCTGCCGCCGGAGCTGCGCAAGGTGCTCGACTCGACCGTCGCCGACCTGGCCAACGTCGCCGGTGGCGGCGGCCGGGATGGCGGCATGCTCGTCGGCGCCCACTTCCTGAGCACCTTCGTGCCCGAGGACATCCCCTGGGCGCACATCGACATCGCCGGGCCGTCCTGGAACGGCGGCGAACCGTACGGGCACACCCCCAGGGGCGGCACCGGGGCGATCGTCCGGACCCTGCTCCAACTTGCCGAGAACGTTGCCGGCAACCAGCGGCCGGAGGTCCGCTGAACCAACTACCAGCGGGTAACGGGTACCGCACGGAAGTGGTCCGGTGAAATACCGGCGTCATGCACCACAGTCGCAGCGGACCTCCGACGCCGCACTGACGTGACATGAAAGACTGAACGCATCCCAACCAGTCAACGAGAAGGGACACCTGGCGTGGTGGACTCTGCGGCGGGTCCCGTCGACCTGGTCATCCTCGGCGGCGGCAGCGGCGGTTACGCGACGGCTCTGCGTGCCGCAGAGCTCGGCCTGACCGTTTCTCTGATCGAGAAGGACAAGCTGGGGGGAACGTGCCTGCATCGCGGGTGCATTCCGACCAAGGCGCTGCTGCACGCGGCGGAGATCGCGGACAATATTCACGAAAGCGGTAACTTCGGGATTCTGTCGACCCTCGAGGGAATCGACATCGCGAAGGTCAACTCCTACAAGGACTCGGTGGTCAGCAAGCTTTACCGGGGGCTGACCGGCCTGGTGAACACCCGTGGCATCGAACTCGTCGAGGGCTACGGGCGGCTGGTGTCACCGACATCTGTTGCCGTAGGCGACAGGATCATTACTGGTCGTCACGTCGTGCTGGCGACCGGGTCGCAGTCGAAGTCGTTGCCGGGCCTGGAGGTCGACCACCACCAGGTGATCACCAGCGACGACGCCCTCCGGCTCGACCGGGTGCCGGCATCCGCCGTGGTGCTCGGCGCCGGCGCGATCGGCTGCGAGTTCGCCTCGGTGTGGCGCTCCTTCGGCGCCGAGGTGACCATCGTCGAGGCCCTGCCCCACCTGGTGCCGCTGGAGGAGGAGTCCAGCTCCAAGCTGCTGGAGCGGGCCTTCCGTCGGCGCGGCATCAAACAGCACCTCGGCGCCCGGTTCGCCGGTGTGAAGACCACCGACGAGGGCGTCACGGTGACCCTCGAGGACGGCACGACCATCGAGGCCGAGCTGCTGCTGGTGGCGGTCGGGCGCGGGCCGGTGTCGGAGGGGCTGGGCTACGAGGAGGTCGGCATCGCGACGGACCGCGGGTACGTCCTCGTCGACCACCAGCTGCGCACCAACGTGCCGACCGTCTCCGCCATCGGCGACCTGCGCCCCGGCCTCCAGCTCGCCCATGTCGGCTTCGCCGAGGGGATCTTCCTCGCCGAGAGCCTGGCCGGGCTGAACCCGCCGCCGATCAACTACGACAACATCCCGCGGGTCACCTACTCACACCCCGAGGTGGCCTCGGTCGGGCTGACCTCGGCCGCGGCGGCGCAGCGCTACGGGGACGTCGTCACCCAGACCTACGACCTGGCGGGCAACGGCAAGGCGCAGATCCTGCAGACCGCGGGCGCGGTGACGCTCGTGGCCGTGCCCGACGGCCCGGTGGTGGGCGTCCACATCGTCGGCGACCGGGTCGGCGAGCTGATCGCCGAAGCCCAGCTGATCACCAGCTGGGAGGCGCTGCCCGCCGAGGTGGCCCAGCTCATCCACCCGCACCCGACGTTGTCCGAGTCCATCGGTGAGGCGCACCTGGCGCTGGCCGGCAAGCCGCTGCACTCCCACAACTGACAGTCACCACTGACAGCCAACGCCCATACCTGACAGGTAACACAGTCAACCGATCGATCGGGGGCCACGGATGCGCGACGCCGGCCACCGCCGCACACCCCCCGCCCCAGCAGCAGTCACCAGGGCCCGCGGGTACACGACACGCACCATGATCGTGTACCCGCTCGCCCACCAGCCATCAGGGCCTGCGGTGACGCGGCGGCAGGTGCCCGCCGTGTCACCGCGGGCCCTCCGAGTTGCCCAGCACCCATCGCGTTCGTAGCCGTTGCCCGTCGTCCACGGTCGGTCGGACGCCGCAAAGGAGCCCTACCCCATGTCTGTGTCCGTCACGATGCCCCGTCTGGGTGAGAGCGTGTCCGAGGGCACCGTCACCCGCTGGCTGAAGAAGGAAGGCGAGCGCGTCGAGGCCGACGAGCCGCTCCTCGAGGTCAGCACGGACAAGGTCGACACCGAGATCCCCGCACCCGCGTCCGGCGTGATCAGCGCTATCCGGGTGGCCGAGGACGAAACGGTCGAGGTCGGCGTCGAACTCGCCGTCATCGACGAAGGCGGCACGGCGGCGCAGGCCGCTCCGGCCGCCGCCGCCGCACCCGCACCTGCGCCGGCGGCCCCGCCGCCTCCGCCGCCCGCGCCCGCGCCGGTGGCCGCGGCCCCGCCGCCCGCGCCCGCTCCGCCGCCGCCTCCGCCCGCGCCGCCGGCTCCGGCTCCGGTCGCGCCGCCGGTGCCCGCCGCGGCCCAGGCTCCCCCGCCGGCCGTTCCGGCCCAGGAGCTCACACCGTCGGCACCGGCCACCGCCTCCCCGGCCAACGGCAGCGGCTCCCTCGGGGCCTATGTCACCCCGCTGGTCCGGCGGCTCGCCGCCGAGCACGACGTGGACCTCGCCGCGGTGACGGGCACCGGTGTCGGCGGCCGCATCCGCAAGCAGGACGTCATCGACGCGGCACGCACCCCGGCCAGCCCGGCCGCCGCGGCCCCGGCCGCTCCCGCTGCCTCGCCGGTGGCGGTGCCCGCTGCGACACCGGCTGCGCCTGCCGCGCCCGCGGCGGCACCGGTCTCGCTGCGTGGCCGCACCGAGAAGCTGTCGCGGCTACGTTCGGTGATCGCGCAGCGGATGGTCGAGTCCCTCCAGGTCAGCGCGCAGCTCACCACCGTCGTCGAGGCCGACGTCACCCGTATCGCCCGGCTGCGCGACCGCGCGAAGAAGGCGTTCGAGGCGCGGGAGGGCGTCAAGCTGTCGTTCCTGCCGTTCTTCGCGGTCGCGACCTGCGAGGCGCTGCGCGAGCACCCCAACGTCAACGCCAGCGTGGACATCGAACAGGGCACGATCACCTACTACGACGCCGAGCATCTGGGCATCGCCGTGGACACCGACCGGGGGCTGCTCGTCCCGGTCATCCACCACGCCGGTGACCTCAACCTCACCGGGATGGCGCGCAAGATCGACGATCTGGCGACCCGGACGCGGGAGAACCGGGTCACCCCGGACGAGCTCGGCGGCGGCACCTTCACCCTGACCAACACCGGCAGCCGCGGCGCCCTGTTCGACACGCCGATCATCAACCAGCCGCAGGTCGGGATCCTCGGGACCGGCGCGGTGGTCAAGCGGCCCACGGTCGTCGACGACCCCGAGCTCGGCGAGATCATCGCGGTGCGTTCGACCGTGTACCTCGCGCTCACCTACGACCACCGGATCGTCGATGGCGCCGACGCGGCCCGTTTCCTCACCACCCTGCGCAGGCGCCTGGAGGAAGGCTCCTTCGAGGCCGAACTCGGCCTGTGACCATCCGATGACCAGATGATCCACAGCCGGGGCCGGGAGCCGGTACGTGACCGGCGTGTACCCGACCCCCGGTTGATGATCATGTTTGACGGCCGTGGCTGGCGGGCCGGCTCGCCCGCCAGCCATCCAGGGGTGAGGATCAGCCCGTGGACGTCGTTGTCTCCGGCGCATCCGGCCTGATCGGGTCGGCGCTCGTCCCGGCCCTGCGGGCCGACGGGCACACCGTGCGCGCCCTGGTCCGGCGGCCCGTGCGGGACGGCTCGGAGATCCGCTGGGATCCGGCCCGCGGCACGCTCGAGCCGGCCGCCCTGGCCGGGGCCGACGCGGTCGTCCACCTGGCTGGCGCCGGGGTCGGCGACCACCGTTGGACCACCCGTTACAGGCGGCGGATCCGCGACAGCCGGATGTCCGGGACGACCCTGCTGGCCACCGCGGTGGCCGCCACCCACCCGCGGCCGCGGGTGCTGCTGTCCGCGAGCGCGACCGGTTGGTACGGCGACACCGGGGACCGTCCGGTCGACGAGTCCGAGCCCCGTGGGAGCGGTTTCCTCGCCGAGCTGGTGGCCGACTGGGAAGCAGCCACCGCCGCCGCCGAGGAGGCCGGTGTGCGCGTGTGCCACCTGCGTTCGGGGGTCGTCCTCTCGGCGCGCGGCGGCGCGCTGGCCCGGCAGCTCCCGTTGTTTCGGCGCGGGCTCGGTGGCCGGCTGGGCTCGGGCCGGCAGTGGCTGAGCTGGATCACCCTGGCGGACGAGACAGCGGCGATCATCTTTCTGCTGGCCGCGGACGGCCTGCGCGGCCCGGTGAACCTGACCAGTCCGGCGCCGGTCACCAACATCGCCTTCGCCCAGGCTCTCGGCGCGGCGGTGGGCCGGCGGGCGATCCTGCCGGTACCGGCCGCGGCGCTGCGGATCGCCCTCGGCGGTATCGCCGACGACGGCGTGCTCGTCTCCCAGCGCGTCCTGCCRCACCGGCTCCTTGACGCCGGCTTCACCTTCTCCCACCCCGACATCGACACCGCCCTACGCGCGGCGACCACCAGCACAACCCCCGCCGCCCCCTGACCGCCCCCGGCCCGTCAGCCCCTTCCATCCCATCCCGATCAGAAAAGTTTTCGATCAGGCGAACGAGCATGAAAACGGCTGCCACAGCGACCGCCTGTTCCCTCATTTTCATGATCTAGAATGATTGGATCATTTTGGCTTCGGGAGGGGGCGCGTGTTAGCCGGCCGGCGTTTCGGACCCGGGCCGTGGGGATCGTCTCGGGGGCCGGGAAATCGCCTGCGACCGGTGGCGGCGGCCCTGGGCCTGGCCCCGCAGCCGCTCGGGCGGCTGTCCGGGGCGGGTCTCAGCCCGCGGTGTCAGCCCACGAGGCAAGGCGCCACCCCTTGTCGGTCTTCACCACGGTGACGTCGGACGGCCGCCAGTCGCGGCCAGGCTGCTGGGCCAGGACAGTGCCAGCGGCGTCGACGTAGCTGTACGGCGGAATCCGGTAGGTGACCCGCAGCACCGCTTTCTCGCTGCCGTTCTCCCGGACGTCAAGATCGGCGATCTCATGTCGCATACCGGACGGCCGACCGCCGCTGGCCACGATCTGCCGCGTCAGGGCGAGATCCCGCGAGTAGATGAGGCTGTCCAGCGCGTCCGCGTCGAGCAGGGCGACCTCGTCGGCCCGCTCGAAGGCGCGGCTGCGGGCGTCGGTCAGGCTCACCAGGACGTCCCGCCACGCCTGCCCGGGGGCGACCTGAGCCGCCGGCCCCACCAGCCCGTTGGAGTGCGCGGTGACCAGCAGACCGCCGACGGGCAGGCAGACGAACACGATGAACGCGGCCACGACCAGCAGGACGCGCCGCCGGCTGCCGAACAGGGCATGCCCACCGACGAGCCCGGCGGACCTGCCGCCCCGGGCAACAGCCGGTCGTCTGCCCGTGCGGGCACTTCCGGGACGCACACCGCCCACCCGCGCTCTCCCGGTGGGCACACCTCCGGTACGGGACGACGCCGCGCGCGCGGTCACCACCTCCGAGCCACCGGCACCCGGGACCGCGGCACCGGGGGCCCCGACGGTCGGGACCACAGCCGTCGAGGCGACACCGACACGGGCGGGCGCGTTACGGGCAGCCCCGGGGGCATCGGCCGCGGCCCGGCGGCTCGGCCGCGCCGACTCGGACGTCCGCGACGTCCGCGACGCCCGCGATGCCCGCGACGCGCGGGGAAAGCGGGCCGGGCGCGGCCCGGCCGACGGCGCCAGTCGGATCCGGCCGGTCGACCCCGGCCCGGAGGTCGCGTCCAGGCTCGGCGGCAGCGCGGGCAACGGAAGCGCCGTGACCACCTCGCCCGCCGGCCCGGCGCTGCCGCCGCCAGCCGCGGGCAGCACCGTCGGCGGCGGTGTCAGCGGCGGCGGGGTCAGCGGCGGCGGCGTCGGTGGGGGCGGTACAGGGGGCGGCGCGGACAACACGTCCTCACGCCACTTCCGGCCCAGCATCCGCACCGGGGCCGGGTTGCAGCTTCGGGCCAGCGCCGCGGCCAACTCCCCCGCCGTCGGCCGGCGGTCAGGGTCGTCGACCAGGGCGGGCGCGACAGCGACGGCGACCGCGGCCGCGGCCGGCCCGGTGGCGTGCGGCATCGCCGCCAGCAGCAGACCAGCAAGATCACCGACGTCCACCGGTGGGGTGGTGGGCGGGCCGCCAAGGCCGGCGACACCCGTCCCCGCCAGCATCGGCCGGCCGTTCGGCTCGAGCAGGACGTCGGCGAGATCGAGCCGGCCGTGCACCACACCCGCGGCATGCGCCGCGGCCAGCGCCTGGGCCAGCGGCAGCCCGACCGTCACCACCTCACCGGGCTCCAGCCGCTCCCGGACGCCGAGCAGCCGGCCCAGGTTGACCGCCCCGTCGACCGGCTCCGACACCACCGCGATCCCCTCGGACGTGGCGATCACGTCGATGACCGGGACGAGGTGTGGGTGGTCGAGTTCGACCAGCAGACGCGCCGACCTCATGGCGGTTTCGCGACCGGCCGTGCCCGGGGGCAGCCTGACCCGCCGAACCGTGCACTCGACCCCGGTGGCCACGACCCGGCCGGCCCACACGTCCCCGGCGCCGGCATCCCGGACCCGGGCGCGCAGCACCACCCCGGGCACGGGAAAATCGGCCGGATTCTCCCGTCCACCCCGGGAACCGGCTGAATCGTACATCGAGGTCACAAAAAGTGACGGTAAGCCGAAAAAGCCATTCTGTGCAGCCCTCCCCGGCAAACTGTGGATAACTCGCGCCGCAAACAGGTCCGCAAACGGGTCAGGGTACGGTGACCGCGGCGTACAGCGGGCATGCCGCATACGGCACGAACACGGTAGAACACGCAGACGGCAGGAACATGCCCGGGCAGACGGAACAGCCAAGCCCGGACACGGACAGTCACGAATGGACGCGGGCGCCGATGAGCACGGGCACGGACGAACACGGCACGGAGGAGCACGGCACGGAGGCCGGACGATGAACATCCTCGCGACCAGCGGCGGCTTCCTGCCGGACGGACGCTGGGGCGCCCGGGTCGGCCCGCTGATCCAGCACGCGCTGCGCCTGGCCGGGCAGCCGACCCGTCCGAAGCTGTGCCTGCTGGCCACCGCCGTCGGCGACGACCCGGCCGCCTACGCGCGCTACTACGCCGCGCTCGCCCGCGACACCCCACAGGTGCGCGCCTCCCACCTCGCGCTGTTCCCGATGCCGAACATCCCCGACGTCCGCACGCACCTGCTGGGCCAGGACGTGATCTGGGTGGGCGGCGGCAGCGTGGCGAACCTGCTCGCCGTGTGGCGCGCGCACGGCCTCGACACGATCATGCGGGAGGCGTGGGAGGCGGGTGTGGTCCTCGCCGGGGTGTCCGCGGGATCGCTGTGCTGGCACGCGGGAGGCACCACCGACTCGTTCGGGCCGGGCCTGCGGGCGGTCACCGACGGCCTCGGCCTGCTGCCGTTCAGCAACACCCCGCACTACGACTCGGAGCCGGGCCGGCGTCCGCTCTACCAGAAGCTGGTCGCGGACGGGACGCTRCCGGACGGCTGGGCCACCGACGACGGGGTCGGCCTGCACTTCCGGGGAACCGAACTGGTGGAGGCCGTCGCCGACCGGCCGGACGTGTACGCCTGGCGGGTCGAGCGAATCCCGGCCGAGCCGGGCCCGCCCGCGGGCGGCGCCGCCGAAGGCGGTATGACCAGCGATGTGACCAGCGATGGTACGGCGGACGGCGGTACGGTTGCCGGCGGTACGACCGGAGGTGTACGGGAAACGCCGGTCACCCCTCGGCTGCTGTCGGAAGTGTGACGCCCGCGGTGTCCTGCCGCGGGCGCTGGGAGGACACCGCAGGTGAGCGTAGCCTCATTTTCATGGAGGTCATGCGCCCAGGCCTGGTGCCCTACGACGAGGCGTGGCGGTTGCAGCGCGCGTTGGCCGACCGGCGGATCGCCGACGAGGCGACCGACACCCTGATCCTCCTGGAACATCCCAGCGTCTACACCGCCGGCCGGCGCACCCAGCCGTGGGAGCGCCCCTTCGACGGCACCCCGGTGGTGGACGTCGACCGCGGCGGCAAGATCACCTGGCACGGCCCGGGGCAGATCGTGGGCTACCCGGTGCTGCGGCTGCCCCGGCCGCTGGACGTGGTCGCCTACGTCCGCGCCCTCGAGGAGGCCCTGATCGCGATCTGCGCGGAGTTCGGGGTGCCGGCTGTCCGGGTCGCCGGGCGCACCGGGGTGTGGACCGCCGACGGGGAGCACAAGCTCGCGGCGATCGGCGTCCGGGTGCGCTACCTGGTCGCCTACCACGGTTTTTCCCTCAACTGCTGTCCGGACCTCGGCGCCTTCACCAGGATCGTCCCGTGCGGCATCTCCGACGCCGGAGTGAGCAGCCTGAGCCGGGAGCTCGGCCGGGCCGTGACCGTCGAGGAGGCCCTGCCCGTCGTGGAACGCCACATGGTCGGGACGCTGACGGCCTTCACCGCTACCTCACCGACCGTGACCGACCTGCCGGCACCGGGCGCGGACGACCTGCCGGCACCCGACAGCGTGCCGCTGGCGCGGGAGCCGGAGCTGGCCCGATGACCACCGACACCACGGTTACCAGCGCCACGCCGACCAGTACCGCGGTTACTGGCACCGCGGTGGCGGCCCCGGCCCCCGAGGGCCGGAAGATGCTGCGGCTGGAGGTCCGTAACGCGGCCACACCGATCGAACGCAAACCGCCGTGGATCCGCACCCGGATGCGGACCGGGCCGCAGTACTCCGACATCAAGGGGCTCGTTCACGACAAGGGCCTGCACACGGTGTGTGAGGAGGCCGGCTGCCCGAACATCTACGAGTGCTGGGAGGACCGGGAGGCGACCTTCCTCATCGGCGGCGAGGTGTGCACCCGCCGGTGCGACTTCTGCCAGATCGACTCGGGACGCCCCGCAGCCTTCGACGCCGACGAGCCGCGCCGGGTCGCCGAATCGGTGCGGACGATGGGCCTGCGCTACGCGACCGTGACCGGGGTGGCCCGCGACGACCTGCCCGACGGCGGGGCGTGGCTGTACGCGCAGACGGTCCGTGAGATCCACACGTCCTGCCCGGGCACCCGCGTCGAACTGCTCATCCCCGACTTCCACGCCCGTCCGGAGCAGCTCGCCGAGGTCTTCGGGGCGGCGCCCGAGGTGCTGGCCCACAACATCGAGACAGTGCCGCGGGTGTTCCGGCGGATCCGGCCCGGGTTCCGCTACGAGCGGTCGCTGGAGGTGCTCCGGCGGGCCCGGGACGCGGGCCTGGTGACCAAGTCCAACCTGATCCTGGGGCTCGGCGAGGAGCCCGCGGAGATCCTGTCGGCCATGGCCGATCTGCTCGCCGCCGGCTGTGAACTGCTGACCATCACCCAGTACCTGCGCCCCAGCCCCCGCCACCATCCGGTGGAGCGCTGGGTGCGTCCCGAGGAGTTCGTCGAGCTGCGCGCGCAGGCCGAGCGGATGGGGTTCGTCGGCGTGCTCGCCGGCCCGCTGGTGCGCTCGTCCTACCGCGCCGGCCGGATGTACCAGCAGGCGATCGAGCGTCGCGGCGACCTGGCCGGAGGCGGGGCCGGGAGCGAGGCCACCGCTTCAACCAGCCCCACGACCAGCCCTTCAACAAGCCCTTCAACCAGCCCCGTGGTCGGCCTCACGGCCGGCTCCACGGCCAGCTGCGCGGACGCGGAAGGTGTCAAGGCRGGCATTCCCACCCCTGGCCACTTTAACTACGCAGAGTAATAACCGCGGTGGTGGGCGCGTCGCGGCGGCACTAGTGTCATCCGACAGTAACCACTGCGCAGCGAGCAGAGCAAGAACGAGATCGTGACCGACAGCGCGTCCGACCGGCCTGGGAGATCTACGTGATCCTGCTGAAGTCACTACTGACCGCCGCCGAAGAACTGACTCTCCTCCTCCTCCCACACGGCGGACAGCGGACGGCACGCCGTAACGCCTGGCGTGCCGCCGCCGACCTGCAGGTGGGTGCCGGCCGGCACGGCGAGCCCTCCTGGAAGGTCGTGCGCGCCGTGCCGCCGACCGCGGGACGGGTGGCCATCGCGACCGAACGTTGACCCCCGTCAGCTCGCTGGGCACCACGGATCGAGCTGTACCCGATTCAGGTCGTAGGCTCGCGGTCATGGCGCGCACAAACAGGTCCGGCGGCAGGGCGCCCGCCGCCGCGGGGACCACGGCGGGAAGCGGACGCAGGAAAGGGGCCGAGCGCAGGGCAGCCAGGGCTGGACGCCTCACGCAGCTACGGACGGTGTTCCGGCTCACCCGGCAGCGTGATCCGCATGTGGTGTGGTGGTCGCTGCTCGGCCTGGTGATCCCGGTGGGGATCGTCGGCGTGCTGCTCGGGCTCGTCGTCGGTCCGCTGTGGACGTGGCTGCCGATCGGGATCGTGCTGGGGCTGCTCGGTGCCGTGAACGTCTTCAGCCGCCGGGTCCAGAAGACCGCGTACGCCGAGATGGAGGGCCAGCCCGGCGCCGCCGCCGGGATCATCGAACGGATGCGCGGCGACTGGCGGCTCACCCCCGCCGTGGCGATCAACCGCAACCAGGACGTCGTACACCGTGTGGTGTGCCGCGCCGGCGTGGTGATCATTGCCGAAGGTCGGGGACGCGGCCAGCGCGACCTGCTCGGCACCGAGGTCCGCCGCGTCCGCAAGGTGGTCGGCGAGACACCCATCCACGACATCGTGATCGGCAGCGGCCCCGGCGAGGTGCCCCTGCCGAAACTGCGGCTGACGCTGATGCGGCTGCCCCGCACCCTGCGTCGCGGCGAGGTCGACCCCCTGGCACGACGGCTACGGGCAGTGAGCTCGCCAACCCTCCCCATCCCCAAGGGCCCCATCCCCCGCAACATCCCCCGCGGCAGAAAAATCCGGTAGACCCCAAATTTTCGCCTGGGCGAAAATTTGGGGACCCCTACCTCGAGGGCCGGCCGTCGCATGGGGTTCGCAATCTCCCCCGGAGATCGCGAACAAGAAGCACCCCCACCCTCACCCCAGGCCCTCCCCCACGCGCTCCTTTTCCAGAGCCGCCGCCGGGCCGCCGCCCACCACTGATCGCCGGACCACAGATGCGCGACGGCCCGCGACCGGGCCACCGCGATCATCACAGGACAACCCATCCCGCAAACCATCCCAAACAGCACGAAGGATGTGAATGCGCTGCTGTCGGAGCAGCACCGCATTCACATCCTTCCTGGCGTCCCAGGTTCGTCCCGCGGGCCGCGAGCTATCCGTTGGCGACGATGCGCCGCGGGGTCAGCGTCAGCAGGACGCGGTTGTCGGTTGGCGCTGGGAACGTCTTCAGCGTCTGGCCGTAGTGCGCGAGCAGGCGTTCCAGGAACGACGTGTCGCTGATGTCCTCAAGCGTGACGTCGCCACGCACCTCCAGTGTGCGGAACGGGTTGGTGGGATCGATCAGGAAGAGGGTCGCCTGGGGGTGGTCGACGACGTTGCGGTACTTCTGCCGCGACCGGTGCAGCGACGTGCGCACCACGTCGCCGTCGAGAAGGAACCAGATGGCCGTCGTCTGCGGATAGCCGGCGGCGCCGACGGTCGTGAACGCGGCCGCGCTCGGCGTCTCCAGAAGATCACGATGCGTGGCGGGAATGGAAGTGACCTCGGACATCCTGTCAGCTTGCCTCAGCCACGACTCCTCGTACCAGCGAGACCCGAACCACTCGCGGCCAACCCACCGCCTACACATCCCGACCACTGCAGAACAAGCCCGCCGCATGAACCGGTCCCGAACGGCGCGTACGAACGATGTGAGTTTGCTGCTGTCAGAGCAGCAGTGCATTCACATCCTTCGGGGATTCTCAGGACGGCTGGGGAGGGTGGCAGGTGCGCCCGGGACTGCGGGTGGGAGGCCGCCGCATGCCGGGCCCGCACACGAAGATCGGCTCGTGTGAAGAGCCGCGGAGCCCGCTCCGCGAGAGTGGGCATGGGAGATCCTGCCCTGGGGCAGGTCCCATCGTTGGAGAGTCCGCTCCGCGGGAGCGGGCGTGGGGGCGTTCGTCCGAATCCGGACGAGGGCGACGTCAGCCGGTTCGTCCCACGGGCCGATGCGTCTACTCCGCGGGTCGATGTGTGGGCCTTTGCGCTCCGGGGTCGGGACGACGCCTGGGCCTGGGCTGTGCGGGGTCGGGACGTCCGGGCTTGCTCTGGGCGGGCCTGCGCTGCCCGGGAGCGGGGCGGTCGGCTCCGCCCCGGCCAGGGGTACGTTCGGCTCCGTCGCGGCCGGAGGCGGGGTGGCCGGGCTCGGAGCGRCCGGAGGCGGGACCGCCGGAGGCGGCGCGGGCGGGGTCGCGGATGACCACGGTGCCGGCCGCGCGGTCGTGGGTGCCGCGCAGGTCCCGGTCCCAGATGAAGGCCGGTACGGCCAGGGCCAGCAGTACGGTACGGACCGCGCTCCAGAACCATCCCGCCGGGCGGTGGTCGCGCACCCGGATGACCCGGACACCGAGCATGCGCATCCCGATGGTCTGCCCGTTGACCGCGATCAGGATGAACTCCTCCAGCAGGAAGGCGAGGTAGACGGCGAGCCCCCGGGCGTTGACGGAATACCGCAGCCCGAACAGCACCGGGACGCCGACCAGCAGGTTGGCGATGATGGCGTCCACCGCGAACGCGGCCAGCCGGGGACCAACGCCGACCGCCGAGCCGGGACCGTCCGCCGGCAGGCCGAGGCGGACGCCGGGCGGGGTGTCCCGGGGAAGTTGCGGACCTTCCAGCCAGTTTCCGAGTGCGCGTCCCACGGCGTAAGCCTATGCCCGGTCCCGCTCCCGGCGACCGCCCCGAAAATCCAGTCGCCCAGAGTAACAATTTCCTGCTGTGTTACAGTCGCGAAACGACTTCGTCATGTTTGCGGAACCATGCGGCGTTACGGTCCGCATCGGGGCATGGCGTATCCTTCCTATCCACACGGCCATGAAGCTCCCTTGGAGGGTGGATGTTCACAAACGCCGAGGACGTACTTCGCTACATCGCGGACCAGAACATCGAATTCGTCGACGTTCGCTTCTGTGACCTTCCTGGGATTCTGCAGCACTTTACGATCCCGGTCGAGGTCTTCTCCGCGTCGGTGTTCACCGACGGCCTGATGTTCGACGGGTCCTCGATACGCGGGTTCCAGGCGATCCACGAGTCCGACATGCTGCTGCTGCCGGATCCGACCACGGCCTTCGTCGATCCGTTCCGTGAGCACCCGACGCTCGCGATAACCTTCTTCATCCATGACCCGATCACTCGGGAGGAGTACTCCCGGGACCCGCGCAACACCGCGAGGAAGGCCGAGGCCTACCTGCGGGGCACCGGTTTCGCGGACACCGCCTACTTCGGCCCGGAGGCGGAGTTCTACATATTTGACGACGTACGCTACGACTACAATCCATATGGCTCCCTGCACGCTGTGGACTCCGTCGAGGCGGCCTGGAACACCGCCCGTAAGGAGGAGGGCGGGAACCTCGGCTACAAGCCCAGGTTCAAGGGGGGTTATTTCCCGGTTCCGCCGACCGACCACTTCACCGACCTGCGCTCGGAGATGACCCGGACCCTGATAAGGGCCGGGGTCACCGTCGAGATGCAGCATCACGAGGTGGGCACCGCCGGGCAGGCGGAGATAGACATTCGTTACGACACCCTGCTGCGGACCGCCGACAACCTGATGCTCTACAAGTACATCATTCGTAATGTCGCGGTCGCCCGTGGCAAGACCGTGACCTTCATGCCGAAGCCGCTCTTCGAGGACAACGGCTCGGGGATGCACGTCCACCAGAGCCTGTGGCAGGGTGACGAGCCGCTGTTCTACAGCGAGAGCGGCTACGGCGGCCTGTCGGAGCTCGCCCGCTTCTACATCGGTGGGCTGTTGCACCACGCGCCGGCGCTGCTGGCGTTCACCAATCCGACCACGAACTCCTACCGACGGCTGGTGCCGGGCTATGAGGCACCGGTCAACCTGGTCTATTCGGCGCGTAACCGTTCGGCCAGCTGCCGCATACCGCTCAGCGGCGTCTCGCCCAAGGCGAAGCGGATCGAGTTCCGGGTCCCCGACCCGAGCTGCAACCCGTACCTGGCCTTCGCCGCGATGTTGATGGCCGGCGTGGACGGGATCCGTAACAAGATCGAGCCGCCGGACCCGATCGACAAGGACCTCTACGACCTTCCCCCGGACGAGCTGGCCGCTGTGCCGCAGGTGCCCGGATCGCTGGAGAAGGTACTCGACGCGCTCGAGGCCGACCACGAGTTCCTGACCGAGGGGAACGTCTTCACCCCCGACCTGATCGAGACGTGGATCGACTACAAGCGCAAGAACGAGGTCGACGCGATCCGGCTCCGGCCGCATCCGTACGAGTTCCAGCTCTACTACGACATCTGACGGACGTCTGACGAACATCTGGCGAACGTTGGACCGGACAACCGACCAGACGTCCGACGGGACATCCGACGGGCGGGGCCGGCGGCGGGAACATCCCGCGCCCGCTCCGCCCGTCCGGCGATTCGACCGCCCGCCGCCGCGGCCGGGGCCGGCCGGGCCGCGGCGGTCGGAGCGGCGAAGAACAAACAAAACAAACATGGTCGGAACACCGGCGGCGGGACGTGGGCATGGTCGTGCCGTCGCCGGTCGTCCGGGTGGCGAGAACAGTTCCGGAACACCCGGGAAAACAAATTGACCGGAAATACGTGATTGACCGGAAATTTACCGTGGTGGAACGGCGCGGAAACCGGACCCGGCGAAGATCCGGACGGACCCTCCTGGCACCCGCGGCCCGGGTCGGAACAATCCGCAGGTGCGCGACGAGAAACTCCGCTACGTGCCATGCCAACCACGGGGAGTATGAGTGAGTTACCAGGCCGAGTACATCTGGATCGACGGCACCAGGCCGGAGCCCCTGATGCGGARCAAAACCCGTATCGTTGCCGACGGCAAGGAACCGGACATCTGGGGCTTCGACGGCTCGAGCACAAATCAGGCGCCGGGATCCAACTCGGACTGCGTCCTGCGGCCCGTGTTCACCTGTCCGGATCCCCTGCGCGGCGGGAAGAACGTCCTGGTGCTGTGCGAGGTCGAACTGACCGATTTCACCCCGCACCCGACCAACACCCGCGCGTTCTGCCGCCAGGCCTACGAGAAGTACGCCGACCAGCAGCCGCTGTTCGGTATCGAGCAGGAATACACCTTTTTCCAGCAGGGCCGGCCGTTGGGCTGGCCCGAGGTGGGCTATCCGGCCCCCCAGGGTCCCTACTACTGCGGTGTCGGCGGCGAGAAGATGGTCGGCCGTGCGATTGTCGAGAGACACACGCAGGCGTGCCTCGACGCGGGCCTCGCCATCGAGGGCACCAATGCGGAGGTCATGATGGCCCAGTGGGAGTTCCAGATCGGTGTGCTCCCGCCGCCCGCCATCGGTGACCAGATATGGGTCGGCCGCTGGCTGCTGCACCGGATCGCCGAGGATTTCGACGTCACCGTGTCGTTCGCGGCGAAACCGATTCCCGGCGACTGGAACGGTGCGGGCGCGCACACCAACTTCTCCACCAGGGCCACCATGGAAAGCTGGGACGCCATTGTTACCGTGTGTGAAGCGCTGGGCACTCGCGTCCTGGAGCACGTGAAGAACTACGGGGACGGGATCGAGCAGCGGCTGACCGGTCAGCACGAGACCGCTCCGTACGACAGGTTCTCCTGGGGTGCTTCCGACCGCGGCGCGTCGGTCCGCATTCCGTGGGCGGTGGAGAAGGCCAAGAAGGGCTGGATCGAGGACCGCCGGCCCAACGCCAACATGGACCCCTACCTGGTCACCGGCCTGATCGTCGACACCTGCTGCAGTGCGCTGGCGGGCACCAGGCCGTCCCTGGCCATCCCGGGCCAGAAGGAGTCGCTGAACACGGTCGTCACCGTCTGAGCCGCCGCAGCAGCTTCACAGCAGCCTTACACAGCACAGCCTTACAGCAGCCCCATAACAGCCCGTAGCAACCGACGGCTACCCGTCCGCGCCGGCCGGGTAGCCGTTGTCCAGTTCGCGGGCGAACACCGCTTCCACCACCGCGCGAGCGTGCGCACCACCGCGCCGGTAGTCGCCCATCAGCGTCTCGGCCTGGTCCGCCGGACGGCCCAGCGCGCCTGCGACCTGGGCCAACGCCCGCGGCTGACGGGGCAGCACGTCCCCGGGACGTCCCCGGGCCAGCATGATCGCGTTACGGATGCGGGACGCCGTGGTCCACGCCTGCGTGAGCGTCGCGGCCTCGGCCGGGTCGAGCAGCCCGGCCGAGGCCGCCGCGCGCAGCCCCGCGAGCGTGGACGTCGTACGCAGCGCGGGCACCCGGTGGGCGTGCCGCAGCTGCAGCACCTGCACGGCCCACTCCACGTCGGCGAGACCACCCGGGCCGAGCTTGAGGTGCAGGGTGTGGTCCACGCCCGAGGGGATGCGTTCCGCCTCCATCCGGCCGCGTAACCGGACGAGCTCGGCGACCACACCGGGCCGCAGCGCCGGCGGATAGCGGATCCCGTCCACCCACGCGCAGAACCTCTCACCGAGGGCGACATCCCCCGCGACCGGGCGCGCCCGCAGCAGCGCCTGCGCCTCCCAGCCCTGCGACCAGCGGTTGAAGTAGGCGGCGTAGCTGGCGAGGGTGCGGGTCATTGGCCCGGCCCGCCCCTCCGGGCGCAGCTGCGCGTCCAGGACGAGCGGCGGGTCGGCGCCGGCCGGCAGGGCCAGCAGCCGCAGCAGTTCGGCCACCACCGACCCCGCCGCGGCAGCGACTTCACTGTCCGTGAGTGAACCTCTGCTGTCGTCCACCGGCTCGTGGACGAACACGACGTCCGCGTCACTGCCGTAGGACAGCTCCTCCCCGCCGAGCCGGCCCATCGCGATCACCGCGATCCGCACCGGGAGCGGCCGGCCGGTCTCCTGCTCGAAGCGGCGTTGCGCGACGAACAGGGCCGCCTCGATCGTCGCGGCGGCGGCGTCCGACAGGGCCTGGCCCACCGCGGCGACGTCGAGCAGCCCGAGCAGGTCCGCGCAGGCCACCCGGAGCAGTTCGACCCGGCGCACCGCACGGGCCCGTCCGACCGCCTGCTCCCGGGCCGGGTTGCGGCGGGCGATCGCGATCAGCGCCCGGACGAGCTGCTCGCGGCCGCTGGGCCGCAGGTCGTCGATGGTGCGCAGCAGCCGCACCGACTCCGGGGCGTGCTGCATCAGGTCCGYGACGTAGGTGCTCGCCGCCAGCAGGCGGGCCAGCCGCTCGGCCGCGCCGCCCTCGTCCCGCAGCAGCCGCAGGTACCAGGGGGTGTGCCCGAGCGCCTCGCTGACCCGGCGGTAGGCGAGCAGGCCGGCGTCGGGATCGGCGGCGTCGGCGAACCAGTGCAGCATCGCCGGCAGCAGGCGGCGCTGGATCGTCGCGGTCCGGCTGACACCGCTGGTCAGCGCCTCGATGTGACGCAGCGCACGCCCCGTGTCGGCGAAGCCCAGGGCGGCCAGCCGGTCGCGGGCCTCCGCCGGTGTCAGCCGGACCTCCTCCGCGGACAGCCTGGCCACCGCCTCCAGCAGCGGCTGGTAGAACAACCGCTCGTGCAGCCGGCGGACGAACCGGGCGACCCGGGCGTGCTCGGCCTCCATCCGCTCGGCGGTGGCGAACCCGAGGGAACGGGCCAACCAGCGCATCTCGGCCGGGTCCCGGGGCAGGGTGTGCACCCGGCGCAGGCGCTGCAGCTGCAGGCGGTGCTCGGTGCCGCGCAGGAAGCGGTAGGCGTCGGCGAGGCCGGCGGCGTCCCGGCGTCCCACATAGCCGCCGCGGGCGAGCGCGTCGAGCGCGGACAGCGTCGAGACGGCACGCAGCGTCGGGTCGGCCCGGCCGTGCACCAGCTGGAGCAGCTGGACGGCGAACTCGACGTCGCGCAGCCCGCCGGGGCCGAGCTTGAGATCACGGTCGGCGTCCGCCCTGGGCAGGGAGCGTTCCACCCGGCGGCGCATCGCGCGCACGTCGGCGACGAAACCGGGCCGGGAGGCCGCCGACCAGACCAGCGGCCGCACCGCGGCGCACAGCTGTTCCCCCACCTCCCGGTCGCCGGCGATCGGGCGGGCCTTCAGCAGCGCCTGGAACTCCCAGGTTCGCGCCCAGCGCCGGTAGTAGGCGTCGTGGCTGGCCAGGGTCCGCACCAGCGGGCCGTCGCGCCCCTCCGGCCGCAGCCCCACGTCGACCTGGAACAGCGTCCCCTCGCTGGTGACCGCCCCGCAGGCCCGGACCATGCCCACCGCCAGGGAGGTCGCCGTGCCCAGCGCGGCGGTCCGCGCGGCGCTGGTCGTGGCCGGCCGGCCGTCGTCGCCGGGCTCGGCCACGAACAGTACGTCGACGTCGCTGACGTAGTTCAGCTCCCGGCCGCCGCACTTGCCCATGCCGACGACCGCCAGGCGGGCCGGCGGCGCCGACGGTGACAGCGCCGAGCGCGCGACCGCGAGCGCCGCGTCCAGCGCAGCCGCCGCCAGGTCGGCCAGCTCCGCGGTGGCGTCGTCGAGGGACACCGCGCCGGTCAGGTCGCGCGCAGCCAGAATCATGAGGGATCGGCGGTAGGCGACCCGTAACGCGTCGAGGACCTCGGTGCTGTCGCCGGCGGCCCGGGGCAGCGGCATGTCCGGGTCCGCCCCGACCGCGCGCAGCAGCCGCGCCCGCGTCAGGTCGGCGTCCGGTGGCGTCCGCATCAGGTCGTCGTCGGCGAGCACCCGCCAGTCGGTCGGATGCCGGACCAGATGGTCGCCGAGGGCGGCGCTTGCCCCGAGCACCGCCACCAGCCGGGTGCGCAGGCCGGGCCGGGTACCCAGGACGGTGAGCAGGTCACGTCCGACATCGGCCGGCGCGGTTTCCACGATCCGTTCGAGTGCCGCGAGCGCGAGGTCGGGATTGGCGGCCCTGGCGAGTTCCGCCAGCAGGGCATTCTCGTAAAGATCGCCGGACGGCGCGGCGGCACCGGCGGCACCGGCGGCACCGGCGGCACCGGCGGCACCGGCGGCACCGGCGGCACCGGCGGCACCGGCGGCACCGGACGGATGCTCGTCGTCGTGGTCGACCAGGCCGAGCCGGCGGACCGTGACGGCGAACCTGTCCACGTTGGTGAAGCCCATCCGGGCCAGTTGCGCCTGCACCGAGCTGCCCCGCGGGTGCGTGCTGCCGATGCTGCCGAGGTCGCCGGGCACCCGTGCCACCCCGGTCCGGGAAACGTCGCCCACCCGTCCATCCTGGCCCCAGATTGCCCTGCCGGCGCCCCGGTCTCGGGGCGTCCGCTCAGCGCAGCCAGGACGTCAGGACGGCCCCGATCACGACGACCGTGCCGAGGCCGGCGGCCAGCGCACGCCCCGGGCCGCCTCGCCCGGTGGCGACCGCCGCCCGAACACCCGCGCCGGCCAGCCGCGACAGCAGGAAGACGATGCCGACCGCCGGGAGCACGAGGACGACGACACCCAGCGCATCCGCGATCATGACTGCCGGCTGCCCCGCCCCGGCGGCGTGCGCGACGAGCCCGGCCCGGTCCCGCACCGCGTCCACGGACCGGGCGACCACGCTCGGAGCGATCATGATGATGAGGACGAGGTTGGTGGCCAGCAGCGGCGCCACGACCAGCACCCATACCGTGATCGTCCGTTGCGCCCGGTGGGTGAGCGCCGCCACCCGCGGATCCGGGGCCTGACCGCTGCCCCGCTGCCGGCTCTGGCTCCGAGCACGGTTGTGGGCAGGGTAGCGAGCAGAGTGATGGGCAGGATTGCGGCCACGGGCCAAGCCGCGGATCCGGTCATGGTGACGGCCGCGGCGTCGGTGCCGTCCTCCCTCGGTGTGCGCCCACCGCCGGCAGCGCTCACGCGCCTGGTACAGCCGGGTGGACAGCACCGGCCCGATCCTGGCGAACAGGTCCGGGACCCCGGCGAGATCGCTCAGAATGTAGTACCCGTCCAGCCGGACCACCGGTACGAGCTGCTGGAACGCCTCCAGGTGGACGAGCAGGACGATGACCGCGAGCGTGTCCGCGCCGCTGATCGCGTAGGCGGTCCCGAGGCCGACGATGACGATCGCGTTGAAGTACACCCCGCCGAGGTCGGTGCGCAGCCGGCCGGCGCGGTCCAGCCGGTAGGCGTCGGTGACGTCGGTGTACAGGGCCGGCCACAGCAGGTAGATGCCGCATCCGATCACCCCCGGCCGGCCGCCTCCGTAGTGGCAGGCGGCGGCATGGCCACACTCGTGGAAGATCATGGACGCGAGCGTGCCGCCGAGAACCGTGAGGATGAGCGCCGGGCTGGCCAGCACGTGATGTATCCGCGTGTCGACACCGGAATCAGCGCCGGTGCCGGTGCCGGCCGAGGTGAGCAGCGAGGTGAACAGCCAGGCGTCCACGATGACCAGGGCGGCCAGGACGCCGGTTACGACCACCGGCCGGAACAGCGGCGCGAGCAGGCGCGCGAGCGTGTCCACGGCCGGTTCCGGCACAAGCGTGCGGCGGCCGGCGAGTCCCAGCAGCGGGGTCGCTCGGGGGGTCGCGGTGGCCCCGTGACCGTCCGCGATCACTCCGAGGGGGATCAGTTTCGTCGCCAGCAGGTACACGACGTCGTCCGCGCTGACCGCGCGCCCGCTGACCGCCCGGACCCGCCGCGCGATCGCGGGGATGTCGCGGCTGCCGTCCGCGGCGTCGACGATGTGCCGCAGCAGACCGGTGAGCGTGATGACCTGGCCGTCCCGCCGACGGACCAGGAAGACCTGGCCGCGCAGGCCCGACCCGGTGAACTCGCCGAGCATCCGCAGCCCCCCGGCGGCAACCGGGTGCTGGGGCACGGCCACCGCCGGGACAGTGGTGGCCATCGCGGCGCCGGCCGCCGCTGTCTCGGCGGTGGCCACCAGGGCGTCGGCCGCCGCCGGGGCATCGGCGGCGGCCGGCTGCGCCGTCACCGGGCCGGCCGACGGCGGAGCGTGGGAGAAAAGGACCGCGCCGCCGTCGGCCTGCCGGAAAGCCACTGCTCGGCCACCGGCCCGACGTCCCGTCAGAGCTGGACGAAGAAGGCGCCGCCGACGAAGTCGGCCGTCACGGCGAAGAGACCGCCGAAGAACCCGCCGCTCCAGCCGAGATCGGTGTAGTCCCAGACGGCCATCGCCGAACGCTCCGGAAGCAGCTCGGCGTGTTCCGCCGCGAGCTCGGCGGCGTCCAGGCCAGTTGTAGTCGTCATTGTTCGTTTCCCTTTCGGATGTTATCGTCCGCTGAACGGCCAGTAATGGTCGTACCTGTCCGCGCGCCTGTTTCTCTCGGGCCTGCGCGTCGTTCCGCGGACCTGTTCCGCGACTGTTTCATGTTTCTTCTTCACATATTTTTTTCATATGTGATGAACCGCAGGCGACCGCGCCCGGTGGACGACGGGCCCGGAAGCACGGCCGCATGGCCGACACAGTTCGCCGCATACCGCCGACCAGGTCGCCACAGGCCGCTTTTGCGGTCCATCGGGACTGGACTTTAGAGGCCAGGACGGCGGAGCGCAAGCAACCGGCCACTTCCAGTCGCCATGGGGTCGGATCCGGATTCAGGTGAATCGTTTCACGGTATTTCTCGACAACCGGCCATCGTCCACCCGATATCACCTTTTCAGCGGACCGGATTCGGGCGGCGGACCTTCCCGGCACGGATGCGGGACGGACGGCCGCGTCCCGCTCCCGCTCGCGGCTTCCCCACCACCCCACGCGGCCGGCTCACCCGACGGAACGGCCGGTCACAGAACGGGTCCCGGCCACCGGACGGGGTCGATCACAGGATGGGGCCGATCACAGGATGGGCAGGTACCGGTCGATCTCGAACGGCGTGACCTGGCGACGGTACTCGGCCCACTCGGCCCGTTTGTTCCGCAGGAAGAACTCGAAGAGGTCGGCGCCGAGCGTGTCGCGTACCATCTCCGACCGCTCCATGGTCGCGATCGCCTCCTCCAGCGTGCCGGGCAGCGCCCGGATGCCCCGCTCGTTGCGCTGCGGCTCGGTCAGGGTCCACACGTCGTCGGCCGCCGGCGGCGGCAGCTCGTACCCCTCCTGGATGCCCCGCAGGCCCGCGGCGAGTATCAGCGCGAACGCCAGATAGGGATTGCAGGCGCTGTCCGGCGACCGGAACTCGATCCGGGTCGCGTTCGGCTTGTTCGGCTTGTGCAGCGGTATCCGCACCAGGGCGGAACGGTTGTTGTGCCCCCAGCACACATAGGCGGGCGCCTCCAGCACCTCACCGGCACGCTGGTCGCCGACAATTCGTTTGTAGGAGTTCACCCACTGGTTGGTCACCGCGGTTATCTCGGCCGCGTGGACGAGCAGACCGGCAATGAAGGCCTGTGCGACCTTGGAGAGATGATAGGGGTCGGTCGGGTCGTAGAAGGCGTTCCGGTCACCTTCGAAAAGGCTGAGGTGGGTGTGCATACCCGACCCGGCCTGGTCACTGTACGGCTTCGGCATGAACGTCGCGTAGACACCCTGCCGCAGCGCGACCTCCTTCACCACCTGACGAAATGTCATGATATTGTCGGCGATGGTCAGGGCGTCGGCGTACCGCAGGTCGATCTCCTGCTGGMCGGGCGCCACCTCGTGGTGGCTGAACTCGACGGAAATACCCAGCCGTTCGAGCACCCCGATGGCCTGCTGCCGGAAATCGTGGCTGATGTCGTTCGGCGTGAGGTCGAAATACCCGGAGTCGTCGACCGGCGGCGGCACCGGCGCGCCGCGCTGCGGCGGCTGCCGCAGCAGGAAGAACTCGATCTCGGGATGGGTGTAGAAGGTGAAACCGGCCTCCGCGGCGGTGGCCAGCGTCCGCCGCAGGACCCAGCGGGAATCCGCCGGGGACGGCGCGCCACCCGGCATGACGAGATCGCAGAACATCCGCGCGGTCACCGGGCTGTCCCCACGCCAGGGCAGCACCTGGAAGGTCGACGGATCCGGCTTGACGAGCATGTCCGCCTCGTGGACCCGGGCGAAGCCCTCGATGGACGACCCGTCGAACCCGATGCCCTCGGCGAGTGCCCCCTCCAGTTCGGCCGGCGCGATCTCGACGGACTTCAGCACGCCCAGGACGTCGGTGAACCACAACCGGATGAACCGGATGTCGCGTTCCTCAAGGGTTCGTAGGACGAACTCCTGTTGCTTGTCCATGGCAGCCTCCGCGCTGGAGAGGGCTGGAACGAGGTCGGCTCGCCGTCGCGGGCGGGCAGGTGGTCCAAAGAGCGCCGGTCGGATAGTTCCCAGCCGACCATAGCGACTGGCCTGCCCGAACGTCCCGGCGCGGCATCCCGACAACCAGGCCGGTGACATATCGTCACGGCTGGGTTCGGATCGGTCCCTCCCGGGCCGAAGACGGCGCGATCATCGTTTTCCGCGTCGGCGCGGCCGTGCTCCCCGGGTCACTAGGCTTCGATTCATGACCCAGTTGCGCGTCACGCTTGCCCAGGTCGACACCACCGTCGGCGATCTCGCGGCGAACGCGGACCTGGTGAGCGCCTGGGCGGGACGGGCGGTGCGCGCCGGCGCGCACCTGGTGGCCTTCCCGGAGATGACGCTCACCGGCTATCCGGCCGAGGACCTCGTGCTGCGCCGCTCGTTCGCGCAGGCCTCCCGCGCGGCCGTCGACCGGCTCGCCCGCCGGCTGGCCGACGAGGGCGCCGGCGAGCTGGCCGTCGTCGTCGGCTATCTCGACAGCTCCCGCAACCCCACGCCGCGGCTGGGCCGGCCCGCCGGTGAGCCGCAGAACGCGGCCGCGGTGCTGTGGCGCGGCGAGGTCGTGGCCCGGTACGCCAAGCACCATCTGCCCAACTACGGCGTGTTCGACGAGTTCCGCTACTTCGTGCCCGGCTACGACTTCCCGGTCCTGCGCCTGCACGGGGTGGACGTCGGGCTGACGATCTGCGAGGACCTCTGGCAGGACGGCGGGCCCGTCGCGGTCGCCCGGGCCGCCGCCGTGGGCCTGCTGGTGTGCATCAACGGATCACCGTACGAGCGGGGGAAGGCCTTCCAGCGCGATGAGCTGGCCGCGGCCCGGGCGCGGGAGGCCGGCGCCGCGCTCGCGTACGTCAACCTCGTCGGTGGCCAGGACGAGCTCGTCTTCGACGGCGGGTCGCTGGTGGTGGACGCCGGCGGCCGCACGCTCGCCCGCGCCGAGCAGTTCACCGAGACGCTGCTGACCGTCGACCTCGACCTGCCGGCCGGCGCGCCGGTGGCCGGCCCTGTCGTCACCGGTCCGGTGGACGCGGGCGACGGCACCACGATCGCCGTGTCCCGCGTCGTGCTGGCCGACGAGCCCGTCTCCCCCTTCGAGGCGCGTGAGCCCACGGTGGCCCAGCGGCTGGACTCCGCCGCCGAGCTCTACGCCGCCGTGGTCACCGGCACCCGTGACTACGTCCGCAAGAACGGGTTCGCCTCGGTCGTCCTCGGACTCTCCGGCGGTATCGACTCGGCGTTGGTCGCCACGATCGCCGTGGACGCCCTCGGCGCGGCCCGGGTACACACGGTCGCGATGCCGTCGGTGCACTCCTCGGCCGGTTCCGTGGCCGACGCCGCGGAGCTGGCCCGGCGTACCGGCGTCACGCACACCGTGGTCCCGATCCAGCCCGTGGTGGACGCCTTCCACGAYGCGCTGGCCGGCACCGGCGGCCTTGCCGGCCTGGCCGCCGAGAACCTGCAGGCCCGGGTCCGCGGGACGCTGCTGATGGCGCTGTCGAACGCCCATGGCCATCTTGTTCTCACCACGGGTAACAAGAGCGAGCTCGCCACCGGGTTCTCCACGCTCTACGGCGACAGCGCCGGCGGCTTCGCCCCGATCAAGGACGTGCCCAAGACCCTGGTCTGGGAGCTCGCCCGCTGGCRCAACGCGCAGGCGCTGCGCGACGGCGAGACCCCGCCCATCCCAGAGGAGATCATCATCAAGCCACCGTCCGCCGAACTCGCCCCCGGGCAGCTCGACTCGGACCGGCTGCCCGACTACTCCACGCTGGACGCGGTCCTCGACGACTACGTCGAACGAGACCAGGGCCGCACCGAACTGATCACTGCGGGTCACGACCCCGACACCGTGGAGCGGGTCATCCGCCTGGTGGACCTCGCCGAGTACAAGCGGCGGCAGAACCCCCCGGGGCCCAAGGTGACCTCGAAGGCGTTCGGCCGTGACCGCCGACTGCCGATCACCTCCCACTGGCGCGAGCGGACGGGCCCGCCGCCCGCCGTCGAACCGTCGCCGCACCCCGACAGCGTCACCCCCTGACAGGGTCACCCCCTGACGGCGCTCCGAGGCGGCGCCACACCCGGCCACGTCATCCCCTGGCGGCATCCTGCCCCGGGCCAGTACCGCGCCCCCGACTCAGCACCGCCCCGGAGTGGCACTGCCCTGACGACGGCCATCGCTGAGCAGCCTCCGGACAGCGCCGTCCCCGGGCGGCAYCCGGACGGCATTCGCCCGCCGCCCGCCGCGCGTCCAGGTCGGACGGCGGGTCAACCGGCCGCTGGCATCCCGGCCGTGTCGGATCCGGAGCGCTGGAGGATCCCGCGCAGGACCGTGTCGACCACACCGGTGATCCGGGAACCGGTGACGTCACGCGAATGCCCGGTGTACTGCCAGTAGGCTACGGAACCGATCAGCATGTCGATGATCATTTCGATGTCGATGTCCGGGCTCAGTTCCCCCGAGACGATGCCGCCGCGCAACAGGGCGGCCACCCGGTCCCGCGCCGGGGCCATGACCCGTCTGCGGTAGGCCTCGAACAGGTTGGGGTGCTCCTCCTTCTCGGCCAGCAGTCTGGGCATGATGCGGCCGGCCAGCGTCTGGATGCTGTGCTTGCGCACGGTGTTCAGCCAGGCGACGAGATCGTCGCGCAGCGACCCGGTCTGCGCCCCGCCCGAGAGATCGGCAAGAGTGCCCAGCGCCTCGACGACCAGGGCGTCCTTGGTCGGCCACCGCCGGTAGACCGTTGCCTTGCCAACCCCGGCCCGCGCCGCGACCGCCTCCATCGACAGCCCGGCGAACCCGTAGTCGGCGAGCGTGTGCAGGGTCGCGCTGATGATCGCTTCGTCCCGGCGGGTGTCGCGTGGGCGTCCCGGCGTGCGCATCGGTGGCCGCGCCGGCCGCGCCGGCCCGGGCCCGCGCCGGTCGGCAGGCGGATGGTGCTGCTCGCTGGCCGCCGATCGCGCCGGCCCGGACGCGCGTCCGCTCGACATCGTCACGACGGACGCTCCGCCGCGGCCCCGGCCCGCGGACGGCCGGCCCGGGTACACCCGGTCGAGCCCCATGCCGGAGGCCACCTCGCGGGCCGTCTCGCGGGCCAGGGCAGGCATGCCCCGGGCCCTGTCGAGGACTGTGCCGGCAGCGATGGCGAGAGCCGTCGTCGGCGCCATGTCGGATACCGTGACAGATGCCGTGACGGGCGTCCCGTCGGGCCCGGCACCGGATTCGTCCCCGCATTCGGCAGCGCGTTTGGCAGCGCGTCCGGCGCGGTGTGCCCGTTCATCCGCGGCCACCGCCGCCCATCTCTGTAGTGCTTGCTGTGCCCCATGGATCCCGTCCGTCGAAGTTGTGTCCCGACCGTCAGGTGGCGCCCCCGCATCCAAGATCGAAGCCTACGGTGAGCCAGGCCACGACGCATCTGTTTCCACGGCGGTGGCAGCATGGAGGGGACGCCGGGACGCGCCAGCGCCCGGACGGACCAACAGGAGATCGTATGAACAGGACGGCAGAAGTCTGTTCCGCCTCGCCCGCCGCCGCGGCCGGGGAAGCGACGACGCTGTACGGCGCGTCGACGGCACCGGGCACCCCGGCGGCAGGATCAGGACCCGCGGCCGCGGCCCGTGGCGGCGCGGCCCGCCGCGGCCGGACCACCGTCCGGGAACTCCAGGCGGCCAAGGACCGCGGGGAGAAGTGGGCGATGCTCACCGCCTACGACGCGACCACCGCCCGCATCTTCGACGACGTGGGCGTGCCGGTGCTGCTCGTCGGCGACTCGGCGGCCAACGTCGTCTACGGCTACGAGACCACCGTGCCGGTAACGGTGGAGGAGATGCTGCCGCTGGTGCGCGCGGTCGTCCGCGGAACCACCCACGCACTGGTCGTCGCGGACCTGCCCTTCGGCTCGTACCAGAGGTCGGTGGAGCAGGCGATCGACAACGCGGCACGTTTCATGAAGGACGGCGGCGCCAAGGCGGTCAAGCTCGAAGGGGGCGCCCGGGTGGTCCCGCAGGTCGCCGCGCTGGTGGCGGCCGGTATCCCGGTCATGGCCCACCTCGGGCTGACCCCGCAGAGCGTGAACGTCCTCGGCGGCTACCGGGTGCAGGGCCGCGGCAACGCCGGTGACGCCCTGCTCGCCGACGCGCTCGCGCTGGAGGCGGCCGGGGCGTTCGCCGTCGTGCTCGAGGTGGTCCCGTCCGATCTCGCCGCCCGGGTGAGCAAGGAACTGACCATCCCGGTCGTCGGTATCGGARCCGGCCCGGACTGCGACGCGCAGGTTCTGGTCTGGCAGGACATGGCCGGCCTTTCCGACGCGCACGCCCGGTTCGTCAAGCACTATGCCGATCTGCGCTCCACCCTCGCCGACGCGGCGCTGCGCTTCACCGAGGAGGTCCGCGGCGGCACCTTCCCCACCGTCGAACACAGCTACCACTGACGAACACAGCTACCGCTGAGCACACCCGCCGCCGCTGACCAGCTCCGGCGCCGCCGGGCGGGCCGCCACCACCGGACCTGCCCAGCGGTACGGCCACGGCCGGCCATACCGGCGCCCTCCAMCCACCACCAACGGCCCCGCTGACGACGTTCACCTGAAGGATGTGAATCCGCTGCCGCCATCACGGCACCGCGTTCGCATCCTTCAGAACTGATCAGGGACGTGTCGCGAGCGGAAGGTATTCGCTCGCGACAGCCGTATGCTCGGGAAAGAGCCCGGCGCGGAGCCTACGCCTCGAGCGCGGTGAGGAGAGCGGGCATCGAGGACGAAGGATTGTCCCGAGGAAACACCGTTCCGTTCTTCTCATGTCTGGTCGCCAGCGCCAGCGCCCGTCGCGCGGCGTCCTTCCGGCGTGGTATGTACAACTCCGCGTCGATGCTCTTCCCCGGTCTGCCGTCGAGTAACCGACTCTTACGTTCGACCGCGGCGGTGTCGGCAGACCTGTTGTAGTCCTGGTGGTGCAGGATGAGCCACAGCTCGAAACAGGGGTTGGAAACCGCCAGCCCGATGTCGTGCGCACGGGCGAGGTCGACAGCCTCCGTGAGGTTCGGATGGTTCTTGGGCCATTCGACGTCGAACACGCACCAGCACTCGTCGACCTCCGGGTCCTTCTTCCGTTCGACGGCTCGTCTGACCAGGGTGAGCGGCACTCCCTGGCCGGCATCGATCTCGATGCGGACGGAAGTCCTCCGAGCGACTTCCGGAAGCTTCTTGATGCCTTTTATGTAGTCCGGCTCCGAATTTTTTCCTCGCAGAACACTACGATTGTCCGCAGCTCCGGGCGGGCCGCGGTCCGCCGCTTCAGCGGCTTCGGCGCCCTCGGCCTCGTCGCCACCGCCGTCAGCCGATCAGGCCGAGCGCGCGCAGCAGTTCGGCCTGATCCACGTCGGGCAGCGCGCCGAAACGTCCGTGCAGGTAGGCACGCTCAAGGTTCTGAGATCTCCGCACCCGCTCACCGGCGAACTCGGCAAGCGCGCCGAGCCGTGTCGCCCCGCTGTCGGACTTCTCCGTCAGCCACACCTCRTCACGATTGAGATGGTTCAGTAGGCTGGTGTCGTGCGCGGTGAAGACGAGTTGCGCGCCGCGCGGATTCGTCGCCGGGTTGTGGAAGAGCCCGAGCAGCTGAGCGGACAGTGTCGGGTGCAGGCTCGCGTCCAGTTCGTCGAGCAACAGCAGGGATCCGCTTCGCAGCGCGGTCAGCACCGGGCCGATGAGCCTGAACCAGGTGCGGGTGCCCTCGGACTCGGCCCGGAAATCGAGTGGAACTTTTTCCGTCGCGGCCCGATGGACGAGTCGTACCCGTTTCGGTGGACGGCTGGCACCGGTTTCTGCCGAACGCTGTAGCGTCTTCTCGCCTTCGTCGATCAGAACATCATCAATTCCAAGATCCGCGATCCTGAGTAACGCCAGTGCCTGCTCCCGGTCCGGGCCCGGTGGCGCTCCGGGGGAAGCGACGTCGAAAAGCGCCTCCTGATCACTCTCCGACAGATACTCGAACCACCGGACGGTCGACCGTAGCGCACGATATGGTACTGCCATCTCAATAACTTCGGGAAGACGCTGCCCGGGGCTCATGGCCAGCGTACGAAGAAGCTCCCCGGCGAATTTGGAGACGAGTGGCTCCCGGAAGCGACGAGCCGCGGTCAGTACCAATGTGCGGTCCGTCATCAGTTCGCGCGTCCCGGCGATTCCGCCGAGTCCCCGCTGGAGCTTCAGCTCGCCGCTTTCCCGTTCAAAAACGCGGCGTCGCCTCTTCTCCGGATAATGAAAAAGACCTTCGTAGTGAACGGCCCGGCGGTGCACCTCGAGGACGTATTCGAACCGTATGCCGTCGACAAGCAGCTCGACGATGAACTCGGAGGGCCGGCCGGGGCCRTCCCCGAACGCGAACGGCTCGACCGGGATCTCGTCGTCCCAGGTGCGCAGCGAGTGCTGCACGGCGTCCCGGAGCCAGGTGAACGCCGCGACGATGTTCGACTTCCCGGAGGCGTTGGGGCCGTAGAGCGCCGCCACCGTGAGCAGGCTCTCCCCGAGCGAGGCCGCCTCGCGAGCTTCCACGCGATCGCGATCCACAGCGACCATGGACAGCTCCACGGGCTCCAGTATCGAACGATAGTTCGATACTTCGAAACGTATCAACATGGGCTGCCCTAACGTCGCTGCTTGGCGCTGTTACGAGCCGAATCCTGTCAAATTTTGACGAAACTTGGGCCGAGCATGCGGTAGCAATGTCATCTTAGCCGAAATCGACGATGTTCTTCGTGTCCGCGTGCCTGTGGTGGCGGCGGCCACGCCCTTCCGTTCTCGGAGCACATTGAGGCTGCCTGCCCGGTTCGGCCTGTCGCGCATGCGTATGGGTGCGTACAGAGAACTGCCGGCCACCGGCCGGAAGGACGCGAACGCGATGCCGTGACAGCGGCAGCGCGTTCGCATCGCTCGGAAGAGTGGGCCCTGGAATACAGGGACACCCGCGGGGAGATCCGTGTCGACAGTCCCGACACGGGTGTGGGTGGGACGATCGACCTGGCCATCGCAGTCCGGCGGCGACGGCGGCGCGGGCGTCAGGTGCGGGCGGGGGCGGTGACCGGGTGGGAGAGCTGGGCGTCGAGGACGGCGCGGGCCGACACCAGGGACGGTCCGTACCAGGTCAGATGGCGGCCGGAGACGCACACCACCGGGGTGTCCCCGAACGCCTCCGGGCCGTCGGCAGGGCTGAACGGATACGGCTCGTCGGGCAGCACCACCAGGTCGACGGGCGGCACCTCGTCCAGACGGATCCGGGGATAACGCTGCGAATGGTCGGCGAGCACGTTGTCGATCCCGAGCCGGCGCAGGACGTCACCGGTGAACGTCTCCCGCCCCACCGCCATCCAGGGCCGGCGCCACACCGGGACCAGCGCGCTGCGCCGCGGCCCGCGATACGGGGCCGCCCAGGTCGCGCGGGCGGCGGTCAGCCAGTCCGGCCGGTCGAGGCGGCAGGCGTCACGCAGCATCCGCTCGAGGCTGACCAGGGCGGCGTCCACGGTGGCCGGTGCCRTCACCCACACCGGGATGCCGGCCGCTCGGAGCTGGTCGAGATCGACATCCCGGTTCTCCTCGGCGTTGGCGCAGACCACGTCCGGGGCGAGGGAGACGATCGTGGTGATGTCCGGGTTCTTCGTCCCGCGTACGCGGGCCACGTCGAGGTCGACCGGGCGGGAGCACCAGGCCGTCGCCCCGACCAGCAGGCCGGGCGCGGTGTGCGCGATGGCTTCGGTCAGGCTCGGGACGAGCGAGACCACGCGGGTCACCCGTCGGGGCACCGCCACCCCGTTACCGAGATCGTCGATGCCGGGATCATCCCGGCCGCTCGCCGCCGTCACCGTCACCGTCGCCACCTACCCCGGTCGATTGCCACCTACGCCGGCTGGACCGGACGTCCGTGGTGAAACACCTGATGAAACATTTGCCACGGAATGCCTGTCACAATTTGTTACTATCTGCCGTTACCCGATGTCACTGAACGTCTGTCACGCGTAGCCCCGCGTGGGATTTGTAGCGTCTGTTCACCGAGATCAGGTTCGCGGTCAGCCCCTCGACGGAGGCCGCGTTACGCAGCTTGCCCGCGTAGATCCCGCGGATGCCGGCGATCCTGCCCGCCAGCGCTATGACGGTGTCGGTGGCCTGCCGGTCGTCACCCAGGACGAGAACGTCGGTGTCGATCTCGTTGACCGTCTCGTCCTCCAGCAGCACCGCGCTGACATGGTGGAACGCGGCCACCACGGTGCTCTCCGGCAGCAGCGCCGCGGCCTGCTGTGCCGCGCTGCCCTCGGGTACGGGGAGCACGAACGCGCTGCCCCTGTCGAAGCCGAGCGGGTTGACGCAGTCAACGACGATCTTGCCGGCGAGCTCGGCGCGCAGGCCGGTGAGCAACTCGCCGTGGCCGTCCCAGGGCACGGCGACGATCACGATGTCGCCGGCGGCGGCGGCGGTGGCGTTGTCCGCGCCAGTGACGGCCCAGCCGGCCGCGCCCAGCTTCGCGGCGGCCTCCCCGGCGCGTTCGGCGGAACGCGAGCCCAGCACGACCCGGTTGCCGGCGATGGCGAGACGGCGGCCGAGTCCGCGACCCTGCGGCCCGGTCCCGCCGAGGATGGAGATCGTCAGCAACGAGACGTCAGGTAGATCACCAGGAGAGCCCATGAGCCACATCCTGCCGTATGACCCGTCCACAGGGCATTCTGATCGCCGACGGAACGATCATGCACATCCGCCRCCAGTCGAGGATGCCGGCTCCGAAGGAGCGGCCCCGAAACGCCGAAGCGTCAACATCATCTGGACCGGCGCTGGCCGGCCCGCTCCGGGCGGCCCGCCCTGGCCGCCGCCCCCGATCCTGCCACCCTGAACGCTTCTGGCCGACTCGGAGTGTATCCATACGGTTGGGTTCACCCACGGGCACCCCCGGTCACCCGACCCGGGAGCGAATGCGGGACTATGCCTGAACAACGTGACAGCTACGGGCGTTGATCGCCCCGTAGGACGCTGGCGGACGCCGGGGGGCGGGAGTCTTCTCAACAGACGCGGCCGTACCGATCGGACAGAGGAGCGGCGGAAGGTGAACAACGGAAACAATTCCGTGCTTACAACACTTCGCGATCAAGACATTGCGTTGCGTGACATCCATGGAACGTTGGACAACCCCGGCCGCACGCCGTTCGAGGACGGGTCGTACYGTTCCATTCCACGAACAGCTGCGAGATCCACAGAACCAGGTGGGAGAGGTCGAGCAATGGCGGACGTATCGGTTCGCTTCGCGATGACGAACGACAGCGAAGTGGTGCTCAACCTGTCGCTGCCGCAGGCACTGCGCCTGATGGAGGCGATCGCGCGCAAGGTCGGCGAGACGCTCGCCGAGCGCAGCACGCAGGGCGTCGGAGGTGTCGGAGGCGTCGGAGGGGTACCCACGCCGGCCCCGTCCAACGGCATGCCGAGCCTGGGGCCGTACACCCCGTCCTGAGGCCCGCGACAGYCCGGCGGACGGCCGGCAGGACAGCCCGACAGGCGGGTGGGTTCCCACCATGCGGTGACCCCACCCGACGGCCGGCCATTCCACCGCGGGCAGGCCAGCGGGCGTGCGCGGGAGCGTGTCAGCCCTGGGCCGGCCTGCTGGTGCCCAGCGCCCGGGGATGCGACGTCGCGTACACCTCGCGCAGCCGGTCCACCGTGACCAGCGTGTAGATCTGGGTGGTACTCACCGACGCGTGGCCCAGCAGCTCCTGGACGACCCGCACATCGGCCCCGCCGTCGAGCAGGTGGGTCGCGAAGGAGTGCCGCAGTACGTGCGGTGACACGCCCTCCACGCCGGCCGCCACGGCCGCGGTCCGCAGCACCGTCCAGGCGCTCTGCCGCGACAGCCTGGTCCCCCGCCGGGACAGGAAGACCGCCGGGGACGCCCGCCGGCTCGCCAGCACCGGACGCGCCCGGACCAGGTAGGCGGCCAGCGCCTCGCCGGCGTACCGGCCGAGCGGGACGACCCGGGCCCGGCCGCCCTTGCCAAGCAGCCGCACCGACGCCGCGTCCAGGTCCAGGTCGTCGATATCGAGGCCGACGGCTTCGGAGATGCGCGCGCCGGTCCCGTAGAGCAGTTCCAGCAGCGCGACCGCCCGCAGCTGTCGGCTCCCCTCGGCGGGATCGCCGCCGGGACCGCCGGCGGCGGACGTGGACGCGGCGCGCAGAACGGCCACCACCTGGTCGACGGTAAGCGCCCTGGGCAGCCGGCGCGGCGGGGTCGGCGGGCGTACCGGCCGGGAGACGTCCGAGGTGACCTCGCCCTCCCGCGCCGCGAAGCGATGCAGCGACCGGACCGAGACGAGCATCCGCGCCACCGACGACGCCGCCAGCGGCGGGTGCTCGCCGGCCCCCTCCCGGAGGGTCGCCGCGAACTCGGCCACCTCGGACTCGTCCACGTCGGCCAGGGAGCGCACCCCGCGCAGGCTCAGGTGCTCCAGGTAACGGCGCAGGTCACGCCGGTAGGCGAGGACCGAGTTGCGCGCGAGCCCACGCTCGCCCGCCAGATGGTCGAGGAAGCGCTCGACCACGACGGCCGGGTCCCCGGCCACGGGTTCCGGTTCCGGTTCCGGGTCAGCCGGCATGCTCACGTGCGTACCGTGCGGGCCGCCGGGTAGGCCGGGTAGGCCGGGTAGGCCGCACGGGCCATGCCCGCCGCGCGGGCCCGGTGGGCCGCGGCCACGGCAGGCGGGCGCCGGTCACCGCCAGGGACAGCACGGTCACCGCCAGAGGCGACAACGGACTCGCCGGCCATCAACCCATCCCTACGCCTGCGCTCGTCATCGATGTGCGTGGCTCGCCATCGACGTGAGTGTAGGTGCCCGGCGGACGGCGTCCGCCCATACCGCGCGGATCACACCCGACTACCTGGGACGACACGCCTCTCGGGGCGATTTGCCAACCCCTGTCCGTACGTGTAGAGGACTGCGGCTATCCTCACATCTGATGCGGACAGACAGTGGACCGCCACGACACGCCCGGTATCTGCTGGTCGCCGCCGTCGTCATACTGGCAGTCGGCTGTGGCGGTGGTGCGGCCACCACGGGTGCCCCGGCTCCGCCCAGGGCGCAGGCGTTCGGCCCGACGGGGCAGCCGAGCGGGCCGGTCACCGGCGATCCGCGCCCGGTCGGGTCCGTGTCGCAGGTGGTGGCCACACCGTCCGGGCCGCCGGCCGCCGACCCGACCCGGACGGCGCTGGCAACGGTGCAGGCGTACTTCACGGAGATCAACACAGCCAGTCGGGAGGGACGGGTGGCGGACGTGAGCCTGACAGCCATGCCGGGATGCCAGACGTGCATGCTCGACGTCGGCGTCACCCGCGGTTTCCACGACCAGGGCGGGCACGCCGACGTGGATCCGCTCGCCGTCGGCCCGGTCGTCATGGATCCGCTCGGGGATCGGGCCGCCACCGCGCGGACGACCGTGGCGATCAGAGCCGTCCGGCTGCTCGACGCCGCCGGCAACACCGTCCGGACCTATCCCGCCCAGCCGGCGCGCGCCGCCACCGCGACGCTGGTGCTGAGCTCGGCGGGCTGGCGCATCCAGAACGTCCTGTACGCCACGGGGTCGTCGTGACGCGGGCAGCCCCGTCCCCGCACGCGCATCCGCGCCCCAGGTCGCGGCGGCCGGGGCGGCCGGAAGGACCGGGCGGCCATGACCAGCCGGGCCGCGGTCACGCCGGCGGCCGGAACCTTCTGGGACGGCTGGGCCGCGACCGGCACGGGTGGCTCAGGGGGCGCTGGACGCGCCGGCGGCACGACACCGGCCAGAGCTACGGCCATGGCGCAGGTGCCGGCAGACCGCTGGCGATCGTGCTTCTTGTCGTCACGGCGTCCCTGCTCGGGCTGCTCCCGCCGGTGGTGTCACCCGCCGCCGCGGCACCGGACGGGCGGACCGGCGGCGCCTGCACGGCCCTGTGGGGATACTGCGACACCCGCGCCACCGACAGCGGATACATCTACACCTTCGTCGGCGGACGGCTGCACCGGACGCCCGCGACCGGCGCGGCCCGGCGGGCCGGCGGCGGCTGCGGGGACTGCGTCGTCCCCCTGAACTACTGCAACGTCGGTGACGAGACCACCGACTTCGAGGAACTGCTGTGGGCGACCGCACCGGAGGCGGCCGCCGACACGAACGCGCTGTGCGACCCGCAACCCGGTGCCGCCCCGACCCTCGCGCAGGTGCAGGCAGCGCTCACCAACTACCTGCGGGAACAGGCGCTGCCCAAGCCCACGCTCGTCGTCGCGCCGAGCGGGCGCAGCTTCGCCAACCTGCCGACGGTGGTGTACACGCCGGTCCCGCCGGCCTTCGTCTTCAACGTCGACCAGCCGGTGCTCGCCACGATCACCGCGGTCCCCCACTACCGGTGGGACTTCGGGGACGGCGCGATCGGCCCGGACTCCCCCGGCCGCCCCTTCGACCCGGCGATCTCACCCCGGGAGCATCCCGACGCCTACGTGTCGCACCCCTACCGCCAGCCCGGCACCTACACGATCACACTCACGGTGACCTGGCAGGGGACGTTCGCCGTGCCCGGTGTCGGGCAGGCGTTCCCGCTGGACCCGGTGGTCCTCGCGGCGAACGCCCCCGTCGTCGTGGACGAGGCCGGCAGCGTCCTCACCGGCAACGGCTGAGGTCCCCACCGGCAACGGCTGGCCCGGCTCGCCGGCCGCTGAAGCGCCGGTCGGGCGGCGCGGGCACCATCCGCACAGACACGAATAGTTATGAAACAGGCGCTCCAGGTGTTGGACGGTCCGGCCAGGGGGTGTCCGCGGCGCGCAGGGAGGTGAATCCGCCGGCGCGGGCCGTCGCCGCCGCCAGAATGCCGATCACGGCCATGGCGTTGGTGATCGTCCCGGACAGCACGTCGGCCACCGCCTCGTCGAGATCCACCCGCCGCGTCCGCATGTCGGCCTCCTCGTGGACGCCGACATGCCGCCGCGACGGCGGGATCACCGCCAGCTCACGGGCGAGGAAGACGCGATACGCCTCGTCGGTCATCCCGGGCGAGGCCAGGACGTCGACGAGCAGGTCCCAGCGGGCGGCCGTGAGATGGGCCTCCTCCGCAAGCTCACGGGCGGCGGCGGTCGCCAGCGGCTCCCCGGGGATGTCGAGGATGCCGGCGGGCAGCTCCCACAGGGGACGGCGGACCGGGTGACGGTACTGGTTGACCATCACCACCCGCCCGGACTCGTCCAACGCGACCACACCGACCGCGCCGGGATGCATGATGACGTCACGCTGGGAAACCCCACCGTCCGGCATCCGCACGATGTCCCGGCGGAGCCGGATGATCCGCCCGGTGAAGACGACATCGGACTCCACCACCTCGTAGCGGTGCCCGCTGTCGGAGCGGTAACCCGCCTCCGCGGCCGGCGCGCCAGCCGCGGGCCCCCCGTCCACAGGCACCCCGTTGGTGGGCGCCGCGGACGATTCGGCCGGGGGCGTGTTGTCCGTCTGTGGCCCGGCCGCGGGCACGCTGTCCGCCCGTGCCCCGTCCGGTCCCCGCGCGTCGGGCTCCCCCACCCCGCCGGCTGTCGCACCGCCGGCCGGCGCATGGCCGGCCGCGTTACTGGTTGTCACGTTGCGGGTGGCCATGACGGCACCAGCTCCTCACACTGCACCTCGCCAGCTATCCCCTGGCTGTCCACCATCTCCTGGCCGTCCACGTCCGCGATGCCGTCGGGCAGTTCGACTGGCAGCACCCCGGTGCGTTGCTCGGCGTGCGTGACCGCCGCCGCGGCCAGCGCGCGGAACAGCGGGTGGGCCCGTGTCGGCCGGGAGCGGAACTCCGGATGCGCCTGGGTGCCGACGTAGAACGGATGGACCTCCACCGGCAGTTCGACGACCTCGACGAGCCGGCTGTCCGGCGACGTCCCGGAAATCACCAGCCCGGCCGCGGTGAGCCGGTCGCGGTAGTCGTTGTTGACCTCGTAGCGGTGCCGGTGGCGTTCGTCGACCTCCGCGGCCCCGTACACCCGCCGGGCGACCGTGCCGGGCGCGAGCGTGCACGCGTACAGCCCGAGGCGCATCGTGCCGCCCATGTCCCGCTCCCCGGCGACCACGGCCTGCTGGTCGGCCATTGTGGAGATCACCGGATGCGGCGTCTGCGGGTCGAACTCGGTGGAGTTCGCGTCGGTGAGCCCGGCCATGTTGCGGGCCGCTTCGATGACCATGCACTGGAGGCCCAGACACAGGCCCAGGGCCGGGATCCCGTTCGCCCGCGCGTGCCGGAGCGCTTCGATCTTCCCTTCGATCCCGCGGATGCCGAAGCCGCCGGGCACGAGCACACCGTCCACCCCACCCAGGGCGACCGCGGTGGCCTGCGGGGACGAGCAGGTGTCCGCGGGCACCCAGCGGATCTCCACCCGGGCGTCCACCGCGAACCCGCCCGCCCGCAGCGCCTCGGTGACCGACAGGTAGGCGTCGGGCAGATCGACGTATTTCCCGACGATCGCCACCGTGACCAGGTTGGCCGGGCGGTGGACGCGGCGCAGCAGGGTGTCCCACTCGGTCCAGTCGACGTCCCGGAAGGGCAGGCCCAGGCGGCGGACCGCGTAGGCGTCGAGGCCTTCCCTGTGCAGCACCTTGGGGATGTCGTAGATCGAGGCCGCGTCCGGCGCGCCGACGACGGCCTCGTCGTCCACGTCGCACATCAGAGCGATCTTGCTTTTGAGCGCGGCCGGCAGCGGCCGGTCGGAGCGGCAGACCAGCGCGTCCGGCTGCAGGCCGATGCTGCGCAGCGCCGCCACCGAGTGCTGCGTGGGCTTGGTCTTCAGCTCCCCGGAGGGCGCCAGATAGGGCACCAGGCTGACGTGGACGGTCAGGACGTTGTCCCGTCCGACCTCGTGGCGGACCTGGCGGATCGCCTCCAGGTAGGGCAGCGACTCGATGTCGCCGACGGTGCCGCCCACCTCGGTGATGACCACGTCCCAGGCGTCGGTGGCGAGCCTGCGGATCCGGTCCTTGATCTCGTCGGTGATGTGCGGGACGACCTGCACCGTCTGGCCGAGGTAGCCACCCCGGCGCTCGCGGGCGATCACCTGCGAGTAGACCTGGCCGGTGGTGACGTTGGCGCTGCTGTCGAGGTCGACGTCCAGGAACCGCTCGTAGTGGCCGATGTCGAGGTCGGTCTCGGCGCCGTCGTCGGTGACGAAGACCTCCCCGTGCTGGAACGGGTTCATCGTGCCGGGGTCGACGTTGAGGTAGGGGTCGAGCTTCTGCATGGTGACCCGAAGGCCACGAGCCTTGAGGAGACGACCGAGGCTGGAGGCGGTGAGCCCCTTGCCGAGACTGGAGGCGACCCCTCCGGTCACGAAGATGTGCCTGGTCACGTGCGCCTGCGCCACGCTGGGACCCTTCCGTGGGTTGCGCCGGCCGGACACCCGTACCCGGCCGGTCCACGGGATTTCACGGTAACACCCCCGCCCCGGGTCGGGACACGCACGGGACAACTGCCGCCCGCCCGCCATGATCCAATCGGCCCGCCGTCCCGGGACGCGATCACCATCCAGCCATCACGTAACCGCACGATCACGCAGTCGACCCGTCTCGCCTTCACCCCGGAGCCCTACCGAGCAGAAACCCACAAAAACACGCGAACACAGCTGTCCGTCACCGTTTCTCGGGCTCCGCCGAAGCTCACGCCGGCGACAGCCCCACAAGGATGTGAAGGATGTGAATGCGCTGCTGTTGCAGCAGCACCGCATTCACATCCTTCAGAGCGTGGCCCGGGGGAAGGCTGCGCGGACGGGTGTTCGGAGAACGGGGAGCGGCGGGTGGGCGGGCGACAGGCGACGGCCGGGTGGAAGCGGCTGTCAGAGAGCGGAGATGACCTGGTCGTAGTCCAGGCGGGGGTGCCGGGGACGGAAGGCGTTCTCCCCCGGCCTGCCGATGTTGATTACCGCGAGTGTGCGCAGCGGTTTGTCGGCGAAGAACTCCCTGTCTATGGCGTCGGCGTCAAGCCCCGTCATCGGGCCGGCCGCGAGCCCCGCGGCCCGGATACCCAGAATGAAGTAGCCGATCTGGAGGGCGGCGTTGAACCGCGCGCTGTACTCACGGAAGGCCGGCTCGGCGAAGATGTCCCTGGCCGTCGGCAGATGCGGGAAGACCTGTGGCAGGTTGTCGTGAAAGTCGACGTCCGCAGCGACGATGGCCGCCAGCGGCGCGGACCGCGTCTTCGCCTGGTTACCCGAGCTGAGGTGCGCGACCAGCCGTTCCCGCGCCTCGGGCGAACGGACCAGAACGATCCGCAACGGCTGGGAGTTCATGCTGGTCGGCGCCCATTTGACCAGGTCGTAGATGGCGCGGATCTGCTCGTCGGACACTGGTTCGTCGCTGAAGGTGTTCGCTGTCTGGGCCGTGTGGAACAGCAGGTCCGCGGCAGCGGCGTCCAGCGCCAGGGCGGCGCCGGCGGAGGCGCTGGTGGCGGCGTCGGTGACGGTCATGAAAGTCAGGACTCCTGATGGTCGAGGTCGTCACGGGTCCGGGATCCCGGACCGGAGGGCACGCGATCATCGCTCGTGCCGGGCACCCACCGGCCTCACAGGACACTACTTGAACGCACAACCACATCCGCGACATCCCCACGCCGCTGTGACCCTCACCCCGCGAGCAATCCACCACCCCGCGGGTGGTCCGCGTCGGGTTCGCCCTGCTCCGCGGCGCCTTCATCCCCACGACCGGTTTCCCCACGCTTTCCCCACCCCGATGCCCCACCRGACGCCCCTATCCGAACGTCCCACTCGCTGCGGCCTCACCCTCGTAGCCGGCGGCGGTGCGTGCCTGGYCCGTAGGCAGAAAACGTCACCATGACAACGAAAACCACCTACGGACACGGAAGCCGTAGGTGGAAAGCGCTGCGATGACGGCGGTTTCCACCTACAGCTTCCGCTCCCACTAGGGCCTGTGTCGAAAGTGGATCCTGGGYGTGAGATGATCTTGATTCGTGGCGCGTGGAGATCTGACGGACGAGCAATGGGCCGTGCTGGAGCTGCTGTTGCCGACGGGCAAGAAGCCCGGCCGGCCACCGATATGGACCCGGCGGCAGCTGATCGACGGCATACGGTTCCGGGTTCGTACCGGCATCCCGTGGCGGGACATGCCCGCCGAGTACGGGCCGTGGGGCCGGGCGTACGACCTGTTCCGCCGCTGGCAGCGCAACGGCACCTGGCAGCGCATCTTCACCGAACTTCAGGCCCGGGCCGATGCCAAGGACCTGATCACCTGGGACCTCAACGTCGACTCCACCGTCTGCCGGGCCCACCAGCACGCCGCCGGAGCGAGGAAAAGGGGGACCTGCAGAAGGAGCCGCCCGGCGGTGTCGCAGTCGAGCCCGACGACCACGGCCTCGGACGCTCGCGCGGCGGCCTGACCACCAAGCTGCACCTCGCCGTCGAGCAGGGGCAAAAGCCCATGTCCATCGTGATCACCGCCGGGCAGCGCGGGGACTCCCCGCAGTTCGAGGTTGTCCTGGGCCGCATCAGGG